>NZ_JXSL01000027.1:0-305546 GCF_000829825.1 Paramagnetospirillum magnetotacticum MS-1 | reverse complement strand
TTGGCGTGGCCGCCATCCTTGTCCAGGCCCAGCAGATTGGGACGCGGACCAATCAGCGAGACCAGGCTCATCACCGATTCCTCGCGGATGGAATCGATGGGCGGATTGGTCACCTGGGCAAAGCACTGCTTGAAGTAGTTGAACAGCAGCTTCGGCTTGGCCGAGAGCACCGCGATGGGCGTATCGGTGCCCATGGAGCCCACCGCTTCCTGGCCGGTCACGGCCATGGGGTGCAGCAGGAACTTCACATCTTCCTGGGTGTAGCCGAAGGCCTGCTGACGGTCCAGCAGGGTGGCCGGATCGGCCTTGACCGTCTCGACCGGAATGTCGAGGTCTTCCAGCATGATCTGCGACTGGGCCAGCCACTCGGCATAGGGCTTGTCATTGGCCAGTTGGGCCTTGATCTCGGAATCGTCGATGATGCGGCCTTGTTCCAGGTCGATCAGCAGCATCTTGCCGGGCTGCAGGCGCCACTTCTTCTTGATGCGGTCCTCGGCGATGGGCAGCACACCCATCTCGGAAGCCATCATGAACTTGTCGTCCTTGGTCACCAGATAGCGGGCCGGACGCAGGCCGTTGCGGTCCAGCGTCGCGCCGATCTGGCGGCCATCGGTGAAGCACACCGCCGCCGGGCCGTCCCACGGCTCCATCAGGGCGGCATGGTACTCGTAGAAGGCCTTGCGCTTCTCGTCCATCAGCGGATTGCCCGACCACGCTTCGGGGATCAGCATCATCATGGCATGGGCCAGCGGATAGCCGCCCATGACCAGGAGTTCCAAGGCGTTGTCGAAACAGGCGGAATCTGACTGGCCTTCGGGGATCAGCGGCCACAGCTTGGCCAGATCATCGCCCAGAACGCTGGATTCCATGGTCTGACGCCGCGCATTCATCCAGTTCAGATTGCCGCGAAGCGTGTTGATCTCGCCGTTATGGCTGATCATGCGGAACGGATGGGCCAGACGCCAGGAGGGGAAGGTATTGGTGGAGAAGCGCTGATGCACCATGGCCAGCGCGCTGACCATGCGTTCGTCGCTCAGTTCCTTGTAGAACACGCCCACCTGATCGGCCAGCAGCATGCCCTTGTAGATCAGGGTGCGGGTCGACAGCGACGGAATGTAGAAATCACGCTCGGACCCTTCGGGGGCCTTGTTGAATACCTGTTTGCGGATGACGAACAGCTTGCGCTCGAAAGCGTTCTGGTCGGCCACGCCCTCACCCTTGCCGATGAACACCATGCGCACCACCGGCACGGTGGGCAGCACGGAATAGCCCAGGCTGGACGAATCGGTAGGGACGTCGCGCCAGCCCAACAGGATCTGGCCTTCGGCCTTCACCAGAGCCTCACAATGAGCCTCACAGGCCTTACGGATGGCGGCGTCTTGGGGCAGAAACACACAGCCAGCGCCGTAGGCGCCCTCGGGCGGTAGGGTAATGCCCAGTTTGGCGGCCTCGTCGCGTAGAAACGCATCGGGCATTTGAATCAGGATACCCGCGCCGTCACCGGCCTTGGGATCGGCGCCAACGGCGCCACGATGGGTGAGATTGACCAGGATCTCGAGGCCGTCGCGGACGATGTCATGCGACTTGCGGTTCTTGATATCGACGATGAAGCCGACACCGCAGGCATCGTGTTCGTGGCGCGGGTCATAGAGTCCCTGTGCTTCGGGCAATCCGCTCATCTTCACTTCATGTTCCTTATATACCGCCTTGCGCCCCCTACCGGCCGCAAAGCCTGACTACACACCCAATCCGTCCCTTGGGCGGGCACGACAGCCCCCCTGCCCGATCACCGACGGCGATCAGCCAAGTTGGACTTCATACGGCATTCCGCCGAGTTCGCCAAGAGTAGGTTGCGGCCCCCCCGCAGACAGAGTCGGTCAATGCCAAGGGACACCTGGGACAAGCACGGGATCTGGCAGGAAGCGGGCATAGACTTGACCGGTCACCACAGGCTTATGACGGCCCCCTTGTAAAAGGGAGGGTCAATTCCCTCATTCCTTCTCGAGGAGATCACAGATTTCGACTCGCGGGAATTGGGGATCTAGCCTTGAGATACGGTATTCACCCGATGAGCCTTGTCCGGTAATTCCATGCTTTGACAGGGTGCGATTTTGATGGCCTTATTTAATGAATAATATTCAGGCGTCCGGGCAGACGGGAAAAACTCCCGCGCGCGATCGCCCGATAAGGTCGCCGCAGGGAGGTGTCCGCATGGGAGACGACTTCATCGTCGAGACCCGCTCCTTGACCAAGGAGTTCAGGGGTTTCGTCGCCGTGTCCGACGTTAATCTCAAGATTCGCCGCCACACCATCCACGCGCTGATCGGCCCCAATGGCGCGGGCAAGACCACCTGCTTCAATCTGGTGACCAAATTTCTGACGCCCACGCGGGGCCAGATCCTGTTCAACGGCACCGACATCACTCACACCCAACCGGCCGCCATCGCGCGCCAGGGCATGGTTCGCTCGTTCCAGATCTCGGCGGTGTTCGGCCATTTGACGGTTCTGGAAAACGTCCGCGTCGCGCTGCAGCGCCGCCAGGGCAAGTCGTTCCAGTTCTGGCGGTCTGACCGGTGTCTTGACGAACTCAACGCCCGCGCCGAGGAACTGATCGAGGATGTGGGGGTCGCCCAATATCGCGACACCCCGGCCGGTGAATTGTCCTATGGCCGCAAAAGGGCGCTGGAAATCGCCACCACCTTGGCGCTGGACCCCGAGATGCTGCTGCTGGACGAGCCCATGGCAGGCATGGGGACTGAGGACGTCAAGCGCACCGCGGAACTGATCCGCCGGGTATCGGCCAACCGCACCATCTTGATGGTGGAGCATAACCTCTCGGTGGTCGCCGACCTCTCGGACACCATCACGGTGCTGAAGCTGGGCCGGGTCCTGGCCGAGGGCAGCTATGCCGAGATCACCGACAATCCCGAGGTGGTCGAAGCCTATATGGGATCTGGGCACGGAGCGGCAGGCCATGGCTGAGTCCGAAATTCTCCTTTCCGTCAGGGATCTGCACGCCCATTACGGCGAATCCCATGTGCTGCATGGCATGAGCTTCGACGTGCCCAAGGGCGAAGTGGTCACCCTGCTGGGCCGCAACGGCGTCGGCAAGACCACCACCATGCGCTCCATCATGGGCATCGTGGGCAAGCGCGCCGGTTCGGTGAAATACCAGGGCACCGAGACCATCACTCTCTCGTCCAACCGCATCGCGCGGCTGGGTCTGGCTTATTGCCCGGAAGAGCGCGGCATCTTCTCCTCGCTGACCGTGAAAGAGAACATGGTGCTGCCCCCCATCATCAAGCCGGGCGGCCTTCCCTTGGACGAGGTCTACGCCCTCTTCCCCCGCCTGTTGGAGCGCGGCTCCAGCCAGGGAACCAAACTGTCAGGCGGCGAGCAGCAGATGCTGGCCATCGCCAGGATCCTGCGCACCGGCGCCGATATGCTGCTGCTGGACGAGCCCACCGAGGGCTTGGCCCCGGTCATCGTTCAGCATATCGGCGACATCATCCGTACCTTACGAGAGAGAGGTTTCACCATCTTGCTGGTGGAACAGAATTTTCACTTCGCCGCCACCGTCGCCGACCGCCATTACGTGGTCGAGCACGGGCAGGTGATCGACATGATCCCCAACGAAGCCTTGGCGGCCAATATGGAAAAGCTGAAGACTTATCTCGGCGTTTAACACCAATGGGAGGACGTACAACATGGTGATGAAGAGGCTTCTGCTCGGCGCCGCGGCGCTGGCCCTGTCCACCGGCATGGCGCATGCCCAGTACAGCGACGGCAAGGTCAAGATCGGCGTACTCACCGACCTGTCGGGAACCTATTCCGATCTGGCGGGTAAGGGCACCATTGTCGCCGCCCAGATGGCCATCGACGATTTCGGCGGCAAGATCAACGGCCAGCCCATCGAATTGATCTCGGCTGACCATCAGAACAAGGCCGATATCGCCTCGGGCATCGCGCGCAAATGGTATGACACCGAACAGGTGGACGTGATCGCCGAACTGGTGACCACGGCCGCCGCCATCGCGGTGCGCGAAGTGTCCAAGGAAAAGGGCAAGATCGATCTGGTCTCGGGCGCCGCATCCACGCCGCTGACCAACGACAAATGCTCGCCCACCGGCTTTCACTGGACCTACGACACCTACGCCCTGGCCAACGGCACGGGCAATGCTGTGGTGAAGAACGGCGGCAAGACCTGGTTCTTCCTCACCGCCGACTATGCCTTCGGCCACAACCTCCAGGCCCAGACCGAGAAGGTGGTTAAGGCCAATGGCGGCGAGGTCAAGGGCGCGGTCAAGCACCCCTTCCCCAATTCCGACTTCTCGTCCTTCCTGCTCCAGGCCCAGGCATCGGGCGCCCAGATCATCGGTCTGGCCAATGCGGGCGCCGACACCATCAACGCCATCAAGCAGGCCAAGGAATTCGGCATCACCCAGGCGGGCCAGCAACTGGCCGGTCTTTTGGTGTTCATCACCGACATCCACTCGCTGGGCCTTGAAACCGCTCAGGGCATGATGCTGACCACCGGTTTCTACTGGGACATGGATGACCAGACGCGCGCCTGGTCCAAGCGCTGGTCCGAGAAGATGGGCAATGGCAAAATGCCGTCCATGGTCCATGCGGGCACCTATTCCCAGGTTCTGCATTACCTGCGGGCCGCAGCAGCCGCCAAGACCGACGAAGGCATCAAGGTGGCCGACGAGATGCGCAAGCTGCCCATCAACGACTTCTTCGCCAAGAACGGCAAGATCCGCGCCGATGGCCGCATGGTCCACGACATGTATCTGGCCCAGGTCAAGAAGCCGTCCGAGTCCAAGGGGCCCTGGGACTACTACAAGATCGTCCGCACCATTCCGGGTGACGAGGCCTATCAGCCTCTGTCCGAAAGCACCTGCTCGCTGGTGAAGAAGTAGCATCGAGGCCGGGACGCCGGGGTGACCCGGCGTCCCTTCCTGTCCAGGGGGAGCCCTTACCGCCATGATGACCATTCTCGGCATACCGACCCAGGCCCTGTTCGGGCAATTGCTGCTGGGTCTCATCAACGGCGCCTTCTACGCCATGCTCAGCCTGGGGCTGGCGCTGATCTTCGGGCTGCTCAACATCATCAATTTCAGCCACGGCGCCCTTTACATGATGGGCGCCTTCGTGGCCTGGCTGGCGCTGAATTTCCTGGGACTGGGATACTGGGGCGCCCTCATCGCCGCCCCCCTGGTGGTGGCGGTCATCGGCATCATCATCGAGCGCACCATGCTGTGCCGCCTTTACAAGCTGGATCACCTCTACGGCCTGCTGCTGACCTTTGGTCTGGCGCTGATCATCGAGGGATTGTTTCGCGAAGGCTATGGCGTGTCGGGCCAGCCCTATGCCGTGCCCCCAGCCCTGGCGGGTGGATGGAATCTGGGCTTCATGTTCCTGCCCATCTATCGCGGCTGGGTGGTGGTCGCCTCCCTCGTCCTGTGCCTGGGCACCTGGTACGCCATCGAAAAGACCAAGTTGGGCGCCTATCTGCGCGCCGGAACGGAAAACCCCACCCTGGTTCAGGCCTTCGGCATCAATGTACCCTTGATGATCACGCTCACCTACGGGTTCGGTGTCGCCCTGGCGGCCATCGCCGGCGTGTTGGCCGCCCCCATCTATCAGGTCAGCCCCAAGATGGGCTCGGACCTGATCATCGTGGTCTTCGCCGTGGTGGTGATCGGCGGCATGGGCTCCATCATGGGCTCCATCCTCACCGGCTACATGCTGGGGATCGTCGAGGGATTGACCAAGGTCTTCTACCCGGAAGCGGCCAGTACAGTGATCTTCATGGTCATGGTGGTGGTGCTGTTGATCAAGCCCGCCGGGCTATTCGGCAAGGGAGCCTGACCCATGAGCAACGCCCCTCCGCCATCGCGCCAGACGCCCTTCATCCTCGCACTGCTTGGGCTGGGACTGGTTCTGCCCTTCATCTTCTACCCGGTCTTTTTGATGAAGGGTCTGTGCTTCGGCCTGTTCGCCGCCGCCTTCAATCTACTCCTGGGCTATGTGGGGCTGTTGTCCTTTGGCCATGCCATGTTCTTCGGCTGGTCGGCCTATGTCACCGCCTTCACCGCCAAGGAATGGGGCCTTACCCCGGAAATCGCCATCCTATTGGGCGTCGCCACGGCAGCGGTGCTGGGCGGCGTGGTCGGCTGGCTGGCCATCCGCCGTCAGGGTATCTATTTCGCCATGATCACCCTGGCGCTTGCCCAGTTGGGCTTTTTCGTGGCGGTGCAGGCCCCCATGACCCATGGCGAGGACGGCATCCAGGGCGTGCCGCGCGGCCATCTGTTCGGGCTGATCGACCTGTCCAACACCATGGCCATGTATTACTTCGTGCTGGCGGTGTTCGTCCTTTCGCTGCTGTTTCTGTACCGGGTGGTCAATTCCCCCTTCGGCCAGGTGCTGAAAGCCATCCGCGACAACGAGCCCCGCGCCATCTCGTTGGGTTATGAGGTCAGCCGCTACAAACTGATCGCCTTCGTCCTGTCGGCCGCCTTCGCCGGACTGGCCGGATCGCTGAAGAGTCTGGTGTTCCAGTTGGCCTCCCTGGCCGATGTCAGCTGGCACATGTCAGGCGAGGTGGTGCTGATGACCCTTCTGGGCGGCGTTGGCACCGTTCTGGGACCGACGGTGGGCGCCTTCCTGGTGGTGGCCATCCAGGACTTCTTCGCTGGCATCGGCTCGTGGGTCATCATCATCCAGGGCGTCATTTTCGTGATTTGCGTATTGCTGTTCCGTAGCGGTATGATTGGCGTGCTGGCGCCGTGGTTGAAGCGGCGCGGTATCACCGGCTGAGTGGGGAGGGAAAGCTCGATCATGCCGGATTCAGCTTTGCGTCGCCGCGAGATGCTGGCGAATACGCCACTGTTTGCCTCTGTTCAGCCCGAATTGCTGGATGAGTTGGCCGCCCGCGCCAAGATGGTCAAGATCGACGCCCGCGAGACCCTGTTTTCCAAGGGTGATCCCGGCGACCGTCTCTATCTGCTGGCCAAAGGACTGATCCGCATCGGCGTCCTGTCGGCGGATGGCCGCGAGGTCACCTATGGCATGATCAAGCCGGGCCAGCTGTTCGGCGAGATCGCCGTCCTGGACGGCAAGGAGCGCTCGGCCGACGCCACCGCCATGGAGGCCACCGAGCTGATCGCGCTGGAGCGCAAGGACGTCCACACCTTCCTGCATAAGCATCCTGCCCAGGCCCTGCACCTGATCGAGGTGCTGTGCGACCGCATCCGCAAGGCCGACAACCAGTTGGAAGACATGGTTTTCCTGTCGCTTCCCTCCCGCCTGGCCAAGCATCTGCTGATGCTGGACCAGACCATGGGGACCAAGAGCAAGGCGGGCGGCCCCTCGGCCATCAAGCTGTCGCAGCAGGAAATCGCCGACCATCTGGGCATCAGCCGGGAAAGCGTCAACAAGGTGCTGTCCAAATGGGAACAGGCGGGAATCGTGACATTGGGGCGCGGCCAGATCACCCTGAACAAGGTCAACGCCCTGGAAGGCCTGACCTCGCTGGATTGAGTCTTACCGCTATGTGAGACTCTTCACAGACGCAGCCCCCCACCCGGTCCTAGATTGAACCCGTCACGAATTACATAGTCCGTCCCCTCCTCGAACGAACGAACGGGACATAAAGACGGGCCCGAGGGTGACTTTTGGGGCACTACCTCTGGGCAAAAGCCTCCGGCGATGATCCTCCGCCGGGGGCTTTTTCCGTTGTGGCGTGATTTACCCGTAAAGCTGCCGGGCGCGCTTTTCGAAGGCCCCGACCATCATCTTGACCGCCTCGTTGAACAAAGCGCCGATCAGGGCCTGCAGCATCTTGGACCGGAACTCGAAATCCACGTAGAAATCGATCTCGGTGCCTTCGGGATGGGGCTTGAAGACCCAGTGGTTGTTCAAATGCTTGAACGGCCCCTCGGTATAAGTGACGTCGATGCGGTCGGGCCGCGTGAGCGTCACTTTGGAGGTGAAGCGCTCGCGCACCATCTTGAAGCCGATGACCAGATCGGCGAAGAACACATCGCCATCGCGTGAGCGGATGCGCGACGCCACGCACCAAGGCAGGAATTCAGGGTACCGGGCCACGTCGGCCACCAGTTCAAACAACTTCTCCGGAGGATAAGGCAGAACGCGCTGCTCGGCATGGGTCGGCATGGTGGTCCCTGGTTACCCCTGGCGGCGCTGGCGTTCGGCCTTCAGCGCCTCGAAATCGCGGTCGGCGTGGTGGCTGGATCGGGTCAGCGGCGTGGCCGCCACCATAAGAAAGCCCTTGGCGCGGGCCTGGGCGCGGTAATCCTCGAACTCGTCGGGGGTGACGAAGCGCGACACCGCCACATGCTTCAAGGTCGGCTGAAGATACTGGCCGATGGTGATGAAATCCACCCCGGCAGAGCGCATGTCATCCATGACCTGCAGTACCTCGGCCCGCTCCTCCCCCAGCCCCACCATGATGCCTGACTTGGTGAAAATGGAAGTGTTCGCAGCTTTGGCCCGCTGCAGCACGCGCAGGGACTCGAAATAGCGGGCACCGGGACGAATGCCGGGATAAAGCCGCGGCACGGTTTCCAGATTGTGGTTGAACACATCGGGACGGGCGATGGCGATGCGCTCGACGGTCCCCTCGCCTTTGTCGCGAAAATCAGGCGTCAGCACCTCGATGGTGCATTCAGGCGACGAGGCGCGGATGGCCTCGATACAGGCCACGAACTGGAAGGCGCCGCCATCGGCCAGATCATCTCTGTCCACCGAGGTGATGACGACGTGTTTGAGCCCCATGGCCTTGACCGATTCGGCCAGATGCTCGGGCTCGGCCAGATCGACAGCACCTTTGGGATTGCCGGTCTTGACATTGCAGAAGGCGCAGGCCCGCGTGCAGGTATCGCCCAGGATCATGAAGGTGGCGTGCTTGTGCTTCCAGCATTCGCCGATATTGGGGCAGGCCGCCTCTTCGCACACGGTGTGCAGGTTCTTTTCGCGCATCAGGCGGCGCACTTCCGCCGCCTCTTCCGAGGTCGGAGCCTTGACCCTGATCCAGTCGGGCTTGCGCGGACTGATCTGGTCCGGCTTGCGGGCTTTTTCGGGATGACGCAGGGACTGCTTGTCGTTCATGGCTTGGATATCGTCCAGCAATGGTCGTGGGTCAAGGACTTCTGAACCACGAAGGCGCAAAGGCACGAAGGAACACGAAGAAACCTTTGCTTGTTCTTCGTGCCCTTCGTGCCTTCGGGGTGAAAATCAGCGATTAGAAGTGGACCGCCCGCCCATAAGCGTCCAGAACCGATTCATGCATCATTTCCGACAGCGTCGGATGGGCGAAGACGGTGTGCATCAACTCGGCCTCGGTGGTCTCCAGCGTCTTGGCGACCACATAGCCCTGGATCATCTCGGTGACTTCGGCGCCGATCATATGGGCGCCCAGCAATTCGCCGGTCTTGGCGTCGAACACCGTCTTGATCATGCCCTCGGTCTCGCCCAAGGCGATGGCCTTGCCGTTGGCCATGAAGGGGAAGCGGCCGACCTTGACCGTATAGCCCTTGTCCTTGGCCTTGGCCTCGGAAAGGCCCACTGAGGCCACCTGGGGATGGCAGTAGGTGCAGCCGGGAATCTTGCGCATGTCCAACGGATGGACATCGGCCAAGCCCTTGATCTTTTCCACGCAGATCATGGCCTCGTGGCTGGCCTTGTGAGCCAGCCAGGGAGCGCCTGCGATATCGCCGATGGCGTAGATGCCCGGTTCGTCAGTGCGGCAATAGGGATCGGTGATGACGTGGGTGCGTTCCACCCTGATCTTGGTGCCTTCCAGACCGATATTCTCCACATTGCCGACGATACCGATGGCGGTGATGATCCGATCGACGGTGATGTCCTGGGTCTTGCCGCCAGCCTCGATGGTGACAGTGACGTCGGCGGCGTTCTTCTTCAGCCCCTTGATATTGGCGCTGGTCAGGATCTTCATGCCCTGCTTCTCGAAGCTCTTCTGGGCCATGGCGCTGATCTCGGCGTCTTCCACCGGCAAGACACGGTCCATGGCCTCGGCCACGGTGACCTGTGCACCCAATGCATTGAAGAAGCTGGCGAACTCGATGCCGATGGCGCCCGAGCCGATGACCAGCAGGCGTTTGGGCATGGTGTCGGGAACCAGGGCTTCCTTATAGGTCCAGATGAACTTGCCGTCGGGCTCGAAACCGGGAAGGATGCGGGCCCGCGCCCCCGTCGCCAGGATGATGTGGGGCGCGGAGATGGTGGGCTTGCCCTCGATGGCCACCTTGCCGCCACCCGCCAGCTTGGCGGTGCCCTCGATCACCGTGACCTTGTTCTTCTTCAGCAGATGCTTGATGCCGCCCTGCAACTGGGCCGAAACCCCGCGCGAGCGCGCCACGATCTTGGCCAGGTCGAACGAGGCGCCGGGCGCCGACAGGCCGTAAGACTCGGCATGCTGCATGTTGCGGTAGATCTCGGCGGAACGCAGCAGGGCCTTGGTGGGGATGCAGCCCCAGTTGAGGCAGATGCCGCCCAGATGCTCGCGCTCCACCAAAGCGGTATTCATGCCCAATTGCGCGGCGCGGATGGCGGCGACATAGCCGCCGGGGCCACCGCCGATGACGATGATGTCGAAGCTGTTCTCGGCCATGGTTTTCTCCAAATTATTCCGGTGAGCCGGGGAAGATCATGTTGAGGCGGCCCTCGATTTCCATGTCGTAGGCCTCGGCCAGACGCCAGACATGCACTCCCAGCAATTCGCGGAAGGCGCCCAGCAACTGGTAGAAAACAAAGGTCGGCATCTGATAGCGCCGCCCGGTGCGGCGGTCCCAATTCTCGGCTTCGAGAATGTATTTGCGGCAGGCGGCGCGCATGGCGCCCAGCAGATCATCGGCCGGAGTGCCGGGCGGCAGCAGTTCGGCGGTATCGCCGATCAGGCGCTTGGCATCGACCACGGCGCGGTAGCAACGCTCCTGCTCTTCGGGCAGGACACCGCGATTGCAAAAGGCGGGGTTGTTCTCGATCATGCCCACCAGACCAGCCAGAGCCGAACGCTCGGCCACACTTCCCGCGGGGAACGGCGTAACCGGCATGCCCGGCGGACGGGGCATCTCCCTTACTCTCAGACCCATTTCACTCCCTCCCGGTTTTTATTTTTCGGCCAGAGGCCGCCAGGCTTGATCCGCAATGAAATTCAAATCGTGCTCGGCCACGTAATGGTCGAGAAAGGCGTCGAAATCGCCGAACTCGGCTTGAATGAACGTCTCCAGGGCCTGGGCCTTGGCGCGGTAGAGCCCCATCAGATCGAAACGCCATCCGCCCCCTGCCCGCTCGGCACTCACCAGGGTTCCCTGGTCCTCGCCATCGAACAGACAGCGCAGCGTCATCCGGTCGGGCCCCTGCTCCGCCACCACCTCGCCCAATTCCCACGCCTCCATCATGACGTCGAGATAGGGAAAGGCGGTGAAGGCCAGGACGAAAGCGGGCCCCGGCCCAGCCCCGCCCAGATCGGCCGGTTCGGGCATGCCGCGAAAGCGCACCACCCAGAAGCGGGCGAGCGCATCCACGGCCCTCAGGGCGTCGCGGTCGGCATGGGCAAACAGCGTCAGCAACTGCTCGCCCCAAACCAGACATTCTCCAGCCAGCCGTCCCGCGATGACGGGAAAACGTTCATCGCGGAAATCGGCCTTCAGGCTGGCGAAGGCGGCGATCACGGCCTCGCGGCTCATGACGCGGCCCTCCCTACAGCAGCATCGACAGCGGGTCTTCGATCAGCTTCTTGAAGGCGGCCAGGAATTCCGCCCCCACCGCGCCATCGACCACCCGGTGGTCCACCGAGAGCGTGCAGGTCATCACCGTCGCCACAGCCAAGGCACCGGCTTTCACCACCGGACGCTGCTCGCCCGCGCCGACGGCCAGGATGCAGCCCTGAGGCGGGTTGATGATGGCGGCGAAGTCCTTGATGCCGAACATGCCGAGATTGGAGATGGTGAAGCCGCCGCCCTGGAACTCCTCGGGCTTCAGCTTGTTGTCTCTTGCCTTACCTGCCAACGCCTTCATCTCGTTGGAAATCTCGGCCAGCCCCTTGTGATCGGCGTGATGCACAATGGGGGTGATCAGGCCGCTTGGCGTCGCCACAGCCACCGAGATGTCCACGTCCTTATAGCGCTTGATGGCATCCTCACCCCACGAGGCGTTGGCGGCGGGAACCTTCTTCAGGGCCAGCGCCACGGCGCGGACCACGAAGTCGTTGACCGACAGCTTGTAGGCGTCGGACCGGCCATTGAGATCGGCACGCACCTTCAGCAAGGAGTCCAACTCGCAATCGATGGACAGATAGAAGTGCGGAATGGTCGACTTGGCCTCGGTCAGGCGCCGGGCGATGACCTTGCGCATGGAGGAGTTGGGAATCTCCTCGAAGGCAGGCTCGAACGGGCTGGCGCTCGCCGGAGCAGGAGCGGGTTTGGGCGCAGCGGCGGCAGCAGCCGGAGTGGCGGCGGCAGGCTTGGCGGGACCGGCTTTGATCGCCGCTTCCACGTCGGCCTTGACGATGCGACCGTGGGGACCCGAACCCTTGACCGCCTTCAGGTCCACATTGCCGTCCTTGGCGATGCGCTTGGCCAAAGGCGAAGCGACGACGCGGTCACCACCATGGGCTGCAGCGGGAGCGGCGGCCGGAGCCGCAGCTATCGGTGCAGCGGCGACACTCGCCGGAGCCGCAACAGCCTTGGGGGCCGGAGCGGCGGAAATGGCCGAGGCATCCTCGCCCTCTTCCAACAGAACGGCGATGGGGGTGTTGACCGCGACACCGGAGGTCCCGCCAGCCACCAGGATCTTGCCCAGGACGCCTTCGTCCACGGCTTCGAATTCCATGGTCGCCTTGTCGGTCTCGATCTCGCAGAGGATGTCGCCGGATTTGACGGCGTCACCCTCGTTCTTCAGCCACTTGGCCAGATTGCCCTCGGTCATGGTCGGCGAGAGGGCGGGCATCAGGATTTGAACAGGCATGCTACGTCCCCCCTTTTCAAGCGCGATAGCAGACGGAGCGGGCGGCAGCCACCACATGCTCGATCTGCGGCAGGGCCAGCTTTTCCAGATTGGCGGCATAGGGCATGGGCACGTCAGCGCCACAGACCCGCACCACCGGCGCATCCAGCCAATCGAAGGCCTGCTCCATCATCACCGCGGCGATTTCCGAGCCGATACCGGCATAGGCCCAGCCCTCTTCCAGGCTGACGATGCGGTTGGTCTTTTGCACCGAAGCCACGATGGTGGCGGTGTCCAAGGGACGGATGGTGCGCAGATTGATCACCTCGGCCTCGATACCCTCGCCCTTGAGGATCTCGGCGGCGTCGAGAGCGATCTGAACCATGCGCGAATAGGCGGTGATGGTCACATGGGCACCGGCCCGCTCGATCTTGGCCTTGCCGATGGGCAGGACGAAATCGGGATCGTCGGGCACGTCGAAGCTTTGGCCGTAGAGCAGCTCGTTCTCAAGGAACACCACCGGATTGGGATCGCGGATGGAGGCCTTGAGCAGGCCCTTGGCGTCGGCGGCGCTCCACGGCGCCACCACCTTGAGGCCGGGGCAATGGGCGTACCAAGAGGCGTAATCCTGGCTGTGCTGGGCACCGACGCGGCTGGCAGCACCGTTGGGACCGCGGAACACGATGGGGCAGGTCAACTGGCCGCCCGACATGTAAAGGGTCTTGGCCGCCGAATTGATGACGTGGTCAATGGCCTGCATGGAGAAGTTCATGGTCATGAACTCGACGATGGGCTTGAGGCCCGCATATCCGGCACCGCAAGCCAGACCGGCAAAGCCCATCTCGGTGATGGGGGTGTCGATGACACGTTCGGCCCCAAATTCGTCCAAGAGACCCTGGCTGACCTTATAGGCGCCCTGGTACTGGGCCACTTCCTCGCCCATCAGGAAGACGGACGGATCGGCGCGCATTTCCTCGGCCATGGCGTCGCGTAGGGCTTCGCGGATGGTCTGACGCTTGTAGGAGGCGTAGACCTTTTCCTCGGGCGCCGGAGCGATGACCACCGGAGCGGCAACTGGGGCCGCGGCGACAGGGGCCGCCACGGGAGCGGCGGTGGCAGGAGCCGGAGCAGAAGCAGAAAGCGCCGAGGCGTCCTCGCCCTCTTCCAGGATCAGGGCGATGGGCGTATTGACCGCCACGCCCTCGGTGCCGCCTTGCACCAGAATCTTGCCCAGCACACCATCCTCGACGGCTTCCATTTCCATGGTGGCCTTGTCGGTCTCGATTTCAGCCAGGATGTCGCCGGACTTGACGGCATCGCCCTCGGCCTTCAGCCATTTGGCCAGCTTGCCCTCGGTCATGGTCGGCGACAGGGCGGGCATCAGAACTTGAATCGGCATTTTTATACCCCCCTCGCTTACGCTTCGATCAGCACGTCGGTCCACAGCTCGGACGGATCCGGCTCGGGACTGGACTGCGAGAATTCGGCCGCCTCGGTGACGATCACCTTGACCTCGCGATCGATCTCCTTGAGACCGGCCTCGTCGATCAGACCGTCGGCCAGCAGCTTTTCCTTCAGCTGGTCGATGGGATCGTGCTGCTCGCGCATCTTGGTCACCTCCTCCTTGCTCCGGTACTTGGCCGGGTCGGACATGGAGTGGCCGCGATAGCGGTAGGTGTTCATTTCCAGGATATAGGGACCCTGGCCGGAACGGGCGTGTTCCAGGGCGCGGGCGGCGGCTTCGCGCACGGCGATGACGCTCATGCCGTTGACCGGCTCGCCGGGAATGCCGTAGGCGGCGCCGCGCATGTACAGCTCCTGCCCGGCGGCGTGACGGATGGTCGAGGTGCCCATGGCGTATTTGTTGTTCTCGATGACGAAGACAACGGGCAGCTTCCACAGGGAGGCCATGTTGAAGGCCTCGTAGACCTGGCCCTGATTGACGGCGCCATCACCGCAATAGACATGGGCGACGCCATTATCCTTGGAATATTTGTGGGCGAAGCCCAGGCCGGTGCCCAGCGGCACCTGGGCGCCCACGATGCCGTGGCCGCCATAGAACCGCTTCTCACGACTGAACATATGCATGGAGCCGCCCTTGCCGCGGGAATAGCCGCCAGCGCGGCCCGTCAGCTCGGCCATGACCCCCTTGGGGTCCATGCCGCAGACCAGCATATGACCGTGATCGCGGTAGGAGGTGATGCAGGAATCCGCGGCGCCCGCCACGGCCTGCATTCCCACCACCACGGCTTCCTGGCCGATATAGAGGTGACAGAAGCCGTTGATCAGCCCCATTCCGTAGAGCTGCCCCGCCTTCTCCTCGAAGCGGCGAATGAGCAGCATCTCGCGGTAATAGCGGATGAGTTCCTGCGGGGTGGGCTCGGCAGCCCCCCGATCCTTCTTCTTGCTGGCCATGGTTCCTCCCGGAGCCTGAATCGTTTGACAGGGCAGATAGGTAAATGAACCTTCCCTATTTTGCAACGACATTTTTAGCTAAAAGCCGTTGTTTCATAACAAGATAACTAACGTTAACTGTATTGTGGTTAATTGCGAACCTTTTGTTGCGGCGCAACATTAGAGGGTGGCGTGCGCATCCCTGCGGCAAGCCTATGTCCGCTTCGCCAACAACACATGTGGGGAAGGACCTCCATGACTAAAAGGCTATGGGTTGAATCCCCTACCCGACGGCCCTTCCGAAGGCACGGCAATCGTGGTACTTACTGATGCGCTACAGGACCAGGGGAACCAATGGGCACCACGGAAAAACCGGCAGTCACCGCGCTTGCGGCGCGATGGGTGATGATCGCGGCGCTGTTGCTCAGCAACACCGCCTGCAACATGACGCCGAAATATGAACGCCCCAAGCAGAGCCTCCCCACCAGCTTTCGCAATCCGCTGCCCGAACCCTCGCCGGAAATGCCCAAGCCACTGTCGAACTGGTGGACGATCTTCGGGTCCGAGGAACTGAACGCCCTGGTGACCGAGGCTCTGGCCAACAACCACGACCTCAAGGCAGCCACCGCCCGCATCGTCCAGGCCGAGGCGCAGGCGGGATCGGCGGGCGCCGCCTTGCTGCCCACCATCACCGCTTCAGGCAAGCGCAGCATCGATTCTCCCCAGGGTGGACAGGGCGCCGACCCCAACCCGCCCACCAACCGCAGCCATCGCCTCAGCTCCGCCTATGTTTCGGCAAGCTGGGAAATCGATCTGTGGGGGAAGGTCCGGGCGTCGGAGGCCTCTTCCCTGGCCACCGCCTTCGCCAATCTCCACGACCGCGAGGCCATCGGTCTCACCCTGATTTCCGACGTGGTCCTCACCTATATCCAGTATCTGGAAGGCCTGGACCGCGAGGCCGTGGCGCGCAGCAACATCGCCAATATGAAGGCCATGTATAAGGCGGTGTCCGAGCGTGTCCGCCTGGGCGAAAGCTCGAACCTGGAACTGGCGCAACAGCGCAATGTCCTGGCCCAGACCGAAGCCACCATTCCGCCCATCATCCTGACCCGCGAACGCGCCTTCAACAAACTGGCCGTCCTGTTGGGCAAGCCGCCCCAGACCATGACGCTGAACGGCAAGACGCTGCGCGATCTTTTGGTGCCGGAAATGTCGGCGGGCCTGCCTTCCGACCTTCTGCTGCGCCGCCCCGATATCCGCAAGGCCGAGGCCAATCTGATCGCCGCCAATGCCAATATCGGCGTGGCGCGGGCCAAGCTGTTCCCGACGCTGTCCATTTCTGGCGATCGCGGTTGGGCCGCCCAGTATTTCGACAACATCACCAATCCCACCAGCATCTTCTTCACCCTGGCCGCCACCTTGGCCGCCACCATCTTCGATAACGGCAAGACCCGGTCCGATATCGACTACAGCGAATCCCGGCAAGCCGAATTGGTGGAAACCTACCAGCAGACCATCCTGACCAGCTTGCGCGATGTCGAGGATTCGCTGCTGGCGGTCCGGTTGCAGGGCGATCTGGAAGTGGCCCAGCAGGAAGTGCTGCAGGCCTCTTTGGACGCCTATGGTCTCAGCTCCGAAGCCTTCCGCCTGGGCATGGTCGATTACCTCAACGTCCTGGAGACCCAGCGCACCCGCTTCCAGGCCGAGGATGCCAAGGTCCAGGCCCGCTTCGGTCGTCTGGAGGCCGCCATCGGCCTCTACAAGGCCCTGGGCGGCGGCATGGAACTGGACGAAATCGCCGTTAATGCGCCGCCTCCCGCCCCGGCCACGCCATCTCCCGCCCAGGCTCCGGCCTCGGTCAAACCCAGCCCGGCCCCCGCTCCTGCCGCGGTTCCCGCTCCGGCCCCTGTGCCCGCTCCGGCTCCGGTCCAGGCCCCTGTGCCCGCTCCGGTCGAAGCGCCCGCCGCGACCGAAGCTCCGCCGCCGCCATCGGCTCCGAGGCCTCAGGTTGATGTGGCTCCTGCCCCGGCTCAGGCACCTGCCGCTCCTGCTCCCACTCCCGCTCCCGCTCCCGCTCCGGCTCGGACGCCGGCCCCGCCCAGCCCGGCTCCAGAGGCCGCACCGGCCCCCAGCCAGGAGCCCGTGACGTCACCCGCCGCCCGGGTGACGGAACCGGTGGACAAGCCGGTGCTGGTGCGGACCCAGCCCACCGCCCTGGACACCTTGCCGTCCATGGCGCCCGCCGATATTTACGAGACCGCCGCCTTCAACGATAACGCCAGCTAGGCATGGAGACGCTGCTCTCCTACTGGTCGGGTAAGGAACTGGTCACCAACGGGCTGGTGGTGCTCCACATGCTGGGAGCCCTGGCCACCGGGTTGGTGATCGGCTACGAGCGGTCGTATCACGGCCGGGCCGCGGGCTTACGCACCTATTCCCTGGTCTGCATGGCCTCCACGGCGCTGACCGTGGTCAACGGCTATCCCGGTATGTGGTACGGCGGCCTCACCGATACGCCCGGCGTCGCCGACCCCACCCGCGCCATCCAGGGCATCATGACCGGCATCGGTTTCCTGGGCGCCGGTGTGATCATGAAGGAAGGCTTCAGCATCCGCGGCTTGTCCACCGCCGCCTCCATCTGGGTGACGGCCGCCATCGGCGTTCTGATCGGTGTCGGATTCTATGCGGCCGCCATTGTTGGCGCTGTGTGCACCGTGGCCGTTATGACCACGGCGCGGCGCATCGAACATGCCCTGCCCCATCAGACGGCTCTGCATCTGACGCTCACCTATCTGCACAACCAGACGCCGCCAGCCAAGGACATCCACGCCATGCTGGCCCGCCATGGCTTCGTGGCCCGTGACTGGAGCTTTCAGTTGGCACAAGGCGGCAAGCTGTTCGAATACCAGATGTCGCTGGCGGCCGAGCGTGAACCGGCGCCCCTGGAACTGCTCGACACCTTGTCGCAGACCGAATCCCTGGCCGGGTTCAGCCTCACCCCCGCGCGATCCTAGCCCTAATCCGCCGCCTGAAGGCTGAAATTAAAGGTGGAGCCGCGCCCCAGCTCTGATTCCGCCCAGATACGCCCGCCATTGTGCTGCACCAGCTTGCGGCAGATGGCCAGGCCGATGCCGGTCCCGTCATAGGTATCGCGGGAATGCAGGCGCTGGAACAAGGTGAAGATGCGGTCCAGATAGGCCGGTTCCATGCCGATACCGTTATCGGCAACGCAAATCACCCAATTGGTCCCCTCGCGGCGGGCCGAAATGCGGATAAGCGTAACCGTGTCGCTGCGCCGGTACTTGATAGCGTTGCCAATAAGGTTCAGGAAGATGCGGGCCAGTTCGACGCGCCGGGCGAACACCACCGGCATGTGGCCGACCACTTCGACCACGGCACCGGACTCGTCAATGGCGGCGCCAAGATCGGCCAGGGCTTCGTCGAGAGGCAGACGGCTATCAACCCGCTCGGTCACGCCATCATCGTGCTGAAGTCTCGAATAATCCAGAAGATTGGCGATCATCTCCTGCATGCGCTTGGTTCCCTCGACGGCGAAGGAAATAAAGTCGTCGGCATCCTTGTCCAGCCGTCCGCGATAGCGCCGCCCCAGCAACTGCACATAACCCGACACATTGCGCAGAGGTTCCTGCAAGTCATGGCTGGCAATATAGGCGAATTGCTGCAAGTCCTCGTTCGAACGCCGAAGACTGTCCAGCAGGCTTTCCCGTTCCCGCTCCGCCTTCTTGCGCAGGGACACGTCCAGAACCACCGACAAGACCGCCGGCTGATCCTCCAGGCCGACCCGGATGGAAACCACCTCGGTCTCGATGACCTGGCCGTCGCAGGTGACATAGCGGACCGGGCCGCCAGCCTCCTGATCAGGCTTGGCAAGAACCGTCGCCACCCGCTCAGCCACGGATTGGCGGTCCTCGGGGAGGACGAAATCCATGACTTTGCGGCCAACCAGTGTTTCTCCGGCAGCCATCCTTACCGTCCGGGCCGCCTGGGTATTGGCGAACAAAATGATTCCCTCCCGATGGACCACGACTGCCACGGGCACGGTCTCCATCAGGGCGCGGTAACGTTGTTCGCTCTCGGCCACGAGACGGCTGGCCCGCTGCTGACGCCGGGCATAGAACGCCCAGCCGAAAGACGCCAGGACCGTCAACAGGAACAGCACAGCCCCCATGCCGCCCGTTACCCGCAATTGACCGTCATCGGCGGCCCAGCCGCCCTTGGGAATGGCCGCCATAATCCAAGTGCCGTCGGGCAGACTGACCTCCATCTCCACCGGTGAACGCCCGAAGATGGATTCGTCCCCCCTGATCATGTCACCCAACCGGCCCAAGCCATCATGCCCCCGTACGGCCAGTTCCATGGACATCATCCCGGCATCGAGCCCTGAGGCGGAAAACACCTTGGGAAGATCGATCACGACGCTGATCAGGCCGAAAAACCTGGACTCACCGCCGCCGTGATCGGGCATATAGACCGGAACCCGCCCGATTAGGGCCGTTCCGCCCTGGATCAGGTTCACGGGACCCGCCACCACCGGTTTGCGGCTGGAAATGGCCCGCTCCACACTCGGCCATTGATCTGGTTTGCTGTGGTAATCGACCCCCAACACAGCCCGGTTGGGCGCTTCGGGATAGACGGCGGAAATCACCGTGCCGCGCGACATGGTCAGGTTGCGGACGGAATCATAATCTTTGATCACCAGGGATGCGGCGCGCGCGAATTCCGCATCGGTCAAGCCGTCATGCAGGATGATCTGGGCCACCAAGCCCCGGCTGATGAGCAAGGGGGCGGTCAAATTGTATTCCAGATGGGCCCTCAGCACGGAAAGCCGGGACAGCAGTTCAGCCCTGGCAGCCTCGTGGCGGCGCTCCGCCTGTAGGGCATAAACCTTGAACAGGACCAGACCGGAACAGATCGTAATGAGAGAAGCGACCAGCAGAGGCAGCCAAGCCGACAGCTTTCCGCGCCTGCCTCCTATCCACAATGCTCCTGCCATACCACCCCTCACACGCATTTCCCCATACCTTAGGTTATAGCACAAACCTCAAGGCATGCATAAACGCAGCTGAGACGGGCATATTACAGAGGGAGATTGTTGTAAAAATGAACCAGTCCGGGGGCGACACGGCGTCGCTCGGTTTCGGTGCCCCCCACCGTCTGCATCAGTTTTCTGAGGAACATGCGATCACATTTGGGCATCTCGAAAAATGCCTTCATGGCGATGAGATCGCCGCCATATTTGGGCTGTTCCCGGATGACCCGCACGATGGCGTCGCGGAAGGCTCCCTCGCGGGCCTGATCGTGGCGGTCCTTGGGGTGAAACTCCTGCTGATAGAGCAAGGCCACCTCCCGCCAGGCTTCGATCAGGGATTCCGGCTCCCACCGGATGACCGAATGCAACAGCGGGATATCGGATTCGTCGGGCGAAGGAAAACCGCCAGCCTTGGCCCAGTCGTGAAAGACCGCCCAGGGGTCGTTGGCCTTGGCGTGCTTGGCACCCACCCCTTCGGACTTATAGGCGCCCCAGCGGGAGTCCCAGGTGTCGAGAATGGGATTGCCCTGGCCACCTTGCTGAATGATGCCGATCAATCGGTTGGGACCATTGGCATCCCAGGTCCGGCTTTCCGACAATTCCTTGATGCGCTTGGTGGCACGGATGTCGGGAAGCACGAATTTGCGCAGCAAGGTCTCATAGCAATTGGCAAAGCCGGGCGAGATGATGAAAGGCAGTGGAATATGCGGCCGCATGGCCGCGGCGGTGGCCGGATTGACCACCAGAACCTGAAGAGCGCGGCGGGTATAGCGGGCCAAGGTCTCATCGAACATCTGGCGGAAATTGTCGAAGGCGAAGGGTTCCTCCTCCTCCTCCTCGATCACCGCGGAGGGCGGCTCGGGGGCGGCGGGAACCGCAATGGCCGCCTTGGAACGGTTGACCAGATACTTCTTGGTGACATCGAACAAAAGCCAGCGATCCTTGTCGCGGGCATCGTCGGGACCGGGCGGAAGCAAGCCGTCGAAATGCTGATCGGCGGCGGCGCCCAATTCCTCGACGTCGATAGCGGCGATGGCGCGGTCGAGAATGGTATCGAATACCACGCCCAATTCGCGCTCATTGGCCCAGGACTGGGTATCCGGGTCGGACGCGGTCATCCGGCGCAGCATGAGAATCTGCGGAACCTTCAATCCCGAGGTAACCGCAAGCAGCTCCGCAACCTTGGATTCGAATTTTTCTCTACGCTTGGAATCGCTCATATCTCAAGGCCTCTACTCCTTTCTGGAGCGGAGCCTCCCCAATTACCGGAATTGAAGGCCGATGATGGCACCGCCTTGGACAATCGGCAAGGCTCTCCGGAGGAATTATCGCCGTGACAGGGTCCGAGACAGCAGGAAAAGCGCCGTCGCCACGGTAACGATGCTGGGCCCCGACGGCGTGTCCCAGATCCAGCTGCCTGCCAGGCCCAGCGCCACGGCGATCAATCCGGCCAAAGCCGCGAGCCCGGCCATCTGTTCCGGGGTACGCGACAGACGCCGCACCGCCGCCGCCGGAATGATCAGCATGGCGGTGACCAGCATGATGCCGACGACTTTCATGGCGCCCGCAACGCCCAAAGCCACCAGCAGCATCAGCAGCATCCGGACGCGGGCCACCTTGTGCCCCTCGACCACGGCCAGATCCTCGTCCACGGCAGCCGCCACCAGACTGCGCCACTGCCAGACCAGCATCGCCAGGACAAAGCATGCCCCACCCCACAGCCAGGCCAGGTCCGAGGCGCCGACCGCCAAGATGTCCCCGAACAGCCAGCCCATCAGATCGACCCTGACCCGATCCATCAGGGACAGCAGGACCAGACCCAAGGCCAGGGAGCCATGGGCCAGGATGCCCAGCAGGCTGTCGCCCCCGGTGGCCCGATCCACTTCGGCGCGGGCCAGGATAAGGGCGGCGATGACGCATAAGGCGGCCACGCCCACCAGCGGCGCCACGCCGAGCAGCAATCCCGCCACGATGCCCAACAGGGCGGAATGGGCCAGGGCATCGCCGAAATAGGCCATCCTGCGCCAGACGATGAAGCAGCCCAACGGCCCGGCAACCAGCGCCACCGCGGCACCGGCCATCAAGGCCCGAATCAGGAAATCATCCATGGCGGCACCCTGGTCCATGAACATGCCCCCCTCCCCCGGCGTCCAGGGGCAGAACGGAACCATCGGCGCCATGCCCGTGATCATGGGCATGGGTGTAGATAGCAAGGCTGGCGGCCACACGGGGACCGAACAGCGCAAGATATTCCGGGTGGCGGCTGACCGCTTCGGGATGACCGGCGCAGCAGACATGGCGATTGAGGCAGACCACATGATCGGTGGCGGCCATGACCACATGCAGGTCGTGCGACACCATCAGCACGCCCACTCCGGCCTCGCGCGCCTGACCGGTGATCAGATCGTAAAGCTCGGCCTGCCCCGCCACATCCACGCCGCCCACCGGCTCGTCGAGGACCAGCAGATCGGGCTTGCGCAGAAGGGCGCGGGCCAGCAAGACCCGTTGCATCTCGCCGCCCGACAGATCCACCACCTGGCGCGCCAGGACATGACCGGCTCCCACTGTGTCGAGCATGGCCTCCAACTGCCCTTTATCCGCCGTCTCGCGGATCGCCATGGCCAGAAAGCGCCGCACCGACAAAGGCAAAAGCCGCCCGATCTCGAGACGCTGAGGCACATAGCCGATCACCTTGGCCGACCGCTCCACCCGGCCGGAATCAGGCGTCAGCAGCCCCAAGGCCACCTTGAGCAGCGAGGACTTTCCCGCTCCGTTGGGTCCCACCACGGTGATGATCCGCCCGGCATCCACCGTCAGGTCCACATGATCAAGCACCAGGGTCCGGCCATGGCTCAACCGCACGTCATGAAGACTGAGCAGGCTCATGACGGCGTTCCCTTGGCCCTGCATTCGAGACACAGTCCCTCGATCTCGATGGTCTGGCGCGAGACGGAAAAGCCCATGCGCCCCGCCGCCCGGCCGATGGAGGCATCCACCTCCTTATCCTCCAGTTCCACGGCGATGCCGCATTGGGCGCAGAGCAGGAACTGCCCCTCATGAAGGTGACCGGGATGGGCACAGCCGACAAAGGCATTGAGCAAGGCGATGCGATGAACCAGTCCGTGGGCTTGCAGGAATTCGAGCGCCCGATAGACAGTGGGCGGCGCCGCCGACCAACCCTCCTTGCCCAGTTCCTCCAGAAGAGCATAGGCCCCGACCGGCCTGTGACTGCCCCATACCAGTTCGAGAACCCGGCGGCGGATATCGGTAAGACGAGCGCCACGCCGACGGCACTCCTCCTCCGCCGCCGCCATGGCGGCCCGGATACAGGCGCCGTGATCATGTTGGGGAACGGGAAAGCTCATTCTTGCCGCCGTTGATATGTTATATTATAACATTTCATCTTTTCCATCATGACACGGAGCGCCCCCATGCGGAAGACCCTCGCTGCCGCCCTCCTTCTGACAGGCCTTGCCGCCCCCGCCTTGGCCGAGGTTCCCAAGGTCCTGGTCAGCATCAAGCCGCTGCATTCCCTGGTGGCTGCCGTAATGGAGGGGATGGGCGAGCCCGGGCTGATCGTCTCGGGAACCGCATCTCCCCATGGTTATGCCATGAAGCCTTCCGATGCCCGCGCTGCCGAGAAGGCCAAACTGGTGGTCTGGGTCGGCCCCGCGCTGGAATCCTGGTTGGACCATACCATGGCCAAACGCCAGGACGGACTTGCCATGCTGTCGCTACCCGGCCTGATCCGCCTGGACACCCGCGAAGGCGGCGCCTGGGAGCCTGACCATCATGATCATGGAGGCCACCACGCCCATGGGCAAGGCGACGAAACCGACCCCCATGTGTGGCTTGATCCGCGCAATGCCGCAATCTTAGTCGTCGCGGTGAGCGAACGTCTGGGCGCGTTGGACCCGGACAATGCCCAGCGCTATGCCGCCAATGCGCAAACCATGAAGAGGCGGCTTGCCGAACTGGACGCGCATCTGGCGGCCCGGCTGGCCCCGGTTGCCAAGCGCCCTTATGTGGTATTTCACGACGCCCATCAGTATTTCGAGGCGCGATACGGTCTGAGCCCGGCTGGCGCCATTACCGTCGACCCCGAACGCCCGCCGGGGGCCAAGCGCATGGCCCAGTTGCGCGACCGCCTGAAAACCTCCGGCGCGGCTTGCGTCTTCGGCGAACCGGGCGCGCCAAAGGCCACCGCAACCATGCTGGCCGAGGCGTCCGGGGCAAGATTGGGACAGTTGGACCCCGAAGGCCTGCTTGTGGCTCCGGGCAAGGACTCCTATGTGCAACAGATGCAAGGACTGGCCAGCGCCCTTGCCGAGTGCCTTGCCGCCCGCTAAGGATGAGCCTCCTGTTTCAAGAGGTTTTGATCATGTCCGCCATCGACGCCGCCGCCGTTCTCGCCAAACTGAAATTTAACGCCGACGGACTGGTTCCCGCCATCGCCCAGCAGCACGATACCGGCGAAGTGTTGATGATGGCCTGGATGAACAAGGAATCCGTGGCCGAGACCTTGGAGACCGGACGGGTCTGCTATTTCTCGCGCTCGCGCGGCGGGCTTTGGCGCAAGGGCGAAAGCTCGGGCCAGCAACAGCGCCTCAAGGACTTCCTCATCGATTGCGACGGCGACACCATTCTGTTGAAGGTCGACCAGGACGGCGTCGCCTGCCACACCGGGCGCCGCACCTGCTTTTACACCGCCGCGCGACCCGAGGGTCTGACCGAAGTGGCCAAGGTCCTGGTCTCGCCCGAGGAGCTTTACAAGAAATGAGCCTTATCCCCGTCACCGTGCTGACCGGCTTTCTCGGCAGCGGCAAGACGACACTGCTCAACCATCTTCTGGCCCAGCCGGGACTGGCCGACACCGCCGTCCTGATCAACGAATTCGGCTCGGTGGGGCTGGATCATCTGCTGGTGCGCCAAGTGGCCGAGGATGTGGTCCTGCTGCAATCGGGCTGCCTGTGCTGCACGGTGCGCGGCGATCTGGTGGAAGGCATGCGCGACCTGTTCATCAAGCGGGTACGGGGCGAAATCCCCGAATTCAGCCGCATGATCATCGAGACCACCGGCCTGGCCGACCCCGCCCCCATCATCCACACCTTGATGAGCGATCAGTTGATCTCAAGCCGCTACAAGCTGGACGGCATCGTCGCCACGGTGGATGCGGTCAATGGAGAGCGCACCCTCAACGCCCAGGCCGAGGCGGTCAAGCAAGTGGCCGTGGCCGACCGGCTGATCCTGACCAAGGCCGACATCGCCGATCCGGTCATGGTGGAGGTTTTACGAGCCCGCCTGCGCCGCCTCAACCCCGCCGCGCCCATTATCGTCGCGGTACAGGGCAAGGTGGAGCCTGCGGAAATTCTTGATGCCGGCCTGTTCAATGCGGGCAGCAAAATTCCTGATGTGGCAGGCTGGCTGAATGAGGAAGCCTACCGCTCCCATCACGACCACCATCATCACCACCATGACGCCAACCGCCATGATGCCCATATCCAGGCCTTTGTATTCACCGCCACCGAGCCGGTATCGTGGATGGCGTTGGGGTTCGCTCTGGAATTGATGATTTCCTCCAAGGGCGAGAACCTGTTGCGTATCAAAGGCATCGTCAATGCCCGAGAATCCGTCGATCCGCTAGCCATTCACGGGGTGCAGCACGTCTTCCACCCCCCGGCGCCCCTGCCCGGCTGGCCCGACGACGACCACCGGACCCGCATCGTCTTCATCACCCGCGACCTGTCGCGCCAGGCGGTCGAGGATTTGCTGAAGGGCGTTTTGGCCTTGGAGGAGAATGGTGCTCCCTGAAATTTTTCAAGCTTGTGACCAAATCGATCCGGGACCAATGCCCCGAATATCGTTATTTCTCATAATGAAATCAGATAGATAGATCGCACCCATCCTTCATCCCGACAGAATTGCTCGGAATTACCGCATCGCACCTTAAAATCATTTGACGTAACAAAAGCTGCTTGTTAGTCTTATTCCAGATGTTGACCTCCCCCCCGAGGTCAGCCTCCCTCTCTAAGCAACTGCCACCGCCCCGACCAATAGGTTCGGGGCGGATTTTTTTGATTATATATTTGGTATGGGATACACTCGCAGATCCTATCAATGCACCAAACAAGATGCGATACATCATCGCCTTTTTGGCGATATGATAATGGCACAAACCTCCTTTAGGGAGATAGCCATGGGCCAGGGACTCGACTGCACATGCCTGCAAGGGCTGGATCTGGCGCTGAAATGGGCCGGTCGGCGCCCAGATCCCGACTTGGTCCGCAGCACCGCCTCCATCGTGCAAGACTGCCTCCATCGCGAGGATTGCCTCCAACGCCAGGAATGCGACGACCGCCTGTCCCTGGTCGAAGATTGGCTATTGGAAATAGCGAATGGGACAGCGGAAGGGCGAGCGGTTTAGAGTGAAGAACGCGGCCTAAGGCCAAGGGGCACATAAACCAAGCCATCGCCCGTCATCTTCACCGCTCGATGATCTGTTGTAATCACAATGTGAGGACTGTTGGCGCACAACGAATCCGCTTCGTTGGCATCGACAAACGCCCCACCCCACCAACGAAAACGGCCCCCGGATTGCTCCGGGAGCCGTCTGCGCTTTTTCCGCCGGCGGAAAAGACTTACTCCACCGCGTCCTTGCGGGCCTTGGCGTAGCCGACGCTTTCCAGAGACTCGCCGATCTCGTCCAAGATGGAGGGATCGTCGATGGTGGCGGGCATCTTGAAGTCCTGGTTGTCGGCGATCTTCTGCATGGTGCCGCGCAGGATCTTGCCCGAGCGGGTCTTGGGCAGACGGTTGACCACGGTGCAGGTCTTGAAGGCGGCCACGGGGCCGATCTTCTCGCGCACCAGCTTGACCACTTCGGCGATGACCTGATCGTGGGGCTTGGTCACACCCGCCTTGAGGCAGATGAAGCCCAGCGGCAGCTGGCCCTTCAGCTGGTCGGCGACGCCGATGACGGCGCATTCGGCCACGTCGGGATGGCTGGCCAGCACTTCTTCCATGCCGCCGGTGGACAGGCGGTGACCGGCCACATTGATGATGTCGTCGGTGCGCGACATGATGTAGGCGTAGCCGTCCTCATCGATCATGCCGGCATCGGCGGTCTTGTAGCAGCCGGGAAATTCCGAATAGTAGCTGTCGACACAGCGCTGATCGGCATTCCACAGGGTAAGCAGAGCACCGGGGGGCAGCGGCAGGCGCACCACCAGCGAACCGACCTTGCCAGCCTCGCAGGGCTGATGGCCTTCGTCGAGGACTTCCAGACCCCATCCGGGGACGGGCTTGGTGGGCGAGCCGGGCTTGATGGGGAATTCATGCAGGCCCAGGCAATTGGCGGCGATGGCCCAGCCGGTCTCGGTCTGCCACCAGTGATCGACCACCGGCACTTTGAGGTGGTTGACGGCCCAGTTGATGGTGTCGGGGTCCGAACGCTCGCCCGCCAGGAACAGGGCGCGGAAGCCGCTCAGGTCGTACTTCTTGAGCAGTTCGGCGTTGGGGTCTTCGCGCTTGATGGCGCGGAAGGCGGTGGGCGCGGTGAACAGCGCGGCCATCTTGTATTCGCTGATCATGCGCCAGAAGGCACCGGCATCGGGGGTGCCGACCGGCTTGCCCTCGTAGACCACGGTGGTGGAGCCGTTGAGCAGCGGGGCGTAGCAGATATAGGAGTGGCCGACCACCCAACCCACGTCGGAGGCGGCCCAGAAGACCTCGCCCGGCTTGATGTCGTAGACATACTTCATGGACCACATCAGGGCGACCATGTGGCCGCCATTGTCGCGGACCACGCCCTTGGGCTGGCCGGTGGTGCCCGAGGTGTAGAGGATGTAGAGCGGATCGGTGGCCAGGACCGGCACGCAATCGGCGGGCTTGGCCTTGGCGCAGACCTCGGTCCAGTCCAGATCGCCAGCCTTGTCCATCACGGCGGCCGACTGGGGGCGCTGATACATGATGGTGTTGCCGGGCTTGTGCTCGGAGATCTCGATAGCCTCGTCCAGCAGGGGCTTGTAGGCGATGACGCGCGAACCCTCGATGCCGCAGGAGGCCGAGAGGATCACCTTGGGCTTGGCATCGTTGATGCGGGTGGCCAGTTCGGTGGGGGCGAAGCCGCCGAACACCACCGAGTGAATGGCGCCCAGACGGGCGGTGGCCAGCATGCCGACCACCGCTTCGGGGATCATGGGCATGTAGAGCAGGACGCGGTCACCCTTGGTGACGCCGAGCGCGGCCATGGCACCGGCCAGGCGCGACACCTGATCCTTCAGCTCGTCGTAAGAGATCTTGCGCTTGGTATTGGTGACGGGGCTGTCATAGATGATGGCGGTCTGCGCGCCGCGACCCTGCTCCACATGGCGGTCGATGGCGTTGTAGCAGGTGTTGGTCTCGGCACCGACGAACCAGCGATAGAACGGCTTCTTGGAATCGTCCAGGACCTTGTCCCAGGTCTTGTACCAATGAATTTCCTTGGCCGCCTCACCCCAGAACCCCTCGGGGTCCTTCAGCGACTTCTCGTAAGCTTGCTGGTATGCGTTGGTCATGTCGGACAGGTCCTCTGCTTTGCCACTCTCCCGTGGGGGGCTTTTGCCCCTCCGTCTGAGGGGGAGAATGCCGTAACTCGGCAATTTTTGCAAAGGTGCATTGCAGAAACGCAAATGCAATTTTGCAGAATGGCTTTATTGTTGAAAAACAGAGCAATAGGCGGCGATGCTCACCCATTTGCAAACTTCGCAATTTCAGGGGTATTCAGGAAATCCGCTGAATTCTGTGAAGGCGGCGAAAAGCTTTTTCGCCAAAGCCACCATGAAAAAAGGGGCCGGTAAACCCGGCCCCTCCGATCGCCTTCCTCAGTGAGGCCCGGAGCCTATGCGGCTCAACTCGTCCTTGATCAGGAGTTTTTTGCGTTTCAGATCGTGGATTTGGGTGTTATCCGGCAGCGGGCGTCTGGTTTCCATTTCGATGGCGCTTTCCAGAGCGGCATGCTTGACTTTCAAGGACTCAGCACGGTCATGAAGGCTCATTACGGTCCTCCCTAGGGGATGAGTAACCTGGGAATCTTATTCCTCCTGTCACACAATTGTCAGCAGGAAATTGCCCTCATCACCCGCCTGGACTAAGGTTCTTACTCCATCTTCAAACCTGAACGAGGACCAACACCCTTGAACGCCCCCCCGCCCCGCCTGATCGTAGGAATTAGTGGAGCCTCGGGGGTGGTCTATGGCATCCGTGTCCTGGAGATGCTGGCCCGGCTGGGCGTTGAATCCCATCTGATCATGAGCCGCGCCGCCGAAGTGACCCTGTCCCACGAAAGCGAGATGAAAGTGGCCCAGGTCCGCGCCCTGGCCAGCCACTGGTATAAGGCCGAGGATATCGGCGGCGCACCGGCCTCGGGCTCGTTCCGCTCGCTGGGCATGATCGTGGCGCCGTGCTCTATCCGCAGCATGAGCGAGATCAGTACCGGGGTGACCACCTCGTTGCTGACCCGGGCCGCCGATGTGGCCTTGAAGGAACGCCGCCGCCTGGTCCTCATGGTGCGCGAGACGCCACTTCATACCGGCCATCTGCGCTCCATGCTGCAACTCTCGGAGATGGGCGCGGTGATCGCGCCCCCCGTCCCCGGCTTCTACGCCAGACCCGAAAGCCTGGACGACATGATCGAGCACACGGCCGGGCGCATGCTCGACCTGTTCGGCCTGGATTGCGGGACCATCCGAAGGTGGGGGGAGTAGGCCAAAGGCCACTCCCCGCCCCCCCCTACCCTACATCTCGCCGATATAGGTTCCCAGGCCGCGGGCCGTCTGAGCCAGGGTGCCGTAGGGGTCGATGGCCCGCGTAATGCCAGCCACGTCGGTGATCGGAACATCCACCACCTGACCATGCTGCCAGGCCACCATACGCCCCAGCTTGCCCTGGGCGATCAGATCGACGGCATAGACGCCGAAAGCCGAAGCGATGATGCGGTCGCGCATGGCGGGCATGCCGCCGCGCTGCACATGGCCCAGAACAGTGACCCGGGTTTCCGCCTCCACGGTTTCGGCCAGACGCGCCGCCAGATACTGGCCGATACCGCCATAGCGGGCCTGACCGCCGCTCTGCAGCGTGGTCACCGATTCGCCGGTTTCGGTCTTGCAGCCCTCGGCCACCACCATCAGGGCGTGATTGCGCCCCTCGGCCCTGACCTCGGAAATTTTCCGGGCAATGCCTTCCAGGGTATAGGGAATCTCGGGGATCAGCACCACGTCGGCGCCGCCAGCGATACCGGCGTTGATGGCGATGTGGCCCACATCGCGGCCCATGACCTCCAGGATCATCACGCGATGATGGCTGGCCGCCGTGGGGGCCAGCCGATCCATGGCCTCGCCCGCCACGTTGAGCGCCGTGGCGAAGCCGATGGCATAGTCGGTATGGGCCACATCGTTGTCGATGGTCTTGGGGATGCCGACCATGGGAATGCCGCCCTTGCGGCATAATTCATTGAGGATGCGCATGGAACCATCGCCGCCGATCACCACCAGCGCCTCGATGCCCAATTCCTTATAGCCGTCCACGAAGTCCTGGGAGCGGTCCTTCTTGCTGCCGTCGGGCATGGGATAGGCGAAAGGGTCGCCCTTGTTGATGGTCCCTAAGATGGTGCCGCCCAGGCGCAGCATGTCGTCGCCCACCGACTTCAGGTCGAATTCCACGTAGTTGAGTGGACGGTTCATGAGTCCAAGGCTGCCGTCCCGGATGCCGAACACTTTCCAGCCGTAATTGCGGATGGCGCGGTGAACCACGGCCCGCAAGGCCGCATTCAGTCCGGCACAATCGCCGCCGCTGGTCAGAATTCCGATACGCTTGGCCGTCATTCCCCACCCCTTTCCGTGATTGTCCTACCTTACCCATACCGTTTCCGGCGGAGTTCTGCTACCGTCTAGCCACGTAATCCTAGCCGCGTCCAGCCATGATCGATGACAATCTTGATGAAGTCCGCCGTCAACTGGCGGAATTGAAGACCGAGCACCGCGATTTGGATGACGTGATTTCACGCGTTTCCGACGAGGCGCCGTTCGATCAGCTGCGCCTTCAGCGCCTGAAAAAGCGCAAACTGCATCTCAAGGACGAGATTGCGCGGCTGGAAAACGCCCTGATCCCCGACATCATCGCCTGACAGCATTCCATGACACTGGTTCATCTCGGTCTCGGCACCAACCTGGGCGACCGGCCCGCCAATCTGCGCGCCGCCCTGGACGCCCTGGGCCGGGTCGGAGTGATCACCGCCCGCTCTCGGGTCTGGGAAACGGCCCCGCTTTATGTCACCGACCAGCCCGCCTTCCTCAACATGGCAGCCGCGTTGAAAACCCAGCTCGCCCCACTGGACCTGTTGTCCTGTCTCAAGACCATGGAAGACGATTTGGGCCGCGTCGCCTCGGTGCGCTATGGGCCGCGTCTCATCGACCTCGACATCCTTCTCTATGGTGATGTGGTGATGGAGAGCGAGATTCTCACCCTGCCCCATCCCCGGCTGCCCGAACGCCATTTCGCCCTGGCCCCCCTTGCCGAGATCGCCGGGGCCTGCCTTCATCCGCTGCTGGGCACCGACATCGCCGGCCTGCTGGCGCGCTTGCCCGAGGCTGATGATATCCGCCGCCTCGCCCCTTTGGACTCCATGGCCTTGTAGATGAGGGCCAGAACCACAACATCCTTAGGGCATAGAGCTATGGATTTGTGAGGTGGCCGATGGTGGGGCTCTTTCAGATCAGTGAGCCGACCCAGGATGCTGCCGACGTCCTGAGCTATGAAATTTGCGGCCGCGACCGCATCGTTGCTTTCGGCCAGGGTTGGCCGGAGAAGACCTACCAGAAGAGTGTTCTCAGCCGCTCTCTCTGGGACGTGGTGGACGATGCCAATATTTCCGATATCTACCGCGCCCTGGTGACCGAGATTCGGCGGACGGGCTTAGGGGTTTGCTTTGCCTTCCGGTGCGACGATCCTGGCACAAAACGGCTGATGTCCATGGTCATGATGCCCTTGGGCTGCGGCGGAATCCGGTTTTCCAGCCGCCTTATCGCCACGGAACCGCAGGAGGTCGGCGAATTCCACCAGCGGCATCTGCGCCTGCCGGTCAATGTGGATCTATGCCCCGAATGCGGGCGGATCAAGATCGGGGACCAATGGCAACCGGCAAGCGAGGCCCTGGACCGCCTGGGCATCTTTGCCGATGACATCCCCTTCCGCACCCATCAGGTTCGCTGCCCCCCGTGTTGCGGCACCAGTCATTGACACTTGCGCCCAGCGCTCGGTAAGCGCTATGACCCTGCTTTCCCAGCCTGAGGAAAGATCCAAGTGTTCGTGAGCCGCAGTCAAGCCGATATCCAGCCGGGCGAAGCGCCGGTCCGCCGCCTCTATCGCATTCTGGTGCGCGATCTGGTGCTCAAATGCTTGATCGGTATCCATGCCCATGAATTGCTGGCGCCGCAGCGGGTGCGTATCAACGTGGATATGAGCGTGCTGGAACAGGCAGGACCCTTGAGCGACGACATCGCCAATGTGGTGTCCTACGAGGATGTGATCGACGGCATCAAGACCATGCTGGCCGAGGGACACATCAATCTGGTGGAGACCCTGGCGGAGAAGATCGCCGACCTGTGCCTGATCGATGAGCGGGTGGAAACCGCGCGCATCCGGGTGGAAAAGCTCGACGTCTATGCCGAGGCCGCCTCGGTGGGAATCGAGATCGAGCGCGGACGGAAGTGACGGCCCGGACGGGCCGTCATTCCTCGAGCGACGAGATGGCTTACGCCTCGCCGAGGGCGGCGAGGTAGAGATCGAGGATCTGCTGTTCCTCTTCCCGCTCCTGGCGGTCGCGCTTTCTCAGCGCCACGATCTTGCGGATGATCTTGGTGTCGAATCCCTGGGACTTGCACTGGGAATAGACGTCCTTGATATCGGCCGAGAGGGCCTTCTTTTCCTCTTCCAACCGTTCGATACGGTCGATGAACTGGCGCAGCGCCTCGGCCGCGATGCCGCCGATCTGGCTGGTATTCTGTTCCTCGCTCATGAACGCGCTCCTCGGTCGAAATGGGTCCAGACCATAGCCAAGCAAGGGAGCTGGTTCAAGCGGGTGTTACACTCTGCTAGGATGGGGTCATGAAACACCGGTTGCTGCCCCTGCTGATCTGCCTGTTCCTCGCTGCTTGCGGCAATTGCGAGGTGAAGGGCAATAACGCCGGAACCAGGGGCGGCTGCTCCATCTTCAATACCGGATTCTAATAGGTTTCGGCGCGGTACAGCCCGTCATCGGCCAGAACGCCGCTCAGGGCATCGGCCAGGATCAAAGCCCAGCGTCGGCACCCGGCCTCGTCGGCCAACAAATCCTGGCGGATCTCGAACGAGACATTGGGCAGCCCGGCCACGCCCGCATGGGTGTCCAGCGTGTAATTGATCTCGCGCCCGGAATAGGGCTGGTTGTCGCCCACCACCAGATCGCCGCGCGCCCGCAGGCCCGCCAGCACCGGTTCCGCCATGCGCGGATCCCGGTTCCACAGCACGCCCACATGCCAGGGCCGCGGCATCTGCCCCTCGATGCAGGGCGTGAAGCTGTGAACGGCCACCACCGCCGGTACGCTTGCCTCGCGCCATAAATGGGCGATGCGGTCGCCGATCTCGGTGTGATAGGGCCAGAACCAGTCGCGGGCACGGGCATCGGCCTCTGCCTCATCGACGCCCTCGTTGCCCGGAACCCGGACGCCGCAACTGAGCGCGGGTATGGAAGACGGGTCGCCGGGCTGGCGGTTGCAGTCGATGACCAGTCGGCTGACGCCCGACAGAACGGCGGGACAACCCAGGATATCAGCCAGAATGACGGCCACCTGGGCGGCGCCGATATCCCAGGCCACATGGCTGGTCCGCTGGGCCTCGCCAACCCCCAGATCACCCAGGCTGGCGGGGATGGCCGCCGAGGCATGGTCGCAAACCACCAGGACGCGCGCGCCTGCCCGGCCCTCTACGGTATGGAAGGCGACGGGGGTTCCGAGGGGATCAGGGATGAAGGTCAGCATGGAAAGGAGTATAACTTCCAAAATTCGAAAGAAAACGTTTCACGAGCTGTTGACAGCCCCCGTTCCTTTCCGTATTTTCCCGGCCTCGCGCTTGCGAAACCAAGTGACGTCGTTTCGGCGACAATTACGCTTTAGGAAGTCGGACCATGAAGATTCGTAACTCGCTGAAGTCGGCCAAGCTGCGCGACAAGAATTGCCGCATCGTTCGCCGCAAGGGCCGGGTCTACGTCATCAACAAGACGAACCCCCGCTTCAAGGCCCGCCAGGGCTAAGGCCCGGCAGCCGGTCAGCGCCCTTAAATAAGGCACAAGATCGAAGCAAGCCGCGCTCCACAGAGAGCGCGGTTTTCTTTTTGTCATATGGCTGCGATCGCCGCGGCGGCCTCGTCGAAGGCAACTTCCAGCGCGGGATAGAGAGCGCTGACCGTGGCCAGATCGGAAGCCGCACAGGCGGCCTCGGCCTGGGCGCACAGCTTGGCGAAGCGGAAGGCCCCGGCGCTGTTGCCCGCCCCCTTGGCCGAATGGGCCGCTTCCCGCGCCGCCAGGGCGTCGGCGGCCTCTAAGGCAATGCCAAGATCCACCACCAGCGGACGGGTCGTGTCCACGAACAGGGCCAGAAGTTCGCGGACCTCGTTTCCGATATCGCCAAAGATCTGCCGCATGGGGGTAAGATCGAGGACCGGCGGCAAGGACGGGTCCGCCGCCACGGGACCAAGCAGAGGAACCCCGACCGCCGCCAGCGGGGGCGCCACCGCCTCCTCGCCCCCGGAACGCCGCCGCCGCAGCCCGACCGCCACCGGCAGAAGACGGCGGATGGTGGCGTCCAACTGAATCAGGTCGATGGGCTTGGCCAAAAAGGCGTTCATGCCGCAATCAAGGCAACGCCGCGCGGTCCCGGCCAAAGCATCGGCGGTCAGCGCCACGATGGGCAGCAGATGGCCGGTCTCCACCTCCCATTCACGGATGCGCTGGGTCAGTTCGTAGCCATCCATCTCGGGCATATGGCAATCGGTGAGCAACAGGCCGTAATCGCGGATCTGCATGCGCTCCCAGGCCTCGGCGCCGTTGCCCACAACCTCGATGGCGTAGCCCAGGCGCTCCATCAGGTGGCGGATGACCACCTTGTTGGTGGGATTGTCCTCGGCCACCAGGATCAGGGCGCCCGCCGCCGCCGCTTCTTCGGTGGTTGGAGGACGCCACCCCTCCTCCGCGCCGACGCCATCGGCGGACTCGGCTTCGGGCATGGCCCGCCCCACCGCAACGGCCACATTGCGCCATAGCTGGCGACGGCGGATGGGTTTGGGCAGGGCGGCGTATAGCCCGGCCGCCTTGATTTCGGACGCCACGGCGGCGAAGGCTTCCTTGGCGACCAGCAAGGCCACCTTCAATTCCAGATCGGGCCCGGCGGCGGTCATCAGGGCCCCGGCCACGCCCAGACGCATACGGAAATCCTGGCCATCATCAAGAAGCGCCACGTCATAGGTCCAACCGGCCAAGGCGGCGGCACGCACGGCAGCCACGGCGCCCTCGGCCCCCACCACCACAGCCACCTGGGCACCCAAATGGCCGAGATACTGGCGCAGGCATTCCGCCGCCACCGGCCCTTCCGCCAGGACCAGGACGGCGATGCCGGACAGGTCCGGGGTCTCCTCCGGCGCGACATCGGCCGGTTCCAGGGGCACCTGGAACCAGAAGGTCGAGCCCTGGCCCATATTGCTGCGCACCCCGATTTCGCCATCCATCATGGCCACCAGGCGGCGGCAGATGGACAGGCCCAGCCCGGTTCCGCCATAGCGCCGGGAAATGGTGACGTCGGCCTGCATGAAGGGCTCGAACAGGCGGGCCTGTTGTTCCGAATCCAGTCCGATCCCGGTGTCGGTGATGTTGAACTCCAGACGCAACGGACGCTCACGCGGGTCCAGGGCGCGGACCGAGATGCGCACATACCCCTTGTCGGTGAACTTGATGGCGTTACCGGCCAGATTGGTGATGATCTGGCGCAGGCGGATGGGATCGCCGATGACCATGTCGGTCAGGGCCGGATCGATGAAGGTGATCAGGCTGATGCCCTTTTCCTGGGCGCGGATGGTCAGAAGATCGGCCACCCCTTCCACCAGTTCCGACAGCGACAGTTCCACCAGTTCGAGTTGGAGCTTGTCGGCCTCGATCTTGGAGAAATCCAAGATGTCGTTGATGATGGTGAGCAGCGATGTGGCGGAATCGCGGATGACGCGGGCCATTTCCCGCTGCTCGGCGGGCAAAGGCATGTCTTCGAGCAGTTGGGCCATGGTCAAGACGCCGTTCATGGGCGTGCGGATCTCATGGCTCATTGTGGCCAGGAACAGGGATTTGGCCTGGCTGGCCTCTTCGGCCACCTTCTTGGCCTCGGCCAGGGCGGCCTCCTCCTCCTTGTGCCGCGTGATATCGGTGGAGGAGACGATCACCGCGGGCTCGCCGTCCATCTCGATTTCGGCGGCCGAGAGCATGGCCCAGAATTCATGGCCGTCGCTGGCCCGCATCCGGCACTCGAACCCGCCCACGAAGCCGCGTTTTTTCACCAGTTCGACCAGCCGCAGCCGGTTGGCCGGATCGGAATAGCAAGACGCCACGGTCATTCCCAGGGCGCGGGCCTTCGGCACCCGGTAAAGTTCGGACCAGCGGGGATTGACCAGCAAAATGGCGCTGTCCGACACCCGCGAAATGGCCAGAGCCAGGGGTGAGGTATCGAGGATGCGGCGCAGGCGCCGCTCGCTTTCGATCAGCGCCTCGCTGGATTCCTGCAGCTTGGCCATGGCGTCGCGGAACACTGCCAGTTCGGCGGCCATATCGGTGATCTCGTCATTGCCCTGGCCGGGAATGGGCGCCTGAAAGTCACCCTCGGCGATGGCGTGCATGGACGACGCCAGTCCGGCCAGACGCGCAACCACGCTGCGTCCCAGATACAGCCATATGAACAGCAGCGGCCCGAAGAAGGTCAGCATGGCCACCACCAGCATGGTGGTCCGCCCGCTCGACACCGCGGCCTCGGTGCGGCGCTCGTTCTCCGCCGCCTCGGCTTCCGCCGCCGAAACCAGCCGCCCCACCGAGGACGAGGTGCGGGCCACCAGATCGCGCCCCTCGTCATTGGCGGCGGCCAGCCGCGCAATGGTCAACATCTGCAAGGTACGGAGTTCGAAAACGTTTTCCGGCCCCGTCCCCAGCGCCAACACGCGCCGGGTCAGTTCGCGGGTCCTGGGCGGCCTGGACCCGGCGGCATCGACCAGTTCAGCCAGATAGCGCACCTGTTCCTCATAGGCGCTGCGCAGGTCGCCGACCTTCTCCAGATTGCCGGCCACCACCGCCTCGCGCAGGTAGTTCGACGCCAGCACCACGGTGGCCAGGGCGGGATCACCGATCAGCCCTCCCATGGCGCGGTGCACCTCCACGTCGAGATTACTGATGATCTCGGCCTGGGCGCGGCTGCGCTCGGCCAGTTGCAACCGCTTGTCCACTAAGATGTTACGATCCACCACATTGTCGGCAAAGGCGGCGATCATGGAACGCAGTTCCTCGACCCGCCCGGTATCGGCGATGGACCCGGCCAGATGGTCGACCAGAACAAGCAGGCGTTCGGTCTGCTGTTGCAGCGCCACGAAATTACTTTGCCTCTGGAACTGTGACTGGGAGCCGTCAAGAGCCGGAGCGGCGGCGGCCAGCCGGGCGGTGGCCTCGGACAGTTTCAGGGCGTTGGACAGGCTGGGCAGATTGGTCCGCGTCACGGCGGCCAGCAGACGTTCGATTTCCGAATAACTGAACCAAGTGAGCAGACTGGCGACCATGATCATGCCAGCCACGGTGCCGACCGCCACCACCAGCTTGGCACGGATGCCAAAACGCCAACGGCCGCCTGGGCCATCCTCCTGGCTGGTGATCCTGTCGTCGGCTGACACGCCCGGCACTGCCCCGCTCTCCCCTTTTTGGCCTCGGGCATAATGCCCCAGACAACACCACCATGGAAAGCCGAGAGGTGGCGGTGTTAGTCTGCCGCGTCATGAAGCCGCCGAAGAAAAAAACCAAGCCGATCGATCCGGCCCTCATCCTGGCCGAGGCCATGCGTCTGGCCGAGGGACAGTTGCTGGACGAGGCCATCGCCGCCCTGGAAAAGGCCGATGGCCATGTGGAATGCGACTATCGCCGCGCCGGTCTATTGCTGGCCCGTCAGCGCGCCCCCGAGGCGGAGACGCTGTTCCGCCGGGTGCTGACGGCCATTCCCGGTCATCTCGACACCATGGTCGGTCTGGCCGGTGCCCTGGTGGCGCAAGGCCGGGCCGCCGAGTCCCTGGCCCTGCTGGAACCGGCAGCGCAAATACAGCCGCAATCGGGCCGCATCCATTATTTGCTAGGCATCGCCCTGGAGGAGGCCGGACGGTCGCAGGCCGCCGCCCCCCATCTGGCCAAGGCCCGGGCCCTGGTCATCGCTCCGGCCGAACGGCGCCAGCTGGTGCCCTACGAGCTTTACGTCCAGCTCAGCCGCCGATGCAATCTGCGTTGTACCATGTGCGGATGGGAGATCTGGAAGGACAATTCCGGCTTCATGGAGGACGCGGTCTTCGAGCGGGTGATCGCCGAGGGCAAGGCCAGCGGCATCAAGACCATGCATATCCTGGCCGGTCAGGGAGAACCCTTCCTCCATCCCCGCGTCTTCGAGATGCTGGAGCATGCCGTGGCCGAGGGCTTTCAGGTGGGCATCGTCACCAACGGCACGCCGTTCACACCCGATAAGATTTCCCGCCTGTCCAAGCTGGGCCTAGCCTATCTGCAATTCTCCTTCGCGGGCTGGGACGCGCCAAGTTATGAGAGCGTCTATGTGGGCGCGAAATTCGAGCGAATCGTGGTCAACCTCAAAGCCATCCACAAGGCGCTGAAGGACACCCCCACCCGTTTCGCCGTCAAGGCGGTGGCGCTGGGCGATTGGGAAGTCAATCTGCGCAAGACCAAGGCCTTCCTCGCCTCCATCGGCATCACCGATGTGTGGACCGTGCCCGCCAATAATTTCGGCGGCTCTGTCCAGTGCGGGAGTTTGAGCGAACGCCACGGAATCTGGTCCTTGAAGGATATCGATCACCACCGCCTGATGCCTTGCCGCCTGTTCCTCAAGGCCGTCGGCGTGTTCTGCGACGGCACGGTGACCGCCTGCGGCTGCTATGATTCCAATGCCCAATTGAAGATCGGCAATATCATGGATCAGGGCCTGGGCGAGATCCGCCGTGGCTCCGCCTATGGCCGCATCCTGGACGCCTTCCGCAATGGCGATGTCCGCGATATCCCCATGTGCGGCAAATGCGACGATCCTTTCGGCTAAGAAAACATCTCATAGTCGTAGAGTTAGCCCCCCTTGCGGGCTCTGCCCACACCCGCAAAGGGCCAAGGCCCTTTGATCCCATTGGATTATTCGTAATAGGGTCCAGGGACTTCAGTCCCTGGCGGGTGCAGGGCAGCGCCCTGCGGCTTGGTCAAACGAGCCCACGCGCAAGCGAAGTAATGCCTATAATTCCCTGAGACGGAACCGCTGGATCTTGCCCGTCTGGGTCTTGGGCAGGAACTCCACGAATTTGACCTCGCGCGGGTATTTGTAGGGCGCGATATTGGCTTTGACGAAGGTCTGGATCTCCTCGGCCAGCAGTTCCGAGGCCAGGGAGGGGTTATCCAGCACGATACAGGCCCGCACGATGGTGCCGCGCGCCTCGTCGGGAACGCCGATGACGGCGCATTCCGCCACCTTGGGGTGGTCCAGGATGGCGCGCTCCACCTCCTGGGCCGAGATGTTGTAGCCCGACGAGACGATCATGTCGTCGGAGCGGTCCACATACCAGAACCAGCCGTCCTGGTCCTGCTCCATGATGTCCCCGGTGACGTTCCAGCCGTTCTTGACGAAACCCGCCTGTCGCGCCTGATCGTCGAGATAGCGGCAGCCGGTGGGCCCGCGCACCGCGAGGCGCCCCTTGGACCCCACAGGCAGCGGATTGAAGTCGTCGTCCAAGATACAGGCGCTGTAACCATCCACAGGAAAGCCGGTAGCGCCCGGCTTGGCAACATCCGCCGACTGACAGATGAAATGGGTCAGCATCTCGGTCATGCCGATTCCGTTGACCAGCTTGATGCCGGTACGGTCCAGCCAGTCGTCGTAAAGCTTGGGCCGCAGATGCTCGCCCGCCGAGGACCCCTTGCGCAAGGACGAGATATCGTATTTGCCGATCATGCCCAGCATGGCGTTGAACGAGGTGGGCACCGCGTAAAGGCTGGTGGCGCGATGACGCTGAATGCCCTCCAAAATCAGGTCCGGCGTGGGCTTGGGCACCAGAACAGCGGTGGCGCGGTACCGCAACGGATACATCATGAAGGCCGCCTTGCCATAGGTGAAGGCGATGGAGGGCGAGCCGATCACCACCTCGTCGGCGTCCAGGCCATGGCGGCGTGGCCAGCAATCACACGACGCCAAGATGTCGCGGTGGAAATGCATGGCGCCCTTGGGATTGCCTGTGGTCCCCGAGGTGAAGGTGATCAGCGCCACATCGTCGGCCGCCGTGTCCACATTGGCGAATCCGGCAGGCTTGGCCTCGGCGCGGCGGTCAAGATCGGCGTCGGACTTGGTGCCGTCGCCTAGCGGCGTGAAATAGGACACATGGCGAAGCTCGGGCATTTTCTGGCGGGTGAGATCCATCTCCTCGGCCAGATCAAGCTCGCACAGGGCGATGGCGATTCGGGCCTTCTCCACGATGTAGGACAGTTCCTTGGCGCGCAGCAGCGGCATGGTGGTCACGCAAATGCCCCCCGCCTTCAACACCGCCAGCCAGCACGCCACCAGCATGGGCGTATTGGCCGAGCGCAGCAGCACCCGATTGCCCGGCACCAGCCCGAAGTCCTCGGTCAGGACGCGGGCGATGCGCTCGGCCCGGTCGAGAAGATGGGCGTAACTCCAGGTCCCTTCCCCGTAATGGAACACCGGCTTGGCCCCAAACCCCGCCGCCACTGCCGTATCGATCAGCGCGGCCGCCGCGTTGATGCGGTCGGGATAATGGCCGAGATGGGGCGCCGAATAGTCAAAGACCGGCCACAGATCAGGCGGCGGCAACAGTTCGCGGGCAAAGCGGTCCACATGGGCACTGGGCACACCCCCTGGAGCACCACTGGGCAAGCGCATCTGATCCTCCGCAAACTGAATGCTCGTTCAGTTGAATGATTATTCATTCAGTGGGGTGAGGTCAAGGGGAATGGAGGATGTCGGTTTGCTAACAGGTGGGGACGCAGGAAATTGAGGTGGCGCCACCAAGTAAGCAGATCACCACTTGACCTATAAAATAACTCTTGCAACCATCGTTATCGGAGGTTCCGCCCCATGACAGTTTCTAATCGTTGGCAACGTGATCGCATCTCTCCTTTAGCGTTGCAACTTGACCCTGACAATCCACGCTTCGAGCTAACATCACACAGCCAAGAGGCGATTTTACTTCACCTGCTGCGCGATCACGATGTAATCGCTCTGGCAAAAAGCATCATTGAGGCCAAAGAGCTTTGGCCGACCGAGACCGTTCTGACGTACTTCGACGGAAAGCAACACATCGTCCTTGAAGGCAATCGCAGGACCGCCGCATGCAAGATATTGCTTAACCCAGAGATCCTGCCCGAATCTGCGTACGATCTACTGCCACAAATCCCGGTCATCGATGATGAAACCAGGAACAACATCAGCAAGATCGACGTCTGTTTCGATTACGACAGGGAACGCGGGGATCCGATCGTTGCGAATATCCATGCCGTCATTCAAAGGCGGGCATGGTCTCTGGTATCCCGAATGCGCTACGTCCATCGAGAATTCAAGAAAAGCAAGAATGAGCAGGAAATTGCCCAAACCCTTAAGATTGACCTAAAGACGGTGAAGCAGCTTCTCCGTGGAAGAGAGGCTCTCCAAATTGCCATTCATGGAAATGTGTGGCCAGATGATGAAAAGGCCATTCTATACCGTGATGAGCAAGTCGATCATGAACCATTCCTCAGAGCCGTACTTTCTAGAAGAGTAGAACACCACTTTGGGCAACCCATGTTCTTTGATGATGGGCGGCCCAATCGATTTGGTTTTAGCAATCTTGACCAAATGGTCGGTGTGATTGCCCGACATACGTTGATTGCCCAGCGTAGGGATACGGACGACAAATTTTCCAAGGGAGATTCGGTCGAGGATTATCTCCGGCGGACTTGGCCAATTGGCGATCGGGTAAATGAGGTCGTTCCGTGCCCAGGAAAGGAACCTGACCTCTTCGACATGAACAGACCAGCTGGGGGCCTATCGCTGTACACTCCGCCCAATAGGAAAACCGAAGGCCGAAAACCCGCACCGAAGCCGCCCACCAGTACTGAACCGACCGACGGGCAACTGGAGCTTCCGGACAACCCAGCCTCGCCTAAGGACATCCCGCCGAATGGTCCTGAGGACGGCGCGAACGGCAGCCATATGGAACTAGAAACGCCGCCCTCGACGGTATCGGCTCATCCACTGCCCGCCGATTGTACGTCGCCACCGTTGGCTCCCATGGCCCTCCCCGACGAGATGAATTCGGATGCGGCCACGCCTTCTACGCTGCCACCAGTTCAGAAGCCCAGGCCGCTTCTGCTTCTCGAAGATATTCGGTGCCTTCGTGACGATGATCGGCTGAAGCGGCTGACCTATGAGCTGACGCAACTCAGCTCAACGAAAAACAATCTAACCTCGTTCCGGCTGTCCTTGTTCATGCTCATGCGGGCTTTGCTGGAATGGGCGCTCGTGTACCACTACGATCAGATCAAACTTCCGTGCCGAGATGACAATGGCCAGCATTTTCCCATTGGAAGACTGGTTGGAATGGCAAGCACGCGCACCGAAGTTTTTCGAGACAACAAAAAGCTTTCCGAGCGAGCGAGCACCATCGCATCACATTGGCTCAAAGATCTGCATTGGAACTCCCATAATGATATGGGCAACTGGAGTATTGAGCGTTTGCAAAACATCGCAGGAGATCTACGCCCGATCCTGAGGTTCATTCTCATGGATGCAGTCTACGAACATTTTCCCGAGAAAGCGGCACATGATGAGAAAGCAGAGGGTAATTGCAGAGAGTAAATGGAGTCAGAGTCAATCCATCATTGACCGCCCCTGATTTTTACGAACAAACAAAAAGGGGGCTTGGGGCATGGCCCCAAATGGGTTTGGGCGATAGCCCAATATGGGGATCAGATCGCGGTTAAACCGTGAGGATCACCCCAACCGCCCGATCATCCGTCCCCGCGCCGCCGGCAGAACAGCATGGCGGGAGTCGAGGACGTGGCGTTGCAGGAAGAAGCCGGTCATCTCCAGCCCTTCGCGGATGGCGGCGGCATCGCCCTCCCCGCCTTCGACCAGGAAGGCGGGAAGCTTGAACAGCTTGTCACGGTAGGGCTCGCCCGCCGCGCGGCTGACGGCGCGGCCGGTTTTGGGGCTGACCCAGGCCAGATCGTCGGTCTGCCCCGTCGCGGCGCAGGCCGAGAGGTCGAGGCCGAAGCCCAGGTCGCGCAGCAGGGCCAGTTCGAAATGGACATAGATGCTGGGCCAGGACTCGGCTTCCAGAGCATGAAGCAGCGCCACCAGGGCGGCATGGCAGGCGGGATGGGGCTGGCGTTCGGCCAGGGCCGTCTCCACCAGGGCGCAGGCGGAACCGAGGGCGGAAAGCCGTGCGGCGTCATCCAAAAAGGCCGCGCCATAGGCGTGGAGCATTTCCAGTTTGAAATTGCCCAATTGCTCGGGCAGGCGGCCGGTCCATTTGGCGCGGACGAGATTGCCGGGCTGCAGGATGGGACGATTGGTCCGGCCCTGGCCGCCATGGACCAGACCGGCATGGCGGCCATGGCTTCGGGTCAGCAGCGAGGCGACCGCGCCGGTTTCGCCATGACGGCGCACCGCCAGGACGATTCCGTCGTCATCCCATTCCATACCAGCTCCAGATGAACAGCCCCAGCCCTGCGGTGGTGGTGGCCAAAGCCAGGGCAGCCGCCAGCTTCTGGCGCGGCGAGATGACCGGGATGTCGTCGTCTTCCAGGCTCCAGGCGCCTCGGGTAAAGCGGTGAACCAACACGCCGAGCAGCGCCAGAACCCCGACCCAGATCAGGATGATGGCAATGGCGCGCAAGCTCATGCGGTCCCCCTCTTCCACTCCGTCGTCATCCCGGCCTTGAGCCGGGATCCAGGAGTGGCCCCCCCTGGATCCCGGATCTCGCGTTGCTCGTCCGGGATGACGATGATCTTCATGAAAAGGCTGTGCTCACGAATCGAAATCCAGGCCGATCTCGGAGTAATGGCCGCGCTTCTCCGACCAGTCCTCGCGGACCTTGATATGGATGAAGAGATGGACGCGGCGTTCCAGCAATTCCTCGAGCTCTTGGCGGGCGCTCGCCCCGATGGACTTGATCTGGCGACCAGCCTTGCCCAGCACGATGGGCTTTTGGCTTTCGCGCTCCACATAGATCACCTGATCGATGCGCGCCGAGCCGTCCTCCTTCTCCTCCCACTTCTCGGTCTCCACATGGAGCGAATAGGGAAGCTCCTGATACAGAGCGATAAAGGCCTTCTCGCGGGTGATCTCGGCGGCCAGCAGGCGCTGCGGCAGGTCCGAGACCTGATCTTCGGGGAACATCCAGGGGCCGGGCGACACCAGCTTGCCCAGATGGGCCAGCAGGTCGTCGATACCGTCGCCTTTGAGCGCGCTGATCATAAAGACGTCGGTGAAGATGCCCTCGGCGTCCAGTTGAGCGGTGAGGCCCAGCAGCTTGTCGCGCTTGACCAGATCCACCTTGTTCAGCACTAAGATGGCCTGACGCTTGGTCTCCTTCAGCTTATCGACGATGGCGCGGGATTCGTCGTCATAGCCCTTGGCGGCGTCGATCAGCAGGCAGATATGGTCGGCATCGTTGGTGCCGCCCCAGGCCGCCGCCACCATGGCGCGCTCCAGCCGCTTCTTGGGCGCGAAGATGCCGGGTGTATCGACCAGCACCACCTGGGCCTCGCCCACCATGGCGATGCCCATCACCCGAAAGCGGGTGGTCTGCACCTTGGGCGAGACGATGGACACTTTGGTGCCCACCAGAGCGTTGACCAGGGTCGACTTGCCGGCATTGGGGGCGCCCACCACCGCCACGAAGCCGCAGCGCTGATCGGTTTCGGGAACTTCATTCATGACTTCACCTGTTCCAGCGGCTTGCCGCCCGTATGTTTCCTCGGTTGCGTTCGCACCGACAGCATAATGCACGTTCAAGGCTCCTGCGGGCATTCCATTCGGCCCGTGACGGCATCGGGCACGAGAAGCCTGGGACTGTCCAGACAACCGGCCCCAATGTCGAGACTCTGCCTCGCCCAGGTATCGAGATGGACGGGCACGACCAACGAGGACTCCATGATCCGACGCCGGAATGTATCCGGAGAAGCCTTGCTCATCCAGACATTGATGGGAGCCTCGCCGAAACTGTGGCTGCCATGCACGATAAAGCGGCCTGCCGCGAAATAGGTCATGATCATGACCTCATAGCCGTCACTGCCCTGGGCGATGATCTGAACGTCACGCCCCTGCTCGGGGTGGAGGAGAACACGCGCCGCCACGGCCTCGGTCCAGCCGCGCATGGTGCGCACGGTGGTCACCTGTTCCCCGGCGGCTTCAAAGCGTTCCGTCATGGAGCGGATACTCATATCCAGGCGATACACGCCCCACACACCAAGAACAGCGGCGAGAATGGGCAGCGTCCATCGGTGCAGACGCACTTCAACCGGATGCAGCGCGAAGAACAGCAACACCAGTCCCGCCGCGTGGAATGTCCGCAACGGGACACGGGTAAAGCGGTCGGGAGAGTTTAGGTTCTTGAAATAGAACTCGCCGAAGCAGTCGAGATGATAGACGTACAGCGCCCCGAAATAGAGCAGCAGGTACAGCGCGAATGCAATGATCAGGGGTCTTTGGCGGGCATTGAAAGCGGCCACGGCCACGCCCCCGGCCGCGACCAGGGTCAGGGGCAGCTTAAACTCCGCCACATAGGCCAGGATGGTTCCGAACAGCCGCAGGAACAGATCCGTCATGCGGACCGAACCATCGCCGCCAGCCAGCAGACCGGGCAACAGGGCCAGGGGGTCGGACATGCACCCCTGCACCGCCCCCACGCTCCGCCACACCCCATAGACCAGTATCGTCGGCACCAGGGCTAACCCGAACATAACCGCGATCCTGGACCGCCCCTGCCCGGCCGAGCGCAAGGCCGCCCATCCCAGTAGGACAAGCAGCGGAGCGACGAAGGCCAGCATGGAGACCTTGATCAGATATCCCCCGGCGATGACCAGTCCGAGATGCAGTCCGGCCCGCATGCGGTCGGCAGCGTCTTCCAGAATCAAGAGCCCTAACAGCAACGCGGCGGTCAGGGTATAAATTTGCGGCTTCTCGATCAGCAGATTGGTGGGAGCCAGACGCCACATGGCCTCGACGCCCAAAAGGCCGAGGACCAGGACCCAGGCGCCCAGGCGGGCCGATACCCGCGACACTCCCAAAAGCAGCCTTAATCTCATTGCGATGTCATGGATCAGACCGCACAACGCCACATGCATGACGAAGGGCACCATGGCCGAGCGGCTTTCAATGAAACCGCCGAACAGCAGATTGGGATAGGCCAAGGCGATGGTCCAACCGGGCGTATAACCAAGAACGCCGTGTCTGATATCGTCACCGAGAAGACGCCCTTTCAGGGCCGCCTGCCGGGTCCAGGCCAGCCAGTTGGTCAATTCATCCCAGGCCAGCGGCTGATAGTCCAGCCCCCGGATCACCAGGATGACCATACCGGCCAGCGGCATCAGAACCACCGGGTGGACCAGGATAGACCGGTCTTTGCCGAAACCCCTCAGTACAAGCCGAGTCAGTCCCAGTCCCGCCATCCCAGCCGAGACACCGGCAGCAACCGGCAAGGTCAGGCCCAGCACCAAATGGCCAAAATAGACGAGGAGCAGCAGCAGGCAAAAGCCGGAGAAAACCCGCGCCCCCAGCCAGTCGCCCTCACGCCCTCCGCGCGCCAACCCAGGAAGCAGCCCCGCTAATCCGATGACCGTGAGCATGGTGGCGGCAAGTGCGAGCATGGTCTTACTCTAGAGTTTCAATATTGGCGAAAAACCATCATTCCCCTGAATGCTGGGCCGCCAGAAGCAGTTTCGCGGCGGCCTGCTCCGCCACCCGTTTCGAGGCACCGCGACCCACGGCCGAGCCTACACCCTCCACACTAACCTCCATCAGGAAAGTCGGCTCGTGGGGCGGGCCTTCCTGGCCCAGCATCTTATAGGCGGGCAGCGGTTTGCCCCGCCCCTGAGCCCATTCCTGCAGCCCAGTCTTGGCATCCTTTGGGGGCGCCAGGGCCTCTTCCATCATGGGTTCCCAGCGTGACCGCACGAAGGCCGCCGCCACGGCAAAACCGGCATCGGCGTAAAGGGCGCCGATCACCGCCTCGCAAGCATCGGCCAGGATGCCGGGATTGGTCCGCCCACCGGCATCCGACTCGCCCTTGGCCAGCACCAGATGACGCCCCAGGCCGATCTCATTGGCGATACGGGCCACCGCCTCGCGGCGCACCAGGGCGGCATGGCGCCGCGCCAGGGCGCCCTCGGCCTCGTCGGGAAAGCGGAGAAACAGCATCTCTGCCACTACCAGGCCCAGGACACGATCGCCCAAAAACTCCAACCGCTCATAGGGGTCCGAACCCTGGGAGCGGCGGTGCTGCTGGGTGCTGGGATGGGTCAGGGCCTGTGACAGAAGCTCGGGCCGCGCGAAGGCATGGCCCAGTAGCGCGGGAAGATCGGCGGCGGCGCCCTTCATGGCGCTACTCGATCCCCTGAAGCAGGCGGGCATAGCGGATGGCCCAGGGCCAACGCCACACTTCCCACAGGGCGGCGCTGCCATCGCCGGAGAAGAACAGAATCTCCGCCCGCCCGACCAAGTTCTCGGCCGGCACATAGCCCACCTCGGACAGGAAGCGGGAATCCGCCGAATTGTCGCGGTTGTCGCCCATCATGAAGTAATGACCGGCGGGCACCAGATATTCCATGGTGTTGTCGGCGGGGCCGTTATCGCCCAGGAATTCGATGATCTTGTGCTTGCGCCCGTTGGGCAGGGTCTCGATATATTGCGGCGCGCGCAAGATGTTGCCGTCCCGGTCGCGCTCGACAAAATCCTCGATACGCTTTCTGTCCACGGCACTGCCGTTGATATGCAGAATGCCGCCCTTCACCTGGATGCGGTCGCCGGGCAGACCCACCACCCGCTTGATGTAGTCGACCTTGTTCTCCGGCGGCTTCTTGAAGACGATCACGTCGCCGCGCTCTGGCATATGCTCCATGATCCGTCCGCCGCCCGGCCCGATGCCGAAGGGCATGGAATAGCGGGAATAGCCATAGGCGTATTTGGAGACGAACAGATAATCGCCGATCAACAGGCTGGGGATCATGGAGCCCGAGGGTATGTTGAAGGGCTCGAAGGCCAGGGTGCGGACGCTCCCGGCGATCAGCATGGCGTAAACGATGGTTCGGATCGTCTCGCCCATTCCGCCCGACTTGCCTTTAGACATGAATAGCGCCGCTTATCCCATTGAAATGTATGTCATCAGATCCGGAAAGACCATTCCTTGACGCCGAGATCAAGCCAGCCCCCGCGCCCTATGTCAAGCAGGCAGGGCTTCGATGATCAAGACGGCCTGGGCCAGGGGGTAGTCGTCGGACAGGGACAGGTGAAGATGGGCGGTCATCCCGGCGGGAATCCGCCGCGCCAGAAGCTCGGCCGCGCCGCCGCTTAAGGACAGATGCGGCTTGCCCTCGGCATCATTGGTGACCTCCATGTCGCGCCAGCCCACGCCCTGCTTGCCCAGGGCCTTGACCAGCGCCTCCTTGGCTGCGAAGCGCTTGGCATAGGCACCCGCCCGCGCCTGACCCACCCGCCGATCAGCGGTGGCCTGCTCGGCCACGGTGAAGACCTTGTCGATGAAACGCTGGCCGAACCGTTCCAGGCTATCCTCGATGCGGCGGATATCCACCAGATCATTGCCGAGACCGATGATCACCTTCGGCGCGCCTCGTCCATCAGTTGGCGCATATGGCGGATGGAAGCTTCCAGTCCGACAAAGATGGCTTCACCCACCAGGAAGTGGCCGATATTCAGTTCCATGATGGAAGGCAGCGCCGCCACCGGCTTGACCGTGTCGTAAGACAAGCCATGCCCGGCATGGCATTCCAGGCCGATGGAATGGGCATGGGCGGCGGCTTCGCGGATGCGGGCGAATTCGCGGTCGCGGGCCTCGCCCTCGGCGTCGCAATAGGCCCCCGTATGCAGTTCGATGACCGGCGCGCCCAGGGCCTTGGAGGCGTCCAGTTGCTTAAGGTTGGCCTCGATGAACATGGAAACGCGGATGCCCGCCTCGACCAGACGCCCGACCAGAGGCTTCAGGCTGTCGAACTGCCCCACCACGTCGAGGCCGCCCTCTGTGGTGCGCTCCTCGCGGCGCTCGGGCACGATGCAAGCGGCATGGGGCCGGTGGCGCAGCGCGATGGCCACCATCTCCTCGGTGGCGGCCATCTCGAAATTGAGCGGAAGGGTGATCTCGTTGGCCAGCCGCTCCATATCCCGATCGGAGATATGGCGCCGATCCTCGCGCAGATGGGCGGTGATGCCGTCCGCCCCGGCGCTTGCCGCCATATGCGCCGCCCGCACCGGATCGGGATGGTGACCGCCGCGGGCGTTACGGATGGTGGCGACGTGATCAATATTGACCCCGAGGCGAAGACGGCTGGACATGGAACGAGACCCTTAGCGGCGCGACCGGATGGCGTTGGGAGGCAAGGCTTCGTCATCATCGGCGCCATAGCCCTCGTAATGAACGAAGCAGCGGCCGTCACGCAGCGGGTCCAGGACCACGGCCGGATACCAGCCCCCTTCGGACAAGGCCTCCACCGTGGCACCGGGAACGCAGACGGAGGACCCGCCGACCGCCGACTTCGCGGCCGCCTTGGTACCGCCCCAGCTCTTGTCGAGATCAACGGAGGATTGGGCGAGGGCCGCGGAAGCGATCAAGGCAAGACCGGCGGCAATGGACAGAATGCGAAATTCCTGCATGTGACGTCTCCTGGGAGTGATGTCTAGTTTCTGGCCCGGTCCACCGAATTGATGACCGGCGTGGCGCGCAACGCGGCGATGACATTGGTGAGGTGCTTGACGTCGCGCACCTCGATATCGATGAGCATCTCGAAAAAGTCAGTGGTGCGGTTGGTGATCTTGAGATTGGTGATGTTGCCCATATTCTTGGCGATCACCGTGGAAATGGCCCCAAAGGCGCCGGGCTCGTTGGTCACCACCAGATCGATACGGCCCAGATGGGCGGCGGTATCGGCCTCGTCCCAGGCCAGATCCAGCCAGCGCTCGGGCGTATCGGCGAACTGCTCCAGATTCTCGCAGTCGATGGTGTGGATGGTGACGCCCTTGCCGGTGGTGACGATGCCAACGATCCGGTCACCGGGCAGCGGATGGCAGCAACCGGCGAAATGCATGGCCATACCGGGAATCAGGCCCTTGATGGGCACCGCCCCGGCCTTGTCCTTCTTATCCGATAGCGGTTTACCGCTTCGCGCCTTCAGCGCCACCACGTTGTCTGGGCGCGATGTCTGGGTCTTGAGTTCCGGGAAGACGGTGGAGACCACGTCGCGGCCGGTCAGCGTGCCCTCGCCCACCAGGGCCAGCAGATCCTCCGCCGACGGCGCCTTGAAGATGCGCAGCACGCCTTCCAGGGCTTTTTCCGTGTACTCGTAACCCTCTTGGCGGAAGGTGCGCACCAGGATGGCGCGGCCCAGTTCGGTATATTGGGCGCGCTGCTGGGTGCGGATGAAGCGGCGGATGCGGGCGCGGGCCTTGCCCGTGACGACGAAGCGTTCCCAGGTGGGGTTCGGCGTCTGCGCCTTGGAGGTGATGATGTCGACCTGATCGCCGTTCTGCAGCTGGGTGCGCAGCGGCATGATGCGGCCGTTGACCTTGGCGCCGACGCAGGTATCGCCCACCTGGGAGTGGACGGCATAGGCGAAATCCACCGGGCAGGCGCCACGGGGCAGCGAGATCAGGTCGCCCTTGGGCGTGAAGCAGAACACCTGATCGGAGAACATCTCCAGCTTGGTGTGCTCCAGGAACTCCTCGGGATTGGAGGCATGCTCCAGGATGTCGAGCAATTCGCGCAGCCAGCGGTACTGGCGGCCATCGGTCATGTTCCCGCCATTGCCGCCGCCGCTGTCGTTCTTGTACTTCCAGTGGGCGGCCACACCCAGTTCGGCCACTTCATGCATTTCCGAAGTTCGGATCTGGACCTCGATGCGGTGGCGCTCGGGCCCGAACACCCCGGTATGCAAACTACGATAGCCGTTGGGCTTGGGTGTCGAGATGTAGTCCTTGAAGCGGTTGGGAACCATCGGATACTTGGAGTGAATGACCCCCAGGGCCCGGTAGCAATCCTCCACATTGTCCACGGCGACGCGGAACGCCATGATGTCGGAAAGCTGTTCGAATCCGACATTCTTGCGCTGCATCTTCTGCCAGATGGAATAGGGAGTCTTCTCGCGCCCCGAGACCACGGCCTTGATCCCCGGCTCGGCCAGGATGGAACGCAGCTCATCCAGAATGCGCCCGATCAGGTCGCCGCCCTGCTCACGCAGGAAGGACAGACGCGCCACGATGGAGCCGCGCGCGTCCGGGTGCAGTTCGGCGAAGGCCAGATCCTCCAGCTCCATCTTGATGCCCTGCATGCCGATGCGCTCGGCCAGAGGCGCGTAAATCTCCATGGTCTCCATGGCGATGCGGCGGCGCTTGTCGGGATTCTTGATGTAGTGAAGGGTGCGCATGTTGTGCATGCGGTCGGCCAGTTTGACCAGCAGGACGCGGATGTCCTCGCTCATGGCCAGGACCAGCTTGCGCAGATTTTCAGCCTGCTTGGCGTGGTCCGATTGCAGTTCGATGCGGTTCAGCTTGGTGACGCCATCCACCAGACGGCCGATCTCGCGCCCGAACAGCTTCTCGATATCGTCGAGCGTCGCGGGCGTGTCCTCGATGGTGTCGTGCAGCAGGGCGGTAATGATGGACGAGGAATCCAGACGGTATTTGGTCAGGATGCCCGCCACCTCGATGGGATGGGAGAAATAGGGATCGCCCGAGGCCCGCAATTGCGAGCCGTGCATCTTCATGGCGAAAACATAGGCGCGGTTGATGGCGTCCTCGTCCGCACCCGGATCGTAGGACTTGACGCGTTCCACCAGTTCGAATTGGCGCATCATCGCCTAGGCCACCTCACCTTTCTCCAGCTTGAGTTTGGACCGGAGCCCACCCTCGGGCAATGAGGAAAACGCAAAAACGAAACCGCCCGCCCCCGCCTTGCCAGACGGAAGCGGGCGGTGTCGAACACCAGGCTTATTCGTCGCCGGAATCGACGTCGAAATCGGCGCCCGTATCGTTGATGGACATGCCGTCCTCGATCATCTCGTCCTCGTTGGCGACATTCTCGAAGGCCAGATCACGGTCGGCGATGAAGCCTTCCATCTCGTCCTCTTCCGGCTCGTCGACCTCGACATGCTTCTGGAGGTTCTGGATCAGGGCGTTCTGCAAGCCATCCAGCGGAACCGTATCGTCGGCGATCTCGCGCAGAGCCACCACCGGGTTCTTGTCGTTGTCGCGCTCCACCGTCAGCTTGGCCCCGGCGGAAATGTCCCGCGCCCGCTGGCCAGCGATCAGCACCAGCTCAAAGCGGTTCGGAACCTTCAGTACACAGTCTTCAACCGTAACGCGCGCCATCGAAGATCCTTGTCTACAGGCAATCTCGGAAAGAGACAGCTTATATCGTCGCTTGGGCCAGGAAAGCAAGCCCCCTTGCCAAAGCCCCCTTGCTAGATGGTCCCTCCCCCCCTACGTTCAGGTCATTATTCGCCGCATCAGGCGGCCCATGCCATTGTGACAAGTGAGATCATCATGCAATTCTATTCCGCCGAACGCCTCGGCCTGTTCATCGACGGCTCCAACCTTTATTCGGCGGCTCGCTCGCTGGGCTTCGACATCGACTACAAGAAGCTCTTGAACCTGTTCGCGGGCAAGGGCCGCCTGATCCGCGCCTTTTACTACACCGCCCTGATGGAGGATCAGGAATACTCCCCCATCCGCCCGCTGGTGGATTGGCTGGATTACAACGGCTACACCATGGTCACCAAGCCGACCAAGGAATTCACCGATGCCATGGGACGGCGCAAGATCAAGGGCAACATGGATATCGAACTGGCCATCGACGTGATGGAGATGTGCCAGTACCTGGACCATGTGGTTCTGTTCTCCGGCGACGGCGACTTCCGCCGACTGGTGGAAGCGGTCCAGCGCAAGGGCGTGCGTGTCTCGGTGGTCAGCACCATCCGTTCCCAGCCGCCCATGGTGGCCGATGAATTGCGGCGCCAGGCCGATGTGTTCATCGAGTTGCAGGACCTGGAAAGCCAGATCGCCCGCGCCCAGCAGCACCGCGACGACCGCCCCTATACCGTGGACTGACATGAGTGACTTCGCGCCCCAGGCCGATTGCGGGCTGTGCCCGCGCTTAGCCGCGTTCCGCCGTGCCAACCGGGCCCAGTATCCCGGCTGGCATCACGACCCGGTGCCGTCCTTCGGCGGCCTGGATTCCCGATTGCTGGTGGTGGGCCTGGCCCCCGGCCTCAAGGGTGCCAACCGCACCGGACGCCCTTTTACCGGCGACTATGCCGGTGACCTGCTCTATTCCAGCCTGCTACATTTCGGCCTGGCACGGGGCGACTACCGCCAGGCGGCCGATGATGGCCTGGAACTGGTCGGATGCCGCATCACCAATGCGGCGCGATGCGTCCCCCCAGCCAACAAGCCCCTCCCCGCCGAGTTCGCCGCATGCCGCCCGTTTTTGGCCGCCGAGATCGCGGCCATGCCCAATCTGCGCGGCATCTTCTGCCTGGGGCGCGGCTCCCACGAGCAGGTGCTGTCCACCTTGGGCTTGAAGAAGGCGGCTTATCCCTTCGGCCATGGCCGCATCCACCCTCTGCCCGGCGGGCTGGTGCTGGGCGACAGTTATCACTGCTCTCGCTACAACACCAATACCGGCCGGCTGACCGAGGCCATGTTCCATCAGGCTCTGGACGCCTTGCTGGGCGCCATGCGTTAAGACTCCCTTGAAACGAAAGTGCTAGACTTCCTCTTTGAATATGCGGCGGGAGAATCCGGCATGACCGTCCTCGAATGGTCCAATGATCTGAAGCTTGGCGTTCCGGCCATGGATTCCGATCACCGCCACTTGCTCCAATTGACCAACGACTTCCTGAGCGCCGCCCGACAGAGCGCAGCCTTTTCGCGTCTGACCCTCATCCTGGGCGAGTTGATCGCGCGCACCCGCATCCACTTTGGTGCCGAGGAAACCCTGCTGGACCGCGCGGGCTATCCCGGGCTGGCGGGGCATCGGGCCCAGCATGTGAGGCTGCTGGTGGAGGCCCAGCGGCTTTACGAGCGTTTCCAGGCGCTGGACGCAGCCCCCGACCACGACGAAACCGCATCGCGCGACCTCACCATCGAGGCGGCGAAATTCCTGCAACGCTGGCTGGTGGATCACATCAAGGCCGAGGACCGCCCTTATCGGCCCTATGTGCTGCATCTGACCTGAGGATCAGGCATCCGGCGGCAGGTCGCCAGCGAACAAAAAGCTGTTCTTGCCGCCCCGCTTCACCGCATACATGGCGGCATCGGCACGGCGGATCAGGGCCGGGCCGTCGGAGGCGTCGTCGGGATAAAGGGCAATGCCGAGCGAGCCCCGGACATGGGCCGTTCCCGCATCCAACTCGTAAGGAACAGCAAGCGAAGTCAGGATTTTGCCCGCCACCACGGCTGGGTCGTCCCGGCCGTGCACGCCTTCCAAGATGACCACGAATTCGTCACCGGCCAGCCGCGCCAAGGTATCGGTGGCCCGCATGCACTGGTACAGCCGGGTGGCAGTCTGCTGCAACAACACGTCACCGGCCGCATGTCCCAAAGTGTCGTTGACCGCCTTGAAGCCATCCAGGTCCAAAAACATCAGGGCAAAGTACTTCTTGTCGCGCTTGGCCTGACGCACCGCCTGGCTCAGACGATCGAGGAACAGCGAGCGGTTGGGCAGGCCGGTCAGCGCATCGTAATTGGCCTGACGCCAGATGCGCTCCTCGTCTTCCTTGCGGTGAGTGATATCGGAGAACACCGCCACGAAATGGGTGATGGCGCCGCTGACGTCGCGCAAAGCGTTGATGGACAGCCACTCGGCATAAAAGGCACCCGACTTGCGCCGGTTCCAGATCTCGCCCTCCCAATGGCCTGTCTCGGCAAGAACCTTCCACAGATTGGCGTAGAATTCGGGATCGTGGCGGCCGGAACGCAGAAAGCTGGGGTTTTTGCCCCGCACCTCGTCCTTGGAATATTCGGTGATGGTGGTGAAAGCGGGATTGACGAAGATGATGCGGTTGTCGGCATCGGTGATCACCACGGCCTCGGTCACCGTTTCCAGAACCTTGGCAGCCAGCAAGATCTGCTGCTCCGCCGCCTTGCGCTCGGTGATGTCGTAGATCCAGGCCAGATTGACCGGCTCGTCCTCGAATTCCAGGGGACGGATGGTCAACAGGCTCCAGAATGGACTTCCATTCTTGCGGCGGAACTCCACCTCGGCGTCGTCCAGGCGCCCGTCGCGGCGCAAAATGGCCAAAACCACCTGCCGCTGGGCGTCGTCCACGTAATGCTCGCGCGCCGCCGAGCCGAGAAATTCGTCGCGGCTCATGCCGATGATATCGGTGAACCGGCTGTTGGCGAAGACAACCTTGCCGTCGCGCCGTCGCGACACCGATACGCCGACGGGGCTTTCCTCCAGGATGCGCCATAGGCGCGCCTCGCTTTCGCGCAGTCGCGCCGATGCCTCGGAACGCTCGGCAAAATCGGCCTTCAGCCGTAAGACCATGGGGCGAAAGACGCCCAGGGCCGACAGCACCAGCAGGCCAAGCGCGATAAACAGGCTTGTCCCCTGGACAGTGACCACGCCGCCCAATTGTCCGGCGGCGTCACGGCGAAAACGGCTTGAAGCCTCGTCCAGACCCGACATCAGGGGGTTGGCCGCCTTCAAGGCTATGCCCGCCAGATTTGTCTTGTGCCCCTCCACGCTGTCGGGCAGGGAGAGGATCGCCCGCCCGAAACGGACAAAATCCTTCATCTCGCGATCTAGGTTCCAGGGGGGAGCGCTCAGCACCTCGTGGGCGGGCTCTGATAACGGGCGGGAGCCGGAGAAGAAAATCCGCTGATGCCCGGCTTCCAGATCATCAAGAACGGAGGCCAGGGATTTCCGGGCCGTCTGGCGCTCCTCTCCCGAAGACACCAGAAACCGGTGAGTCTCGAAGACCGCTTTTTGCACCAGGACCCGCTGCTCACCGGTCAATTGGACCAGTTCGGCGCTATCGCCAGCATCGGTAACAATCCGGGCCAGGGCGAAAAACGACAGCAGAGCCACCACGCCCAGCACCCCCAGCACGGTAACATACCGTGTGGTCAGATCCCGAGTGATCCGCTCGCCGAGGTCAGGCATCACCTACAATTTTCCCGCACAGCCCGCACCAATCTTAGCGGGAAACCGAGATGGAGTCTCGGCGGGTTGAAAGCGGGCCTTCCGGTCTTTAAGCGCCGGAAAGCCGCTCCAAAGCCTCCTTCAGCCTGGTCACCGCCTGCGCCCAGTCGGCGCGGCGTTCGTGCTGCTCTTCGACCACTTCGGGACGCGCCTTGGCGATGAAGTCGGCATTGCCGAGTTTCTTGTCCACCTTGCCGATCTCGCCCTCCAGCCGGGCGATCTCCTTGTCCAGACGGGCGCGTTCCTTGTCCACGTCGATGACGCCTCCCAGCGGCATCACCAAGGTGGCCTCGTCCACCACCATCTGGGCGGCACCGTGCGACGACGCCTGGGCCACCCGATCGGCGCCCGCCTGAGCATCGAAACTGGTCAGCCGCGCCAGCCGGGTGATCAGGTCGGCATGGGTTTTGGCCCATCCCTGCTTGCCCTCGGCCAGGCCCGATACCAGTAGGTCCACCTGGGCCGAAGGTGGCACGTTCATCTCGGCACGCACACCGCGCACCGTGGAGATCATGCGCACCACCCAATCCATCTCCTCCTCCACACCGGGAGCGGCGAGACCGTCCAGAACGGGCCAGGAGCGCAGCATCAGATCACCGTCACGTTCGGCGATCTGGCCCCACAACTCCTCGGTGATGAAGGGCATCAGGGGATGCAGGACGTGCAGGATCTGGTCCAGAACCCAGGCGGCGGTGGCCCGCGTCTCGGCCTTGGCGTCTTCATCGGCGCCAGTGAAGATGGGCTTGGCGAATTCCAGATACCAGTCGCAGAAGGTTCCCCAGACGAACTGATAGGCACCACCCGCCGCCCCGTCATAGCGATAGGTCTCGATGGCCTGGCCCACTTTGGCGGCCAGTTCGGCGGTCTTGGCCACGATCCAGCGGTTGACCGTCTCCTTCACCGCCTTTGGATCAAAACCCGCCACCGGCTGGCATTCGTTCATCTGACAAAAGCGCGCCGCGTTCCACAGCTTGGTGGCGAAGTTGCGGTAACCCTCGACCCGGCTTTCCGCCAGCTTGACGTCGCGGCCTTGCGCCGCCAGCGCCGACAGCGTGAAGCGCAGCGCATCACAGCCGTACTTTTCGATCAGATCCAGGGGGTCAATGATGTTGCCCTTGGACTTGGACATCTTCTGGCCCTTCTCATCGCGGACCAGGGCGTGGATGTAGATGTCCCTGAAGGGCACGTCGCCCATGAAATGGATGCCCATCATCATCATGCGGGCGACCCAGAAGAAGATGATGTCGAAACCGGTGACCAGCACGTCGCCGGGATAATAGCGGGCCAGTTCCGGGGTCTGCTCCGGCCAGCCGAGCGTCGAGAACGGCCACAGCGCCGACGAAAACCATGTGTCCAGCACGTCGGAATCGCGGGTCAGGTCCACCGCCTTGCCGTAATGCTTGGCCGCAGCGGTCTGGGCCTCGGCCTCCGTCTCCTCGACGAAGAACGCCCCGTCAGGGCCGTACCACGCTGGAACCTGATGGCCCCACCAGATCTGGCGCGAGATGCACCAGGGCTGAATGTTGCGCATCCATTCGAAATAGGTGTTCTCCCAATGCTTGGGGACGAAGCGGGTCTTGCCCGTCTCCACCGCCTCGATGGCAGGCTTGGCCAGGGTGGCGGCGTCCACGAACCACTGGTCGGTGAGCCAGGGTTCGATCACCACGCCCGACCGGTCTCCATAGGGCACCATATGGGTGTGGGGCTCGATCTTGTCCAAGAGGCCCAGAGCTTCGAACTCGGCCACCACCTTCTTGCGGGCGTCATAGCGATCCAGGCCGCCATAGCCCTCGGGCAGATCGTCCAGAGTCCGCGCATCGCGGTCGAAGATATTGATCTGGGGCAGATCGTGACGCACGCCCACCTGAAAATCGTTGAAGTCATGGGCCGGGGTGATCTTCACCGCGCCGGTGCCCTTGGTGGGGTCGGAATACTCGTCCGCGACGATAGGAATCAAGCGATTACAAATGGGTAGACGGACCATCTTACCCACCAGATCGGTATAGCGTTCATCTTCAGGATGAACTGCAACAGCCGAGTCGCCCAACATGGTTTCGGGGCGGGTGGTAGCTACGGTAATGTAAGCATTTTCAACGCCTTCAACGGGATATCTGAAGTGCCACATATGACCCTTCACTTCACGTTGCTCAACCTCCAGATCAGAAATGGCGGTGTGCAGCTTGGGGTCCCAATTGACCAGCCGCTTGGCGCGGTAGATCAGGCCCTGGCGGTGAAGTGTGACGAAGACCTTGCGGACGGCGGCCGACAGGCCCTCGTCCATGGTGAAGCGTTCCTTGGCCCAATCGGGCGACGCGCCCAGGCGGCGCAGTTGACGGGTAATGGTGCCACCCGATTCCGCCTTCCACTCCCAGACGCGCTTGATGAAGTTGTCGCGTCCCAGATCGTGGCGGGTGACCTTCTGGGCCTCCAGCTGGCGCTCCACCACCATCTGGGTGGCGATACCGGCATGGTCGGTTCCCGGCTGCCACAGGGCGTCCTTGCCGGTCATGCGGCGGTAGCGGATCAGGATATCTTGAAGCGTGAAAGTCAGCGCATGGCCCATATGGAGGCTGCCCGTCACATTGGGCGGCGGCATCATGATGGTATAGGGCCGGGCCTCGGAGTCGGTATGAGCGGCAAAGGCGCCTTGGGCCTCCCAGCGCTCGTAATGCTTCGGCTCCATCTCGGCGGGGCGATAGGTCTTATCCAGCATGGCCATGGGACTTGTCACTTCAATTGGGGGGATACAAACGAGAAGGGCGGCCCGATCATGCCGGGCCGCCCCATTGGCTTCGAACCGGCGGAGATTAATACTCTCCGGTGCGGTTTACCATCCTCTCGATCTCTTTCTTGACGATGCGCTCGATCATGTAAGGCAGGTTCTGGTCCAGCCATTCCGACAGGATCGGCTTTAACAGTTCACGCACCAGATCTTCCAAGGTGACGGCGCTGTTGCCCAGACCGAACGACTTTTGCCGCACGATCTCGCGCGCCAGATTGGTCAGAAGCGAGGCACCGTGATCGATCTGCGGCGGGCTCATCAGCCCCTCGTCGTCGGGCGGGGCCTGACGGCGCGGCGGCGGCGGCTCATAGTCGTCCATCACCCGGCTGGCGGTGGCCATGACGGGAGCAGGCTCGAACTCGCCGAGATCGGCCTTGAAATCGTTGATGTCGAAAGCGGGCTCGGGCTCCTCCTCCATCACCATGTCGTCGGTCAACTCAAGGACATCGTCCTCGGGCTCCGGCTCGGGGATGGGTTCAGGCTCGGGCTCGGGCTCGGGCTCGGGCTCCGGCTCGGGAGCGGGCGCAGGCGTATCGAACAAAGAGTCGATGTCGTCCTGGGCGAAAGTGGGGGTCGGCTCGGGCTCGGGCTCGGGTTCCGGCTCGGGCTCGGGCGGAGGCATGGGCTCGGGCTCGGGCTCCGGCTCGACCGGTTCCGGGGCCTTGGGCTTATCTTCGGCCTCATCTTCCGACAAAATGCGTCGGATAGAGGCGAGGATATCCTCCATTGATGGTTCTTGCTGGGCCTTGTCTTCGCTCATGTCACGGCTATTCTGTCTGCCTGCGCCCAAGAAAGGGACCTGCCGTAATAGTGGCCTACGGCTGGTAACAAATGGTTAAAATTCCACGAGTCCCCAAGAGAAACCTGTGTCAGCCATTCGGCTGAGCCCCCGGTCCCGCTATTTCTACTCGTATCCTTTGTCCTTGTCGATGCCATTGCCGATCCATTGCCCCCGCACATCGTCATAGTGCTTGGTCGGATCATAGACCTCGACACCGAGATTAAGCCCCCGGGCGGTCATCTGCCCCAGAGCCGACTTGACTTGATAGGAACCGGCCAGCACGTCACGCTGTGCTTTCACCAGATTGACGCGGGCGTCGAACAGCTCCTGCTCGGCGTTCAGCACGTCGAGAATGGTGCGCGAGCCCACCTTGGATTCCTCACGCACACCGGCCAGGGCCAGTTCGGAGGCCTTGATCTGCGCCTGATAGGACTTGGCCTGGGCGCGGGCCGCCTGCAGCGCCTCCCATGCCTTGGTCCCGGTCTCCACGGTATCGCGCCTGGCCTGATCGGCCTCGATGCGGCGCTGGCCAGCGGTATGCTTGGAGGCGCGCACGCGGGAATAGACACTGCCCGACTCGTAGAGTGGGACCGAGACGTTCAGCAAAACCTCGCGGGCCGTGGACGAATTCTCCATGGTCGAGGTCTGGAAGTTGCGCGTCAGATCCGCCGACAGCGAGACAGTGGGCAGCAATTCGCCGAACACCAGATCGACGCCATCCTTGGCGGCTTCGTGGGTGAAATCGGCGGAAAGGACATTGGGATTGGCCGCCAGGGCCATGGAAGTGACTTCTTCCAGGCTGGCAGGCAGAGCGGGCGGCGCCGCGGGAGGACTGAGAGCCTCGGGCGGACGCCCCACATTGTTCACATAATTGGCGCGCGAGGTTTGAAGATTTCCCTCGGCGGCGACGCGGTCGGCGGTGGCCTTGGCAAGGCGGGCCTCGGCCTGGCTGACGTCGGTACGGGTCAGTTCGCCCACCTTGAAGCGCTCTTCCGTCGCCTCGAACTGGCGGCGCAGAACCTGTTCGTTGTTGATGGACAGTTTCAGCACCGCATCATCGCGGACCACGTTGAGATAGGCGGTGGCGGCGGCCAGCAGGATGGACTGCTCGGTAGCGGCCAACAACGCCCGCTCGCTCAGCACGGTGTTTTCCGCCTGCGATGTGGCGGCCAAAGTGCGCCCGCCCCGGAACAGAGGCTGAGAAATGGTCAGCGCCTGCGTCCTTGGCGTGCGGTTCATGCTGTAGGGGCTAAGCGTATTGTTGTCGTAGCTGCCCCGCCCGACGGATCCGGTCAGTGACACGGTTGGCCGCCAGTTGGACAGAGCCTGGGGAACGCCTTCATCGGTGGAACGAAGCTTGGCACGCCGGGCCAAAAGCGTCGGATTGGAGGAGTATGTGGAGGCCAGAACCTCTTCCAGCGTCTCAGCGGAGACGGGCGCCGATGCGGCAACAACCATGCACGCCGCGCCAATCAGCCGGCAGCTTACCTTCCTCATTCAACACCTGTCTTCAGCAAAGCGGATCCCCATCCCCAAACGACCTTACGGCCCGAGAACATTAGACCTTGGGACCGGAAGATCAAGGACAATTCCATCCTCCTGCCCGCTCCCGCCAGCCGGGGCGACCCACCCCGGCCGCATGCAACAAGCCTCAGAAAACAAAGCCGGGCCGAGGAGCCATGCCGGGCAGATAGGGCGTGGCGGCATCGAACAGGGGCCTGCGGCCAAAAGTATCCCCCACCCGGATCACCTGCACCACCTTGCCCGCGCCCTTGCCCCCCGGATCCGCCACGGCCACCAGACGGCCGCCATCGCTCAACTGGCGGCACAGGCCAGAGGGAATCTCCCCTACCGCCCCCAAATAGATGATCACGTCATAAGGCGCCTGCGCGGTATAGCCAGTCGAGTAACTGCCCGTCACATAGGCGACGTTATCCACGCCCTGGTCGGACAAGGCTTGGGAGGCTCGGCTGGAAAGATCGGCATCGCTTTCCAAAGACACCACCGTGCTGGCCAGCTTGGAAAGCACCGCGCAGGCCCAGCCGGTGGCATCGCCGATGGCCAGCACCACGTCGGAAGGCTGGATGGCGGCCGCTTGCAGCAGACGGGCAAGCACCAGCGGTTCGATCACGAAGCGGCCGCCGCCGATGGACACATCCTCGTCCACATAGGCGAAGGCCCGCATGGCCTTGGGCAGGAACGCCTCGCGCGGGGTCGAGGAAATGGCCCCCGACACGTTCAGATCATGCACTTTGTTGGTGCGGATCTGGTTCTCGACCATGTTGTATCTGGCGCCGGCGTAATCCATGTCCCTTGGGCTCCCCTGCTGCTCGTCACTGGCTTGGGCGGGCTCACCCCCTCAATTGAAATCGGGCAGAGCCGCGATTGAAATTTATAGGCGTGAGTGCGGGCGAAAACAATGCCGCGAAAAGCGCCAAACAGCCGCTTGACCGGTTATCGAACTGCGCGTATAAGCACGGTCCTCACGTCGGCACCCGCCGGCTGGGCCGGTTGGGCCGGGTGGCAGAGTGGCTATGCAGCGGACTGCAAATCCGCGTACGTCGGTTCAATTCCGGCCTCGGCCTCCACCGTCCCCAGGTCCGGGTGTGCATGTGAGACACAAGAATTCCTCGGCTTGCCATACCGCCTGGGCAGGCCGTTGATCGGGAGTAGCTCAGCGGTAGAGCAGGCGGCTGTTAACCGCCTGGCCGGGGGTTCGAATCCCTCCTCCCGAGCCAATTTTGTTGGGAAATGAAGGGCTTGACCAATACGGTCGAGCCCTTTTTTCTTGCCCGCGCTTTCGCTCGGCACGGCAGATCAAGTTTTCATAAGCCTGGGCATAGGCATTCGAGATCCACCAACACGTAGCGCCACGGCGCCATAAATCCTCCCATCCCTGGCGGGGGCCTTTGGAACATGGGGTTAAGCCTTCCGCTCGTATCCCCACCTGAACGATTTACTTGCGATCACGGGCGGCCATGGATACCCTCCGACCGGACTTTGCCACAATTTTCTGGCTCGCGCGGCGCTGCGTTACGGATATCGGATGGTGCGTGAATGAAGGTGTGCTTCGTCATTCCCATCTTCAATGACTGGGTATCGTTAGAGCGCCTGCTGAGGGGTATTGACGAGTCGATGCTAGTGAGTGGTGCCAGCGCCCGGGTGCTGGTCGTTGACGATGGTTCCACTCTTTCCGACGATGACGCAGGCTGGGCCTTTCGTTCCTACAAGGCCATTGAGCAGGTCGAAATCCTGCGGCTGGCCTGTAATCTCGGACACCAGAAAGCGATTGCCATAGGACTCAGTGTGGCTGCCGGATTCGAGGATTGCGGCTATGTGGTGATCATGGATGGGGACGGTGAGGATGATCCCGCCGATCTTCCGCGCTTTCTTGCCACGATGCGAGATAGCAAGGCGCCCATCGTTCTGGCCCATCGCGCCAAACGCTCGGAAGGGCTGTTGTTTCGCGCATTCTATATTGTGTACAAGCTGCTGTTCCGCCAATTGACAGGGCAGAGCCTGTCCTTCGGCAACTACTGTGCCATGACCAATGCCTCAGCCCGCCGGCTGGCCTTCATGCCTATTTTATGGAACAGCCTGCCCGCTACCTGCCTGCGCTCTAAATTGCCTTACACGACCATACCGGTGGTCCGGGGGCGGCGTTATGCCGGTGAGGCAAAGATGAGATTCGTCGACTTGATCCTGCACGGCATGCAGGCGATCACCACGTTTTCCGACACGGTTCTGGTTCGTTTGTCTCTTGCGGCGGTGCTGGCGGTGCTGGCCGCAATTTTTGCTGTTGTCATGGTTCGCTTTTGGGAGCCGGGATGGATCGTCCCTGGCTGGGCCAGCAACATGGTCGGCTTCCTGGTCCTGTCCCTGGTGACGATCCTGTTCGGGCTGCTGTCCACCAGCCTCCTGGCATTGCAAGAACGCTGCAATATGCCGTTGATCCCGTTTCTTCATTCCGAACATTACATACGGGACGTGCGAAAGGTGTGGCCGTGTCAATGACCGCGCTTGATTATCAGGGCGGCGAGTTGGCCCTGTTCGCGCATGCCGTTAATTGGAAGCGCTATTTCAGTTCGAAAATCACCCCCTATCTTGGGGAGTCGGTGCTGGAAGTGGGGGCCGGGCTCGGAACGACGACCGTCGCTCTTTACAGCGGACAGTCTCGCTGGGTCTGCCTGGAACCCGACCCCCAAATGGCGAAGAGGCTGGGGGATGCGGTGACACAAGGCATGCTTCCCGTCCAATGCCGGATCCAGGCTGGCACGACCTCCGATCTGATCGCCGCCGACCAGGGCGAGCGCTACGACAGCGTAATCTATATCGATGTTCTGGAGCATATTGAGGATGACTCCGGTGAATTGGCGAGGGCTTTCGCCCTCCTGCGGCCGAGCGGGACGCTGGTGGTGCTGTCGCCGGCATTCCAATGGCTCTACACTGCCTTCGATCACGCCATTGGCCATGTCAGACGCTACGACCGCGACCGTTTGACGGCCATCGCCCCTGCTGGCGCCGCATCGGTGCGAATGAGCTATCTCGATAGCGTCGGCATGGCGGCATCCATGGCCAACCGGTTGCTATTGCGCTCCGGCATGCCCACTTTGGGGCAGGTGCTAACCTGGGATCGCTGGATGGTTCCCGCGTCGCGATACTTCGATCCGTTGATCGGCGGCCGGTTCGGAAAATCCATTCTCGCCGTTTGGAGGCGTTAGGACGACCACATGCGTATCTTGCTCATCAATCCTCCCGACCGAAACAAGGTGGTGGAGAATCCGGACGAGAACGGCGAGGAGTTCCTCGAGGCTGATTCGTTTGGCGACTTTCCGCCATTGGGAGCGCTTTACGTTCTCTCCCACCTGGAGGCGCACAGCACCGGACACCAATTGTTCTTCAAGGATTGCGTCGCGGAGCGCAGCGATTACGAACAGCTTCGCGCCTATATCGAGGATATTCGCCCCGATGTGGTCGGGATCACCAGCTTCACCGTTTGCCTGATGGACGTAGTTCTGACGGCCCGCCTGATCCGCGAGGTGGTGCCGGACGTCCATCTTTGCCTGGGTGGTCATCACCCCATTGCCTATCCCAAGGAAGCGGCCGAACTGCCCGAATTCGACTCGGTGGTGGTCGGTGAGGGCGAGGAAGTCTTCACCGAATTGGTCGGCCGGCTGGAGACGGGGCGGGATTTTACTGATATCCGCGGCGTCTACACCCGCGATTCCATCGGTCGTCATCTAGACAATCCGGTCCGCGATAAGCGCTTTTTAGCCCGTGTCACGGTCCCCGCCGCCTATGTGGAGGATATCGACGCGCTGCCCATGCTCAACCGCGCCTATATTCGTCAATACCGTTACCACAACATCATCGGATCAACGGACGATCTGGCGACCATCTTGTCGTCGCGCGGTTGTCCCTACCGCTGCACCTTTTGCGATGTGCCGATCAAGAGCTACCGCGAACGCTCGCCCGCGGCGGTTTGCGACGAGATCGAGGCCTGTCTGGCCATGGGGTACAAAGAGTTCCGCTTCTACGACGATCTGTTCAACATCAACGAGCGCAAGGTGATCGCCTTCTGCGATGAATTGGACCGCCGGGGGCTTCGGATTACCTGGGATTTCCGTGGTCGGGTCAACGCGGTGAGCCGGGAATCCCTGGTGCGCGCCAGAGCCTCGGGGCTTCGGATGATTTCGTTTGGTGTGGAGACAGGCAGCGATGACGGCTTGCGCATTCTGAAGAAGGCCACCACCACCGCCAAAATCCGCCAAGCCTTCGCCTGGTGCCGGGAACTGGGGATTCTCACCGTGGCCGATTACATCATCGGCCAGCCTTTCGAGAAAACGCCCGACGATATCCGCCGCAACATTGACTTCCTGGTCGCCCTCGACCCGGATTATGCTCAGATTTCGGTCCTCAAGCTCTATCCCAACACCGAAATGTACGATGATGCAACGGCAAGGGGAGTCGTCGCGCCTGGACGTTGGCAGGAATTCTCGGTCAATCCCCGCCGCGACTTCATCGTCGATCACTGGAACGAGTTCATGGATCTCACCACCTTGGTCCGGGAGCAAAAGCGCGCCTATCGCCGATTCTATTTCCGCCTGCCCTACATCCTGCGCAGCGTGCGCCAGACTGGCTCGCTCTATCAGTTTCTGTCCAAGGCCAAGGGGGCCATGAAGCTGATAAAGACGAACCTCAGGATGGCGGGATAGCCCGGTGTCATCGCACCACTTCCATTGCCTTGGCCGGGGCGAGGGTGCCCTGGGCACTTGGGAGCGCCCTGACAGATATCGGTTCTTCGACGACTTTCCTCAAGGGCGGGTCATTGCGCGCGGGGGGGGGCTATCCCTCTCCGGCGCCGGATTTGGCGAGGGAGTCCGGGCCGTGGACATGCGCCGTTTCAACCGCATTCTCGCCTTTGATCCTACCGTGCCGACAGTGACCGCCGAGGCCGGAGCCACTCTGGGACGTCTGTTTGACTTCCTCGCGCCACAGGGGTTTCAGCTTGCCGTTCAGCCCGGATATCCCGACATCACCATCGGCGGCGCCATAGGCGGCAATGTCCATGGCAAGAATCCGAGAGCTCACGGCTGCTTCGGCCAGTGGGTCGAGGCCATTGAACTGTTCCATCCATCGCACGGCCCTCTGTCGATGTCACGGGAGCAGAATCCAGATCTGTTCGAGATGACCATCGGCGGGCTGGGATTGACCGGGGTGATCCTGCGCGCCCGCCTGCGGCTGGTTCCTCTGTCGGCAAACACCATCAGGGTAGAGCCGCGTCGCGTCGCGACACCGGAAGAGGCAGCAGACATCTTGAAAGTTTGCCCTCCTGATGCTGAGCATCTCTATTCCTGGCACGACCTTGCCGCACCCGGGCGGCGCGGTCCCGGTATAGTCTTCGTGGGGCGCCATGAGGGAGAAGGCGAACGGGCGGCTTGCCTTGCCCGCTACCGCCCCCTGAAACCCGGTGCCCGTGGCTTGCTGCCGGGGGTTCTCCGCCACCGGGCAGGCATTGCCCTGGTCAATGCCATCCAGTGGGCGCAATGGCGGCATGTGCGTGATCTGGGCGTGGCCGCGGCCACCTTTCCCTTTGCGGCAACTCCCCAGTTCTTCGCGCTGTTCGGACGTAACGGATTCCTTGAGCATCAGTCCCTGGTCCCCTGGGAGCGCGCTTCAGACTACATTGACGGTCTGCGTGATCTGATCCGCCGTTTCGGCGTGACCCCCGGGCTGATGGTGATGAAGCCGTTCGGCGGCAATCCCGGCCTGCTGCGCTTTGAGGGCGACGGGCTGAGCATTGCCGTTGAGGTTGCCGCTGGCCCTGAATGCCTGAAGCTTTTCGCAGGTCTGGATCAGCTTGATGCCGTCCTGGGGTGCCGCCCCAATATCATCAAGGATGCCCGGCTGCCCCAGGCCGTGGTGAAAGCCGCCTATCCCGAATACGATCTGTTCCGGCAACGCCTGGTGGCCTTTGACCCGGATCGCCTGATGCGATCCATCCTTTCGGAAAGGATCGGACTGTGAGAGCCGTGGTAATCGGTGCTTCGGCCGGTTTGGGGCTAGCCCTGGCCGAGGAGCTGGCCAGACGGGGAGACCGGCTGTTGCTGGTGGCAAGGGACGGAAGGGATCTCGATGCATCGGCCCGAGATCTGTCTTTGCGCTACGGCACGGAGGTGGACTGGCTGGCCGCAGACCTAGGTCTGGAGGATGCCTCCGGCCTTGCCCAGGCCATGGTCGGTCGTCTGGGCGGAATCGACGCGGCTTTTCTGGTGGCCGGGTTGGGCGATGACGCCGATGACGGAGCCATGGCAGAGTCCTTGCTGCGGCGGCTTGCAGCCGTCAATTTTACCGGCCCGGTGGCAGTGATTAATGCCTTGTTGCCCGATCTCTTGCGTTCAAGTCCTGAGGCGCATCTGATCGGAATCGGATCGGTTGCCGCCATTCGCGGGCGGTCGCGCAACATGGTCTATGGGGCGGCGAAGCGTGGGTTGGAGTTCTACTTCGAAGCTTTGCGCCACCGTCTCTCCGGAACCGGCTGCTCCGTCCAGTTCTACCGGGTAGGGTTCATGGATACCACCATGCTTGGCAACCGTACCGCCGGTCTACTGGTGGCATCGCCAGCGTCCATAGCCCGGAAAATTGTTGCTCGACTGGGCAAAAGACGGGGTATGGCTTACCTTCCCCGCTGGTGGGGTTTGATTGCCTTGGGGCTGCGACTGCTTCCCTGGGCTCTGTACCGCCGCCTGAAGATTTGAGCGGTCGGAGATATTGGGGGCGGCATGGCGACAAACGAGCAAGCAAGGGGACAGCGGGGGACTGATGCGCTTTCCCTTGCCAATGGCGTGACTGCGGCAGCAGGACTGGTCAGGATTCTGCCTCTTCTGGTTTTCCTGGGGCTGGGGGTCTTTGTCGTTGTCTTCCGTGATCTCAGCGTGCACCGGATTCTGCTTCACAGTCCCGAGAACCTGCTGCCTCTCGACATGAACGGTCTACCGGTATCCCTGCGCGTCGGCAGCGTTCTGATCGAGCGCGCTTTTCAGGGAATATTCGGCGTCTTCGCCCATCTGGTCATGGGCGATCCCGCCAGCTATCCGCTGTTTCCCGGCTCGCCGTGGGGGAATAATGATCGTGGTTCCGAGTTGAACGGCTTCACCGTGCCGTTGATGGCACGCGCCTGTACCCAGCTCCTGTTGCTCTCGCCTGTCTATTGGGCTGCCTTGACCTTCTTTCGAACCACCGGAGTTCGGCTGTTATATCTGATCGCGGTGACATCCACCGTGGGAGGTGGCGCCCCCCTGGTCATCAACACCTTTTTCACCATGGTTCAGCCAGTGATCAATTGGCCGCACTCCTACTACATGTGGGACGTTCGGACCAATTCCCACGACTTCGCCGCCGTGGGCATGGTTCACCTTCTTGCCCTCACTCTCAGGGCTTCGTCGCGGATTGGGGCTGGTCAGGCCGCATTGCTCGCTGCTTTTGGACAGCTGTTCTTCGAGAATCTTGGGCTGGCCACCGGATTGTGCCTTGCGGCTGCCGCCCTTATCTTGCCGCCTGACGGCAAGGTTCGCTGGCGGGTCGCGCTGACCCGTCTGGTCAGTGCCGGGCTGGGGTCATCGACCGCCCTGGCGGCGTTGATGGGCATTGCCTACCTGAACACGGAGAGGGTCTTGTCCGGCCGGCTGAACTCTCTGGGGGATTACGCCGGCCATTACTGGAAAGAGGTCGGCCAGCATAACTTCGCATGGCTGAACGTCTCTTTGGCTAATCTGGCGACCATTTTGTTGTTTCCCTGCTTCGCCGGTGTGATCTGCGGCTTGTTGGCGGCGCTGCTGGAGCCGCAAACCGACCCCGAGCGCCGGAAACGGGATGCCCTCATCACTCTCATCCCCATGGCGGCGGTACTGGTCACCGTGCTTCTGGGTCTGGTGAACAGCACCTGGGAACCTGCTCGTCAGGCACTGCCCGCCGCAGCCATGATGCTGCTGTTATCCACCTCACTGATCCGATGGCTTATTTCCACATGCCGGTTTGGACGCAATAATTCCACCAACCGTCCCCTTTAGATTTCTCACCCCTGAGATCGTCCGCGATAACTGGCCCATAAACTGGTTCGCGATTGCCCACACTTAAGTTACCATGAGGTCCAAAGCGAGAGCAGTCCGCAACAATTATTACCAAGACTATGAACTTCAACAATTTCAACACACTCTCCGCATCTATACTCCTGACACTACTGATGGTTGCCCTTGCCGATTTTATATTTTCTCAATTTTCATGGTTCGGCCTCATCCGTCATACCGGTCTGAGAATTCACAATCCGGTCTACCACCACACCCTGAGATCAAATCTCTGCGGGCTAGACAGATGGGGTGGGCGGCCTTATCCGATATGTACCAATTCCCTGGGTTTTAAGGATGGATCCGCCAGGATCGTCGCCCAGGCCCCCATTCGCCCCCGCCTCCTGTTCATCGGCGACTCGTTTACCGAGGCCATTGGCATGCCCTGGAAGGATTCGTTCGTGGGGCTGTATTCGTCTCGACTGGAAAATTCCGAAGTGCTGAACGCGGCGGTCGCCAGTTACGCCCCATCCATTTACTACACCAAGGTTCGTCACCTGCTGGAACAGGGACTGACGTTCGACCACGTGATCGTGTTTGTAGATCCGTCGGATATCCAGGATGAAACACACTATCATCTATCTTCCGGCAACAATATCATCGACGACAGAGATGACATTGAAACGGATTTCGAACTGCTGATCGGTCAATTCATAGACAATAACTTTATCGCGATGGCAAATATCTCAGACTTGCTGAACGCCATCCGCAATCCACCGACAATTCAGCCTATCTTTGCCAATACCAGAGCATCGTGGACGTTCACCGACTGGAATGATCTCAGCCCCCACTACCCCTCCATGGGAGTTGCCTCTGCCATCGAAAAAGCAAAGGCAAACATGGATCAACTCTACGAACTCCTAAAATCAAAAAACATCCGCATCAGCGTTGGCGTGTACCCATGGCCAGATCAATTGAACTCTGACCACGTTGATAGCGTTCATGTCAAAATTTGGCGCGAATGGTGCACCAACAAATGCTCTCATTTTATCGATACATTTCCAGATTTCTTTTCATACAAAGCCTCACATCCACAGACATGGTATAGCGATCTTTATATCGGCGGCGACGTTCATTTCAGTGAACTCGGAAACTCGGTCATCGCCGAGCATCTCCGCCGAATCGGTCCCTTTGAGGTGGACCGGCCATTTCAGTGAGAAAGCCCTGACTCGGCGGGCCCCAATCTTCCGGATTCGCCCGAATTCCGCTATCTTCCACCGGCGGCAATTAGGAAATTTCGGAGCCCTCATTCCATGACAAACCCGGACGGCAGGGTTCTCAGCGTTCTGGCACCGCGTCAGATGTATGACTTCATCATGGAGACGGGGTTCATCCTCGACGTGCTGCTGTCCAAGGTCGATGTGCCGGTGCGGGTCGTTCTGGGCGAACCAGGCCAGCAGTTGCAGGCCATGGACGACGTCCTGATCATCGATTTCGAGAACCGCCTTAGCCCGGTGGTGAACTCCTTCGCCGCCGCGCCGTTTCGCAATGTGGGCGTGCTGCACATGGCCGACGAGACGCTGTCGGCCGATTGCTCCTATTACCCCAAGGTCGATTACGTGCTGCGCAATTACTGGCGCCCCGAAGCCCTGGAGATTGCCCCCGGCAGCCGGTGCCAGGGCGCCATTTGGGTCCCCAACGGCTATCGTACCGGCGTGGGGCCTTGCCGTGCTGATGCCCTTTTGCCCTTCGGCTTGCGGAGCCATCAGATGAGCTTCGTGGGCCGCACGCCGCCCGAATTGACCGACCGCCTGAAGATGATGGAGGTGATCCGCGCCCATGCCCTTCCCGCCCGGCTCGAGACCTCTCTCAAGTTCGGTGGCGAGTTCAGCCCCCATGCCTATCGCGCCCTGATGGAAAACACCCGCTTCGCCCTGGTCCCCACCGGCAATTCGGTAGAGACCATCCGTCTCTATGATGCGCTGGAGACCGGAGCCATCCCAATCTGCCTGGATGCGCCCTTCCTGCATGACGAGCGCACCGCTGGCGGCATTCCGGCCGTGATCCTGAACTCGTGGGACGAGCTTCCCCTGTGGTGGAAGACGGTGGAGGCGGAGCCCGAACGCTATGCCCGGCTCCAGACCGAAGTCATCGCCTGGTGGAGCGCCTTCAAGAGCCGCCAGGCCCAGCGCGTCGCCACCTTGATCAACGGCGCCTTCGCCCGCAGCGCGGGCTGATCACTCACCCGTGAAGTTGGGCGGGCGCTTCTCGCGGAAGGCCCGGACCCCTTCCTGGTAATCCTGGCTGTCATAGACCTGGCGGCGCAGGCCCTGCACCCGCTCGAACATGCGCGGCGTGATGGAATGGGCCGAGGCCAGGACCCGCATCTCTTCCTTCATCACCGCGATGGCCAACGGCGCCAGCTTCTCGATGTCGCGGGCCATCATGGTGCAGTAGAAGGTGATCTCCTCCGCCCCGCGCAGATGGTTGACGATGCCGAGCGCCTGGGCCCGCTGGGCCGAAATCGGCCGGGCGGTAAAAGCCATCTCGCGCACCACATGGATACCGGTGACATTCATGAAGGTCAAAAGGCCCGAGACGTTATAGGGAATGCCCAGCTTGGCGGGCGTCAGCGCGAAGGTGGAATCGGGCGTCGCCACCACGATGTCGCAGGCCAGGGCCATCTCGCAGGCTCCACCCCAAACGCCGCCTTCGATCAGGGCGATCACGGGGGCCGGAAACTCCTCGATGGCGCGGATAACCACCCGCAGCGGATCGCTCCAGCCCAGCGGATCACGATGGCTGGCGGGCAGTTCGGATACGTCGTGACCGGCCGACCAGACCTTGCATCCCGGTTCGGCCCGCAGGATGACGGCGCGCGCCTTGGCACGCCCCGCCTCTTCCAGCGCCTCGATGATGCCGTTGATCATGGCCTCGGACAGAACGTTGCGCTTGGCCTGGTTGGTCATGGTGATGACGGCAAGGTGGCCGTCCAACTCGCAGCGCATGATGCTCATGTCTGTCGCTCGCCTCATTTGAATTGATGCACCGCACAATGACATAGGCCAAGGCCAAACCATATGAACGATTTCGGAAAGCTGGCGATTGCCCGCCGCCCGCTCGCCCCGTACACTGCACCGATCACAGTTGCGGGAAGGCACACCATGTCCGATCAGGAACGTATCATCGAATTGACCGCCACCCTTGCCGACGTGGTCTCCCGTAAGGTGGAGGAGATCAAGAAGGTCACCGGCACCACCCGCATTCTGGCGCTCAACGCCCTGATCGAAGCCGCCCGTGCCGGCGAGGCGGGCAAGGGCTTCGCCGTGGTGGCGGGCGAGGTCAAGAACGTCTCGGAAAGCATCGACGGCATCACCCAGTCGCTGGAAGCGGAAATGGGCGCCGCCGTGGATGAATTGGGCAAGCTGGCGGGACGCCTGCGGGCCGACGCCGCTGAATAATCCCATGCCTCGCCTCCCCCGGATGGCCCGCCCACTCGCGCCACTCGCCCTGAGCCTTTTTCTGGCCTTGGGGACGGTGCCAGCAATGGCTGGCTATGACGAAGGCCTTGCCGCTTATCAGAAGCGGGACTGGGCCACCGCCATCCGGGAGTTCAGGCCCCTGGCCGCCCAGGGCAATGCCGCCGCCCAGGCCCGGCTTGGCCATATGCTGTTCGATGGGTTGGGCGGCACCAAGGACGATGTGGAGGCGTTACGCCTGCTCAATGCCGCCGCCGCCAGCGGCGATTCCTTCGCCCAGCACGTATTGGGCAGCGCCTATTTCAACGGCCGCGCCGTGCCCAAGGACATTTCCCAGGCCCTGATCTGGTTCGGACGTGCCGCCGAAAAGGGCCAGCCGGAATCCCTGCATGCCATGGGCGAGATCCATTTCAACGGGCTGGGCATCAACAAGGACGAAGGGCGCGGCATCGAATATTTCAAGCGCGCCGCCGAAAAAGGCTGGCCGCCCTCTCTCGACCGCCTGGCCCAATACGCCTGGGAAGGGCGCGCCATGCCCACCGATCAGGTCAAGGCGCTGGAATACGCCCGCCCCGCCGCCGAGGCCGGACGCCCCGTCGCCCAGTTCATCCTTGGGGTGGCCTATCTGCTGGGCCAGGGCGGCGTGGACAAGGACATGAATAAGGCCGCGCAGTGGTTCCGCAAGGCCGCCGACCAGGGCCACCCTCAGTCCCAGCATAATCTCGGCGTCATGTATCTCAACGGCAATGGAATCGCCAAATCCCAGACCGAAGGCTATTTCTGGCTGGCCCTGGGCGCGGAACGCGCGCCGCCCAACCTGAAACAGAATTACGAGAAGGAGCGCGATGGGGCCGGTTCGCGCCTGTCTCCCGCCGACCTGGATGCCACGCGAGCCCGCGTCGCCCTGTGGAAGCCCACAGCCTTGGCTGGCCAACCGGCGGCTCAGGCCGGTGGTCCCTCGCCCTCCTCCGCTCCGCTGCCGCAGCAATCTTCCACCACCCCTCCCCAGACCACGGGGGGCAAAGTGTCCTCGGGCTCGGGCTTCGTGGTTTCCGCTGATGGCGTGGTGATGACCAACGCCCATGTGGTGGAGCAATGCCGCACCATCACCGTCAAGCCCCAGGACGCCCCCGCCCAGGTGGTCTCGCTGAAGGCCAAGGACAGCGCCAACGACATGGCCCTGCTCAAGACCTCGCTGCGCCTGCCCGAGATCGCCCATTTCCGCCAGGACCGCCCGCTTCGCTCGGGCGATGAGGTGGTGGTGATCGGCTTCCCCCTGTCGTCCCTGCTGTCGCGCGAGCCCAACGTCACCGCAGGCGTGGTCAGCGCCATGAACGGCATGCGCGGCGATCCACGCCACTACCAGATCACCGCCCCGGTCCAGAAAGGCAATTCCGGCGGCCCGCTCATCGATATGAGCGGCAATATCGTCGGCATCGTCACCTCCAAGCTCAACGCCATGAAGATCGCCGACAAAACCGGCGACCTGCCCCAGAACATCAACTTCGCCATCAAGGCCGATCTGGCGCGGACCTATCTGGACAGCAACGGCGTTGCGTACCAGACCGCGCCCTCCTCGTCCCAGATGTCGGTGGCCGATGTGGGCGAGCGCATCAAGCGCGTCACCGTCTTCATCGAATGCCGGATTGATTAGGCAAGGCCGGATTCACGGTCCTCGTGGGCGCCGCCCACACCCGCAAAGGGCCTTGGGCCCTTTGATCCCGTTGATTTGTCTGATCGCTCTTTCTTTTCGCCCCCCCTCTCCCGCAAGCGGGCGAGGGGTTTTACAGGCAATCCCGGAACAAAGGAATAGGGATGCGCGAAGGGACGAGTCCCTTCGCCTATCTTCGGACAACAGAACGGCTCTCAGGCCTTCTTGCGCACCCAGGGCAGGATGCGGCCGCGCATTTTGCGGTCGGTTTTCATGATGTGCTCGGACAGCCAAATACTCAGGAAGCTGCGCATGCTTTCGGTGGCGACTTTCAGGTCGCCCCATTCGCCCTTGTTGTGCTTGTCCAGGAATTTTTCCAGGGTGCGGCGTAATTCGTCGTGCTGGCGCTTGTTCTCTTCATAGCCTTCGTAGCCGGTCTCGAGCTGGGCGGTTTCCTCGCGCTCGAAATGCTCGATCACATAGGTTTGCAGGCGCTCGAGGATGCGGCCGATCTCGGCGCCGTCGACCAGGCCCGAGGCGGTCTTGCTGGCCGTCTCGAACTGACCGACCAGGGCGAACAGCTCCTGATGATCGTCATCGACAACGTCGATGCCGGTCCGCATGTGCTCTTGCCAATTCGCCATGGAAATACGCCTCTGCCCGTCCTAACCCAGCGGAAAGGATGGGCCCAAAGGTATTGGAGGGCAAGAAACAGATTATGGCGTCTTGAGATCGAAAGTGGGACCGCCATTGCGTTGTGTGGCGCGGATGCGCCGTCCGGCATCGGCATCCAGGTCCATGTTGAAGTCCCGGCGATAGCTGGTGCTGGCGCCCACCGCCTCGTCCACCATCATGCCCAGAACGGCGCCGCCGCCGGTAAAGACGATGAAGGCGGTATTGGCCCACAGCCAGCCGCTGCCGCTGGTATTGAGCGTATTGACGGTGCGGCGATAGCCCGGCGCCGAACAGGCGACGGTGATGGGGGCGGCCTTGTGTGGGATCTGCAGGGTGGCAGGGGTCGAGACTTCGGCCGCAAAGCCGTCGGCACCGCTTAAGGCGCAATTGGCTCCATTGGGCTGGGTGGCGATATGCACCTCCGACGAGGGGCCATTCACCATGGACGCACAGCCGCAAAGCAGAAGCAGGGCCGCGAACACAGCCGACACAGGCTTCAAGACGGCATCCCCGTTTCCTGGCGCTGGGAGGAGAAGGTGCGCTGGCGGCGCTGGTACAGTTCCAGCAGCTTCCACCGCGCCACGGGGATGTCGCGCACCATGAAGCCCGGCACCATCAACAATTCGCTGCGCATGGCCGCCACCAGACGCCCCTTCCCCGCCTGGGAAAACAGCACTTCGGACTCGTTCAGCGGCTCGCCGATTCCGCAATATTCCACCACGGCACCGTCGAAATAGCGGTCGATGCGGCCATCGCGCACCATGAACACGAAGTCCTGGCCGGTCATGTCGATTTCCTCGCCGGTGGCCAGGTAATAGGGCTGGCAGGTCTCGGCGATGCGCACCTCGGTCAGGTTGGACAGGCTTTCGCCGAACAGCCAGGTATGATTGAAGAAATTGCGCAGATCGGCAAGGCGCGAGATGCGCTCGCTCATCTCGTTGCGCTCAACGAAGCTGCGATACAGAACGGCCGGAATCTTCAGGGCACGCACGAAGGACAGCGCCCGGTAGGTCTCGAAGGACGGCTCTCCCGACAGGGCATAGGATTCACCGATCATGGCGCCCGCCGAAAGAGTGGCGGTCTGGTCCGAATCGGGCTCGATGGTCTCCACCAGACCAGTGAGAATCAGATGCACGTCCTCGCAATAGCTGCCTTCGCGCAACAAGATGGTTTCCGGATTGAAGGTCACCACCGGATGATTCAGCAAGATGCGGATCTGGTGTTCCGGCACGCCGAGGAAGTATTCGGCGAGATAGCCGCGCGCGGCGCTCACCCGGTATTCCTGGTAGGAGGGAATCAGCGCATCCACCGTGCCAAAGGGCGCGCCCGAACCGATGCTCTTTTGCGCCTTGGTCAGCGCCAGGGCGGTGTGGGACAGGATGATCTTGCCCGACTGGTCCTCGCGGAAATCCTCGGCGCAGCCATGGATCAGGCCGCCGCCGATATCGAGCTTCTTGACGTCGGCGGGCATCAGGTAATCGGCGCGCACCTGGGCCATCAGTTCGCTGCTGATGCCGTGGCGGGTCTCGTCGTCATCGACCATCTGGCCCAGCACGTCCAAAGAGACGATATCGGCCATATGGGCATAGGAGCGGAAACCATCCTCCCAGGGCGTGCGGAAATGAAACACGGTGGTTTCCACCGGATGGGGCGAGAAGATGGGTTTCACCTCCAGCCCGGCGATATCGTTCCAGATACCCAGCGACAGGTCGCAGATCTCGAAATACTCGCCGAACGAATCCTCGCCGATATTGGTGAGCGCCGCCAGTTTCTTGGCCACCGAGGCGCGTACGGCGGGAAGGGCATAGTATTTGATGCGGTGATCGGCGCGGAACAGCGTGGTCAGGCCGCAAAAATGGTCGTCGTGGCAATGGGTGTGAAAGATCCCTTCCACCTCCTGCACGCCGATGCCCAGGGCCTGAAGGGCCGAATGAACATTGGGACCGGCATCGATCAGATAGATCTTGCCCTGGAACATCAAGATGGAGGACATGGCGGCCCGCTCGGGGTCCCAGCCGTCGCCTTCCCCGGCATGAACCACCGAGAAGTATTCACGCTCCAGATTGTGATAGCCCAGGTGATAGGGAGTCTCGTAAGTGTTCCCGGCGGACAGATTGAGATCGACGATGGCGGTCTCGCCGTCATAGGAAAACTCGAAGATATTGAGTTCCAGGCGCCGCACCGTCACGCCGCCGGGCAGGATGGCCGAGTCGTCTCCGATGATGCAGGTGTCGATCAGATCCTGGGGCGGTTTGATGGCGCCAAAGGCGAAGCGCAGCTTCATGCGCATCCACTCGGCGGCCATATCGGCGGGCACGCCCGCGGCCAGCATCTCATCTTCTGACAACAGGCCGTAATTGCCGCGCAGGACGTATTCCATCTGCGCTTCAACCTGCTGGGCGAGACCCAGGAGCAGCGGCCTGCGCCCCGAGCAATTGGGATGGCCGGGAATGATCATGCCCTGGCGATAGAGCATCTGCAGGATGGGAAATTCCGACAGGTTGGAGAATGCACCGTTTTGCAGCGGCACATCGGACAAGAGAATGGCGTTGGGCCCGGTCTCGAAAGAGACCCCGTTCCGTTCGGTGGGAACAATCAGCCCGCGCTTGATCAGATGCTTGACGCTGTCGGCGGGACAGCCGCACAAGACTCTGAGATCCGCCTCGGGCACTTCGACCCAGCTGATTCCTGACGATACAGATACGACCCGCATGCGGCTTCCCCCCACAGGACCGCTTTCCGGAGCAGGCTTTCGATGGCGCCCCGTTTTCGCCATCAGCCGCCAACCATAAAGAACGCCGACCAGATATAGGGCATGCTCCACTGGCTGTTACGCAACATCTCCAGCTGAGCCTCCCTCAAGGCGTCATGCGGAGTTTTGCCCGCCAAAAGCCTTTTGTAAAGTGCCGCCATCAGGGTCTGGGTTCCGGCGTCGCTGACCTCCCACAGGGAGGAGACCACCGAACGGGCGCCCGCCTCCTGGAATGAGCGGCGCAGACCGTAGACGCCCTCGCCCTCATGGACTTCGCCCAGGCCGGTTTCGCAGGCCGACAGAATGGCGAGTTGGGTGCCTGTCAGGTCCAGGCCCAGCACCTCCAGCGCAGTGAGAACGCCGTCATTGTCGGTATCGATATCGCCCAGCACCTGGGCGTTGGAGTTGATACCGGCAAAGGCCAGCCCGGCGCGCAGCAGCGGGTTATCGCCGGGCGGCGGGAACTGGAAATCGGACGAGCGCTGCAGCTTCAACAGGCGTTTCCTGAGCGTATCGTCGGCCTTGAGGAAGAAGCCGTGGGTCGCGATGTGCAGAACCTCGGGCGGCTGCTCCAGCTCGCGCAGCACCTTTTCCTGGGCTCCGGCCTTGGAGTAGATGGCGGTGGGCTTGCCCTGGTTCTCCACGGTCTTGACGATCAGTTGGCCTTCCTTCTCGGCGCCGGGCAGCGGATCGAACTTGAGGCCGCGCATACCGCTCATGCCGCGCACCGAATTCTGGACATCGGAACCGGCCGAGCGCGAGCGGGCCTTTTCCAGGGTCGCCTTACCCGTCACTTCCTCGGTGTTGTAGTCGGGACCTGCATTGATGAGATAGCCGCCCTTGGCCGCCGGGATGGAAGAGGGCAGCAAATCACGGCTGGAATTGAGGACATGCAGGTCGATGCGCTCGATCAGATATTTGCGGCTCGGCTCCACCAGGGCGCTGATGGGCAGGATGTTCAGCATGCCATCGGGAATGAAATAGACCTTGGTACGCCCGCCCAGGGCCTTATCCAGGGGTTGCCAGACCAGCTTGTGCACCTGCTGGCCCACATCAAGCAGATCGTCCATTTCGATCTCTTCGTTCTGGATATCGGTGCGGTACTTGACGATGGCGTCTTCGATGGTTTTGAGCGAATCGTATTTCACCAGCCCATAGACCGGGGTGTCGCCATCCTTACGCAGCGTTGCGGCCACCAGCTTGCGCGCGCCTTCTTCGCCATAGATGAACAGGTCGACCACCACACCGTCGGCGGGCAAGGCCTTGACCAGATCATCAAGCGCAATGGGGGCAACCGATTGCTGGAAACGGGTGGAGGAACGGCCAAGCGCTCCCTGCAGGTCGTTGATCTTTTCCTCGAGGCCGTTGATCACCTCGACGTGGTTGTCCTTGGTTTCCTCGGTGGGGCCCGACAGGGTCAGGGCGGCCAGACGCTTTCTGACCTCGGCCAGTTCCTCGGTCAGCTTGGTCAGTTCGGGATCGCGCGACAGGCGGGTCACCTGCTGAATCTCCGACGCCACCTTGAGCAGCAGACCCTTGCGGTTCAGGCTGATCTCCATCAGCGCCTTGCCCGCCGTCGGCTCGTCCAGTTTGGTCAGCAAGGCCACATAGGCGGCCAGTTCGGGCGCGTGCAGGCGCACATAGCCCTCGCGCGCATTGTCGCCGGTGACATAGAGCACGCGGTTGAGGAATTCGGTGCGGCGCTTGAAGGTGGTCTGACGGGTGGCGAAGGCGGCCTTGATGTCGCCCATATCCTCCTGCACCCCGGCCAGGGTGTTCAGCGTCTCGAAGGTATAGGGATGGGCCGGCCCCAGAACGGCCTCGTCACCGGCCAGGGTCTTGGTCAGAAGGGTTTCGGCCTCCTTGAGCTTCTTCTGGCTGCGATAGAGCGCCGCCAGATCGTGCATGGAGCGCAACGTATCGAGATGCTTCTCGCCCAACACCGAGCGCCGACCGGCCAGGGCGGTGTCGAAGGCCTTTTCCGCCTCTCCCAGCTTGCCCAGCTTGTGCAGCGCGCGGGCCAGGTTGTTGAGCGCCTTCAAGGTGTTCTGGTGCTTGGGCCCATATGCCTTGACCCAGGCTTCGTGCACCGTCTTGAACATGGGGGCGGCACGGTCGTACTCGCCCTTCAGCATGTAGAGATAGGCCAGATTGTTGGTCGCCGCGATGGTATCGGGATGCTTCGGTCCGATGGTCTTGCCGAACACCGTGATGACGCTCTGATACAGAGGCTCGGCCTTGTCGAACACGCCCTGGCTTTCATACAGCAGCGCCAGATTGTTCATGGTGGTCAGCGTGGCCGGATGGGTCTCGCCGAAGGCCTTGCGTCCGCCGTCCAGCGCGCCCCTTAAGAAGGGCTCGGCGCGCTCGTAAATGCCTTCCTTCTCTAAGATCTCGCCCACATTATTGGCGGCGATCACCGTGGAGCGGTGGTCGGTGCCCAGAACCTTGCGGTAGCGTTCCCACGCATCCATGAAAGTCTTCTCGGCCTCCAGCAGGCGGCCCTGCTTGCGGTAGATGGAGGCCAGCGAGGACAGCGCCGCCACGGTGTTGGGATGGGCGGCGCCCAGCGCGGCGGTCTGGGCCTCCAGTACTTCCTTGGCCATCTTCTCGGCGGCGTCGTATTCGCCACGGTCATCCAGCACGTCGGCCAGATCGCCCTTGGCCGAAAGCAGGTTCTGCTGATCATTGGCGGCCTGGGCATCGCGCACCGCGGATTCCAGAATCTGCTGCGATTCCGTCAGACGGCCCTGGCGGTGGTACAGCCCACCCGCCTCGATACGGGTGGAAAGGCTCAAGGGATCGGTGGGCGCCAGGGCCAGCTTCTGAATGGCCACGGCCTGATCCATCAGGGCCGCGGCGGCGGTGTAGTCGCCCTGCACCCGCTTGAAGGCGCCCTGCTGGGCCAGACAGCGGGAAAACTCCCCATGGGCCTCGCCATAGACCTTGCGCGAGGCGGTGCAGGCGGCGTCCAGAAGCTTGTCGGCATCCTTGGTCTTGGAGGCGTTGATCTGCAGACGCGCCAGGGTGAGTTGAAGGCTGATGGTCTGGGGATGCGTGGCCCCCAATCCGGCGGTCGAGGCTTTGACGGCCCCGTCATAGACCTTGGCGGCCTGATCGAACTTGGCCTGGGACTGGTAAAGTCCGGCCAGAGCCTGTTGCACCTTGACCGTTTCGGGATGGGCATCGCCCAAAGAGGCCTGGGAAAGCTTCACCGCCAGGAGATAGCTGGCCTCCGACGCCTCGACTTGCCCAGCCAATTGCTGCAAGGCGGCCAGATCGGTGGCGCTGATGATGGTGGCCAGATGCCCCTCGCCCAGATTGTCCTTGGCGATGGACAGGGCCTGGGCGGCCTCGTCCACGGCCTTGGAAAGATCGCCACCGCCCGCCGAGGCGATGGCCTGCTGATGCGAGCGGTTCCACAGCATGGCGGCGCGCTGTTTGGCCTGGGGAACGGCCGAGGCGGCCTGCTGCTTCTCCGCCACCCAGGCGGGCAGAACCGAGCGGGCCTTGGTGATTTCGCCGTCCAGACGCTGGACGTCTGCGGCCTTGCCCGCCTGCATGGCTTGGCGAGCCTGACCGATCAGATCGTCGGCGGATTGGGCGAAAACCGGCGATGCGGCAACCAGAACCGCCAAAGCGGTCCCGGCGAGCAACGTCAAAGCACGCGAAGCCATCATCGAACCCTCTCCCGACTGCCGGCCGGCTTCCCCAAGCCGCCACCGAGGCCCCTGGCTGAAAACCGGGCCTAGCTTTTTTCCTTGTGGGTATAGACGCCATCCCAGTCCAAACCGGGCGGCTCTTCCATGAAGTGCTCGATACGGTCGAGGTAAATCTTGTAGATCACCCGCTCGGGCTCGGCATTGTGCAGTTCCTGAAACGCCATCTTGGCCGCGTCCCACTTCTGATCGCGGAACATGGCCAGTGCGGCCAGATGCTGGGACAGACGCGCCACGGTCTCGGCATCCACCTCGCCTTCGAAGCCGATGGGCTCGTAGAGGCGGACAGGCGTGTCCTTGCCCTTGACGCGGACAAGGTCGATCTCGCGGCTGACCAGTCCGGGCACCACCGCCTGGGTGTACTCGGTGACCATCATGTTGACGCCGTATTGCTTGGTCAGGCTTTCCACACGCGAGCCCAGATTGACCGCGTCGCCCAGCACCGTATAGGCCATGCGGAAGTCCGATCCCATGTTGCCCACATTCATGATGCCGGTGTTGAGCCCGATACCCACCTTGATGGGCTTCCAGCCGCGCGCGATGAAGTCGTCCTTCAACTCCTCCATCTTCTTGACCATGCCCAGCGCCGCCATGACCGCATGGCGGGCGTGGTCGGGGTCGTGCAGAGGCGCCCCCCAGAAGGCCATGATGGCGTCGCCCATATACTTGTCGATGGTGCCGCGGAAATCATGGATCACATGGGTCATGGGGCTGAGGAAAGCGTTCATCAGCACGGTCAGTTCCTGCGGCGCCAGGCCTTCGGAAATGGTGGTGAAGCCGCGCACGTCGGAGAACAGCACGGTCATTTCGCGCGATTCGCCGCCCACGGTGACCTGCTGGCCGGTCTTGTTCATCTCGGCCACAAGTTCGGGCGGGATGTATTGACCGAAAGTCTTGGCGATCTGCTGCTTCTGATTGCGCTCGATCAGATACTGGCGGAATTCCACCAGGAGATAGGAGGCCATCAGGGCCAGGATGCCGTAGGACATGGAGATGACCACGCCCAGATGGATGTAAAGAGCGCTGGCCGACAGAATGAAGCCGATTCCCAAGGCCACCACGAACATGCCACGCAGCAGCGGCCGGGTGAGATAGAGCGACAGCAGCATCATGGCCAGCAGCAAGACGACGGGCGCCACGGAATCCAGGACGGGACTCGCGGCGCGCAATGGCGCCCCCTTCAGGATCGAGCTGATGGAATCGGCGATGATTTCCACCCCGTAGACCATGCCGACAGGCGTGTCGAACCAGTCGTGGGACACTTCGGATGTATCGCCTAAGACGACGATCTTGTCCTTCACCCAGAACTCCAACTCGGCCAGCTCCCGCTCATCCAGGCCGGAGATATCGAGGAATTCCAGGGCGGACAGCCCCGCCGACTGGCTAAGGAACCGGGTGCCGGTGGGAAGGGGCGGAAAGTCGATATAGAGTTTGTTCTCGTGGTTCAGCGGGACGCGAAGCTCGCCCAGAACCAGCGTATTGCCGTCCAACTTGGGCTCGACACCCAAGAACATGGCGGCGGCCTTGACGGCGAAGGGCCAGCCCCCCTTCTCGCCGGTCATCTCGGGAAACACCCGCAGCCGCGACAGGCTGGTGACCAGCTTGGAATTTGACTGGATATTCGTATAGGCGCTGGCCGAGGCCTGATCGAGAAGCGCCGTCGGATAATTGATCTTGGCGAATTTTCCGTCCCTGAACTCGCCCTGGGCCACCAGCACCGTATTGCCAGCGTCGCTCAACGCCTTGGCCAGGGCCGGGTCCTCATTATACGAGCTGGGAAAATCCATGAGCATGTCGACGGCGATGACCTTGGCGCCCAGCGCCTTGAGATTGGTCACCATGGCGCCAATATCGGTGCGCCGGAGCGGAAAGCTCTTATAGGACTTGAAGAAGGCCTCGTCGGTATTGACCACCACCACTTCGGGGGCCACCGCAAGCTTCTTGGCATCGCCATAGGCCAGCCGTAACTGGTGGCGGAAGGAAAGAGTCTGATCCTCCAGCAGGGCGAACCATTCGAAATGCTGGGCGGGGATGGCGATCAGGAACAGGACGAGGGTGAAGAGTATATCGTATCGCTTGGTCATGCCGCTCCCCGGAATCGAGAGGGGCGCTCTCCTCGCGGAAGAGAGCGCCCCAATTTGGTTAGTTGGCGTTGAGTTTGTCGTTGTAGACCAGCGCTTCCTTCTGCTTCAGCTCGACCAGCTTCAGCTCGTTATAGGCGCGGATCAGCAACGGACGCATTTCGTTGTCGTCCTTGTTCTCATCGAAATACTTACGATAGAGATCCATGGCGGCGACGGTCACGCCCTTCTCGTCCAACAGATTGGCCACCGAGAAATCGTCCTTGGCGTTGATGGCGCGGATCCTGGCGATATTGTCGGCCAGGGCCTTATCCTCGGCCGCCGACAGCCACATGATGGCGCCTTCCTTATCGGCCTCGGCCACCTTCTGGCCGTTCTCGATCACCGCGACGGTGAAGCTGTGCTTGCCGGGCGACAGCTCCGGAACCTTGAAGCGGACCAGATCGCCATCGGCGCCAGCCACCTGATGGGCGGTTCCATCGATGGTCAGCACGAAAGAATGGCTCTTGCCGAAGCTCTGCCAGGCCAGTTCGGGATAGGTCGAGGACAAGGTCACCTGCTGCACCACGCGCAGCTTGATGGCGCCTTCCTTGGCGACGCCGCGGCGCACGGTGGTATACCGCTGGGCCTCGGCGAAACGATTGCCAAGACCGGCCACCAGATCGCCAGAAGCGGCCTCGGGGGCGGAAAGCTTGCCGCTGACCACCTTCAGGGCGGTTCCGGCAACCTCGATCTGGCTGCCCGACGACAGGGTCTGGGCCATGTTGGTGGCCTGATCGACCAGCTTGCCCGACCCGTCAGAGCCGGTGCGGATCATGTCGCCAGCGAACAAATACTTGTTACGGTTAACCGGCTTCCACGAAGTGCCGTCACGGCTATGCTCCACGGTGCCGCTGACCTGCATCAGCAGCGAAACCGGCGGATCGGCGGCCAGCGCCCCGTTGGGGACCTGGGAAATCAGCAGCCCAACCGCGAAAATCAAGGCAGCAAAAAACTTGCTCGTCATATTGGCCTCCTTAGCCGATTCCTTGAAGCCTAACACAGAAGGCACGCCACCATAATCAGGCGGGTACACTACTTCGTCAAACTTCGTCACCTCCCATGATTCGGCCCGACCCGATCAACTGCCCCTCACGAACCAGCCGCCCATTCCCCAATGGTCGATGGCGATCCGAATTTGATTATAGATCCAGAGTATACGTCGTTTCCCTCAATGCGCCGAGATCATTTTAAAGCGGCGCTCGTCATCCATGGCGCCCGCCAGCATGGTCGGATTGAGTACCAGGCAGCGTTCCTCGCCCGCCCGCGCCCGCTCGGCCAGACAGGTATCGATGGCCCGCCGCTCCTGCAATCCCACGATCAGACCGCGATAACGCAGCATGCCGTCGCGGGGACGCACCACCACCATGGCCGAACCACCGCCCAGCTTGCCCCGCATCTGGCGATGGACCTTGTCCAATTCGCGGCGGACCTTGCCGAGGTCGCGGCCATAGGAGACCTCCAGCGCCCATCCGGCGGGAACGGAGCGGCGTTGGGCGATGGCCATCTCGGGTCCGCCTCCCTTGCCGCTGCGCGCATAGCCGCAGGCCTCCTGCGAGCGGTCGGGCGGCGTCCCTCCGACATTGCCGAGCCCGGCCAGAGAACGCCCGGTAGCAGGCTCGGCCTGCAAGGCCTGATCCATCAGCCTTCGGATGGCACCCAGCCGCTCGGCCGAGGACCCAGCTCCCATCACCACCGCCAGGGCCCGGCGTCCACCCCGATGGGCGATGGCCACCAGATTGTAGCCCGCCGAGCAGGTAAAGCCGGTCTTCATGCCCTCGGCCCCGGCATAGGCGCCAAGAAAGCCGTTGACCGTGGGCAGGACGCGGCCCTTCCAGGTGGTGTCGCGGCTGGAAAACATCGGGCGGAAGGCGGGAAAATCCCGCTCGATGGCCATGGCCAGGATGGCCATGTCGCGCGGCGAACTCACATGTCCCGCCGCCGTCATGCCTGTGGCATTGCGAAACGAGGACGAGGTCATGCCCAGTCTGGCCGCCTCCTCGGTCATGCGGACGGCAAAGGCGGACTCGCTGCCCGCCACATGTTCGGCCACGGCCACGGCGGCATCATTGGCCGAGCGAACGATCATGGCTTTCAGCGCCGCACCCAGGCTGATCCTTTCGCCCGGCCCCAGGTCGAGGGTGGCACCGCCCTGGGACGCCGCCCGTTCCGAAACGGTGATGATATCGTCTTGCGACACCTTGCCAGCCTTGATCGCGCCAAAGGCCACATAGGCAGTCATCATCTTGGTGAGCGAGGCGGGATGATGGGGCATTCCCCCCCGGCTTTCGGCAATCACCGTGCCCGAGCCCAGATCGACGGCCAGAGATGCCGACGGCTCGGCCCGCACCATGCCAGTCGGCAGCGCCAGCCCAAGCGCCAACACCGCCAAAAACCGACCACATGCCAAAATCCCGTTCACCATGGCATCACCATCGCCTTCCGGCCGCCAAGTTGCAACTGCTTCGGAATTAACCGCTGCGAAACGTTGAAATGACACAATGGCCTTTGTGCGGGCTTCACTTGCACGGCTTTTCGAGGTTAAGTGATCACTGGGGGAGTATTGCTCCTCCCGCTTCAGGGGATGGCAAGCGACGTGAACACCGAGGCCGAAATGAGCGACGGCCAATATCAGGATCGCCAGTCGCCGGGTTTCATCAGGCAGTTTATCCGCCTGGCGGGACCCTATTGGCAATCGGGCGAGAAGTGGAAAGTACGCGGCCTTGTCGCTTTGCTGCTTGGCCTGACCGTGGGCCAGGTGGTCATCCCCATCATGATCAATCTGTGGAGCGCCGAGTTGTTCGACGCGCTCGAACAGAAATCCATGGAAAAGTTCTTCGCCCAGATCGCCGAAATCTGCCTGATCCTGGTCGCGTCCATGACGGTGACCGCCCTGCATCTGAAGGTGAAGCGAACCATCCAGCTGGGCTGGCGCCGCTGGCTGACCCGCAGGTTGCAGGACAACTGGATGGCCATGGGCCATCATTACCAGCTGATGCATATGCCAGGCGATCACGACAATCCCGACGGACGCATCGCCGAGGACATCCGCCTGACTACCGAAACGGCCATCGACCTGATCCATTCGCTGTTCTATTGCGGCTTGCTGCTGGCCAGCTTCGTGCAGATCCTGTGGTCGCTGTCGGGTGAACTCATCCTCGATCTGGGCGGATTCGAGATTTCCATTCCCGGCCACATGGTCTGGGTGGCGCTGTTCTACGCTTCATGCGCCTCGTCCCTGGCGCTTTGGGTGGGCAGGCCCCTGATCCGCGCCACCGACCGCCGCCAGACCGCCGAAGCCAATTTCCGCTTTGGACTGGTGCGGGCGCGGGAGAATTCCGAAGCCATCGCCCTGTTGCATGGCGAGGTGGGCGAACGCCGCCGTTTCTCGGAACTGTTCCGCGGCATCGAGGGCGCCTGGAACCGCCAGACCGCGGGCCTGACGCGTTTGTTCCTGTTCACCTCGGGATACGCGGTGTTCTCCACCGCCTTCCCCATTCTGATCGCAGCGCCGCGCTATATTTCCGGCGTCATCTCGCTGGGGCATCTGATGCAGACCGCCCAGGCGTTCCAGCAATTGTCCCAGGCCCTGTCCTGGCCCGTGGACAACCTGCAGCGCGTCGCCGAATGGCGCGCCTCGGTCGAGCGCGTCCTGTCCCTGCACGACGCCCTTCAGGCGCTCAGGGATGATGCGTCGCGCCCCGATGCCCACGCGGTCATCGTGCAAAAGGCCGCCATTCCCACCTTGTGCTTCCACGGCCTGACCATCGCCAATTCCGATGGCAGCGTGGTCATCGAGGATTTCAGCGCCGAGATCGTCGGCGGCGAGCACGTGCTGATCGGCGGCGATCCCGGCGCGGCGGTCAAGCTGTTCAAGGTGGTGGCCGGATTGTGGCCCTGGGGACGCGGCACGGTGGACCTTCCCTGCGACGCCCATATCTTCTTCATGCCCCAGCGGCCCTACATGCCCATCGGCACGCTGCGCAGCGTACTCACCTACCCGTCGGCCACGGAATGCTTCCCCGACGACCAGTTGGAGGGCGCCCTGGAACGGGTCGGCCTCGGCCATCTGATGGTGCGCATCGACGACACCGCCTTGTGGGAACAGAACCTTACCGCCGGTGAACAGCAGCGCCTGGGCTTTGCGCGGCTGTTGCTGCACCGGCCCAAATGGGTCTTCCTGCAAGAGGCCACCGACGCGCTCGACCCCGAGGGCGAGCGCAAGCTGATGCAGTTGCTCAACGACGAATTCCCCACCGCAGCCATCCTCACCGTGGGCTTCCACGCCGAGTTGGAGCAGTACCATCAGCGCAAGCTGACCCTGTCGCCTTCGCCCGACGGCACCATCTTGGTTCGTGAAAGCCGCAAGGACTGGAACCAGCCCAAGCGTGGCATGAATTGGGGCGGTCGCCTGTTCGGCAATCTGCTGCGCAGGGGAGAGCGCCGCGCCCTGGCCGACGGCCTGACCAAGCGCGGCGATAAGCGGCGGTAAAAAGGATTCGGGCTGCCGCCCGCACCCGCTTGGGGCCATAGGCCCCAAACCCCATTCGTTTATTTCATAAATCAAAATGGGGTCCGGGGCATCGCCCCGGATGGGTTCGGGCGAGTGCCCGATTACGTCCTATGCCCCTTGATCATGTCCCGGTACCACTTGCCGGAATTCTTCAACGTGCGCTTTTGCGTCTCGAAGTCGACGTGATAGAGGCCGAAGCGCGGGCCATAGCCCGAGCCCCACTCGAAATTATCGAGCAAAGCCCAGACGAAATAACCGCGCAGATCAGCGCCCTCGGCCACCGCGTCCAGCATAGCCTGCTGGTATTCGCGGAAATAGGCGAGGCGATGGGTGTCCTTGACCTCGCCGTTCTCGTCGGGCGTGTCGCTGCCCGCGCCCCCGCCGCATCCATTCTCGGTCACGTAGATGGGCAGGCCATAGCGCCGCGTCAGGGTCAGCAACTCGTCCTTGAACACTTCGGGGAAGATGGGCCAGCCCACTTCCGGATGGTTGGCCGATTCAGGCGGAGCGCCCCAGCCATAGCCCCAGGTGGTGGCCGGATCGGCCTTGGCGTAGATGGGGCCGTAGTGGTTGAGTCCCATCCAGTCGGTGGGACGGCAGATGCGGGCCAGATCGCCCGCCTGGACATAGGGCTCCACATCGCGGGCCATGATCTCGGGGTAATGGCCCAGATGCTGCGGGTCGCAGAACACACCGTTCCAATGGGCGTCCAGCAGGTCGGCCGCCGCCTGGTTCTCGGCCAGCCCGCCCTCCGGCCGCACGATCTGGCGGTTATGGATGGCGCCGATGGACACGCCCGGAACATGGTCGCGCAGCACGTCCACGCCCATGCCATGGGCCAAATTGACGTGGTGGATGGCCTTCATATGGGCGGCCCGGTCGGTGACGCCGGGCGCCGCCCAATCGATGGCATAGCCGAACATGGTGAAGACCGAGAACTCGTTGAAGGTGGCGAAATGCTTGACCCGGTCGCCATAGCGTTTGGCCGCCAGAACGGCGTAATCGGCGAACCACCCGGCGCAGTCGCGATTGGTCCAGCCGCCCAGATCATCCAGCGCCTGGGGCAGGTCCCAGTGATAGAGGCAGACCCAAGGGGTGATCCCAGCTTCCAAAACGCCGTCGATCAGCCGGTCGTAGAAGTCGAGACCCTTCTGGTTAACCGCTCCCTTGCCCTTGGGCAGCAGGCGCGGCCAGGCGATGGAAAAGCGATAGGCGTCAACGCCCAGATCCTTGATCAGCCTCACATCCTCGGGCCAGCGGTGGTAATGGTCGCAGGCCACATCGGCATTGGCCCCGGTCCACACCCCTCCGGCAAGGCGGCAGCGGGTGTCCCAGATGCTGGGGCCGCGCCCGTCTTCCTTGGTGGCGCCTTCCACCTGAAAGGCCGAGGTGGACACCCCCCAGACGAAATCCGGCCGCAGGCTGATTCTCTTCTTCCCGGCGCCCATAATCCCCTCCCGGATGGCTGACCTTGGGGAAAATCTTCCCACCCCGGTGAAGCGCCGTCAAGCTAAGGGGCCACCTCGATACTGCCGATCATCTTGGTATGCCCCAGGCCGCAATATTCGGCGCATTGGAGGCGAACCCGGCCCGACATGGGCGCGGTCAGGTCCACCACCTGGACCTCGCCCGGCCTCAACAATAGCTCGGCCTCGCCGATGGCTGCGGAATGAACGGCATCCTCGGCCAGCAAATGCAAATGGTAGGTCTTGCCCGGTTCCAGTTGCAGGGCGGGGCTGAACTCCCAACGCTTGGCCAGAACGGGGATGTCAGAGCCTGCGGGCGGACGCACCACCGGGATACCGTCCACGCTTTGGCCGGTGCCATGGGCGGCCATCAAAGCCAGATGGCGGCCGTGGAATTCGGCCAGATCGGCCTTGTAGCTTTGCGAGGGAGCCACGTCGATGCCGCCGGTGCGGCCCATCAGCCAGCCCAGCGCCAGAATCAAACTGGCCGCCAGCAGGGCCAACGGAGCGAAGCCCTTAAGCATGATCGCCCTCCCCCGGCTTGAGCAATCGCGACAGGGCCATCCACACGAAGATCACGCCGCCCAGGACCGCCAGACCGGTTCCCATCCCCACCACGCCCATGGAAACCTTCTTCCAGATTGTATCGAGGCCCTGGTCGACGCCGGTGGTCTTGCGCGGCACACCAGCGGCACCCGCCAGAAAGAATCCCAGGGCGTGGACCAACTGCCCCCAGCCATAGAGGTGGAATTGCAGGCGCACGCCCCTGCCCGTCCCGATCTCGCGCCCCAGGGCGGGCAGCAGATGGACCAGCACCACGCCCATCAGGCCCAGTTGAACGCCTCCGATGACAGCGTGGTAATGGGACGGCGTGCGGGTGTCGGCCACGCCCAGAAAGAATCCGGCAAAGCCGCCGATGGCGAATACGAACAGCGACAGGGCCAGGGACAGGAAAGCGGGCGAGCGCCAGTCGCGCGGCCCCTTGACCAATTGCCAGGCCAGACCCAACCCCATGACCAGGGGCGGCAAAGGCAGCCCGACCCACAGGAGGCGAGTGAAGATCTGCCGGTGTTCCAGGCCCAATACGTCGCCGCCCAGGATATATATCAAGGGCGAGACCACCGCGAACAGGGCCAGGGCGGCAAAGCTGGCTCGGCCCAACCCGGACGGAACCGGGCCGGTGCCGAACTGACGCTCGGACAGGGCCTGCCAGGCGATCATCAGGATCATGGTGTTGACCAGTTGCAGCACATGGCCGCCGCCCCAGAACACCCGCTCGTTGAACAGATCGGCATCGGTCCTAGCCGGGATCAGCGCCCAGGCCATGACAAAGCAGGCCAGGGCCGCCAGATAGGCCAGACCCGCGCAGGCAATGCCGAAGGGCACCACCCGATGGCTGCGCAGAACGGGCAGCAGCCGCAGACAGGCCAGGGCCACCCCGAGGGCATGCACGCCGAGGCCGATATAGAACAGCCTGTGCCCCACCACCGGGACGTAATTGTTCAAGGACGGCTCGCCTTGATCGGCGAGGGCCGGAATCAGCAACAGCAGAACGCCCAGGCTTCCGAGAAGAACGGCGACCTTGCCCAGCCGGTCTCCGTGGGGACAGGGCGGCGCCGCCATGGCCGACAGCGCGCCCAATGCGGCCAGGAACCATACTTCGAAGGACAGCACCACATGGGTGACCAGGGCGCGGTAGAAGAAGTGCGGCCCCCAGGGCAGCCAGTCCTGAACCTTGGGCGTGCGCGACAGGCCCAGGCCCAAGGCCAAAAGCCCGGCAACGGCCAGCGAGCCCACCGCCAGCAAGGCCCAGCCGCGCAGTTCAGTCCGCCGCGCCGCCGACAACCCGTCCGTCTTCCAGGAGTGATCCATTCCGGTCCTGCCCCGCTTCCCACTTCCGTCATCCCGGCCCTGAGCCGGGATCCAGGAGTCGCGAAGACGAACTTCGGCCCCCTGGATCCCGGATAGCGCGTTGCGCTTCCGGGATGACGAATGTCAGGTTTATTTGAACTCGAACCTGCCGTTCTCTTCGTCGAAATCGACCACGAAAACCTGGCGCGGCGCAAGCTCGACCGTCACCTCGGCCACCTGATCGAAGACCTTGGGATCATTGCCGTCGCGCATGCGGGCGGCGATGACGTGGCGGCCAGCCTTGATCTCGCGGGAATCGTAAAAGCGCGAGCGCCCGTCGCCGGACAGACCTGCGGGCTTGGCGGTATGGGCGTAGACCTTCTCGCCGTCGATATCCATTTCCAGCGTCACAGCATTGCGCTCGCGCCCGCAAGATTGCTTGGCCCGCATATTGGGCGGCAGCTTGGCCAGTTCCTCGGCCGAACGGTCCTTGCACTCGCCCATCTTCTGCCCCGCATGGGTGAGCGACAGCTTCAGCAGCGCGGATTCCGGCGGGTGCAAGCGATAGACCGGGTTGGAGGCGAAATAGGCGATCATCACGGCAAAGGCGGTATAGGCCACGGCCTGACCGGCGATGTAACGGGGCTTGATCATTCCGTCACCCTCCGCTTGGTGGATTGGGGACGCTCTAATGGCGGCAATTCCTCCAGCGCCACCCGGAAGGCGGCCAGTTCGGACCTAAGGGCCTTGATCTCGGTGCTGGCCGCCCAGAACAGCCGCACCCGGTCGCGGGGCACGGCGCCGCGCAGTTTCGGCACCCGCTCGCCATTCATGCGCAGCTCGGTCCATTCCGGTCCCAGGCGATAGAAGCACTCGCCGGGGCGGCAGGCGGTGACCAGTACGCCGTCGGCCAGATCCTTGTTGAAGACATAGTCGATCAGCGAAGGCGGCATCATGCCGGTGCAATGCAGCGGCAGCACGCCCACCGACGGTCCCTTGAGATGGTCCAGCACCGCGCCATGCTCGCAACCGATCACCAGAACCCGGCCATTGCCCACCAGGCCATGGGTACGCGCCGAAACCCGCTTGACCATCAGGTCAAAGGTGAAGTCCGGGATATCAATGGCGGTCTGGCGGGTCTCGCCCGTATGGGGAAGGAAGGGATTGGTCTTGTTGCACGACGCCATGCACATGCCGCAACTGGTGCACAGATCGGGCTGCATCACCGCCAGCTTGGGGCTGGAATGCAGTCCGTCGCTGCGCGGGCGCAGCACCACGGCGCCGAACGGGCAATCGGAGGCGCAATTGCCGCAGCCATTGCAAAGCTCCGAGGTCACAACGGCCGCCGCCCGGCGCTTGCGGCGAAAGGCCATCCACGGCATCAGCGACAGGAACAAGGAGGCTCCGATGGACACCGCCCAGGTCACCAATGGCCCCTTGGAATCATAGAGCGGATAGAGCGCCATGAAATACCAGTCGGGATTGAGATCGCCGATGGCCTTGCCCAGATCGGCTGCCGGATGGCTTTGGGCGGGATGGATCAGCGACAGCGCCACCAGCATGATGGACGAGCCGATGATCAGCGGCCGGGGCGGATTGGTATTGGCCCGGTTGATGCGCAGGATATGCACCCACATGGCCATCAAGAGGAACAGCGGCACCGCGATATGGATGAAGATCAGCAAGGTGAAGAAGCGGTCGGTGAGCGCGCCGGGCGTCAGGAAGTTGCGCGCGATGCTTTGGCCAAAAATGCCGAGGTAATCCATCCACTCGGCGGTGCCGATGGCCAGATACTGGGCCAGTTCGTCCCAGACCAGCCAATAGCCGGTGATCCCAGAGCTGAATACCATCCAGATCAGCGGCACGCCGGTGAACCAGGCGAACCAGCGGGCTCCGTGATAGCGGTCCAGGCACCATTCGCGCACCAGATGCAGCATCATGGTCAGCACCATAGCATCCGAGCCATAGCGGTGCAGCGAGCGGATCAGGCCGCCCCAATACCATTGCTCGCGCGAGATATATTCGATGGAGTTCCAGGCCCGCACCGCACTGGTGTCGTAGGGAATGAACAGGTACAGGCCCGACGCACCGACGATCCAGAAGAAGTACCAGGACATGGCGCCCAGGCAGTACATGGGATTGGACTCGCGCCCGACCAGCATATCCCAACCGCTTTCAAGGCGGAAAAGCCCCGCTCTGACGGCGGATTTGATTGGATTAGACAAGGCGATATTTCCTTTTCGTTTCCATTTTTTTGCCGTCATGCGGTCGGCTGGCGCGGCGTTCTTTTGCTGTCGCGCCACATGCGGATGGTCATCCAGATGATGGTCAGCACCGCCAGAAAGCCCGAGCCGATGCTGAAAAAGATGCCGTAATCGAAGCGGTAGGCATCGGAATGGGGGTCGTAGACGGTGCAGAAGAAGCGCACCCGGTCGCTGATGGACTGAATCGAGGTCAAAGCGGCGGCCCGGCCCAGCACCAGATCCTTGAGCGGTTCGACCAGCAGCGGCAATTCGAAATTCTCGCCATAGACCTGACGGTAGATGCGACCCTGGCCGTCCAGCACCGTGGTCTGTGCGATGTGGTCGAAGCCCCGCGAGGTCACATACCAGCTAAAGCCCAGATCACCGGCCAGGGCCTCCATGGTGGCGGGATTGCCCGCCAGAAAGCTCCACCCGCCCGTGTCGATACCCTGTTGCTTGGCGTAGACCTTCAGGGCTTCGGGCGTATCGCGCACCGTGTCGAAGCCGATGGACAGGACCTGGAAACTGTCCTTGCCCAGCGCCTTGCGGGCCCCGGCCACGGCACGGGCCACGTTCTGGGTGGTCACCGGACAGGTATGGTCGCAGGCGGTGTAGATCATGCTGATCACCACCGGCTTGCCACGGTACCGGGTGATGTCCACCGGCTGGCCGTCCTGGTCCAGCAATTGGTGCGAGCCGACCACATTGCCCTCGACGGCACGCGACCGTTTCAGCGCCTCTTCCGCCGTGGCGGAAACGCTGGGCGCCGCTTGGGAGCCGAAGGCCCCACCCAACAGGATTGCAGACAGGATCAGGACGGTTGCGCGCATCATGGCAAAGTCCTACCCAGCCAGCAGCGGCTCCACCATGACGGCGGTCAAGAGCAGCATCAGCTGGATCAACGAGGCAAAGAAATTACCCATGGCCGCGCTTCGCCCCGGAGTCCTGACCAGGGCCACGCTCTTGTAGAGGAACCAGCCGCCGCCCAGGGCTGCCGCGCCGAGATAAAGCGGACCGGCACCGAAAAAGGCGGGCAGCAGCGACGAGGCGACCAAGGCGAATGTGTTGGCCAGGATGATCCGGTTGGTCTCGGATTCCGAGCGCACCACCGGCAGCATGGGAATCCCGGCGGCGGCATAATCGTCCTTCAACGCGGTGGCCAGACTCCAGAAATGGGGCGGCGTCCACAAGAAGAGGACCAAAGCCAGGATCAGGGACTGGGGGCTTAAGCCCGGCAGTGCGGCGGCGGCACCGGCCAGCACGGCGAAACTGCCGGACAATCCGCCGATCACGATGTTCCAGGCGGTGCGGCGCTTCAGCCAGACGGTGTAGACGATGCCATAGACGAAGGCACCGAGGAAAACATGCAGCGCCGCCCAGGCATTGGCGGCGAAGGCGGCCAGGGCCACGGCGGCGACGGTCAACGCCAACAGCCCCAGGGGCCACAGCGGACCGGCGGCGTATTGTCCGGTGGCGAAAGGACGGTTGCGGGTGCGGTTCATCATGGGATCGATGTCGCGCTCCCAATAATGATTGAAGGCACCAGCCGCGGCGGCCGACAGCAGGACGGCCAGGGCGACGGCGAAAATCTGGGGGGCTGGCGGAACGGCACCGGGTGTCACCAGGGCCCCGGCTATGGCGGCCAGGGCGCAGAACACCCCGATACGCAGCTTGAACACCGATGCCAGGACTTTGAGGTTTGCCGCCATCACCTGCTCCCACCCTTTCAGACTTCGAAACTCTAAATTCTGTTTGGGAAACGGGCGGGACCGAGAAGTCCCGCCCGCCTTACCCAAAGACTGGATCAGCTCATGATCCAGGTGCTGGCCAGGTACTTCCAGTTGACGAAGTAGTACAAGACAAACACCGTCAGGAAGAGCAGCGCCAGAGCGAAGGTGCCGGGAACGGCCACATGCTCGGCATTGCCATAGGACGCCACCGGCGACGGAGCCGGAGCCGGAGCGGCCGGGGCATGCACCACCGGCTTGCCGAACAGCACCGAACCCACGATCACCAGGACGAACAGAGCGCCGCCGACCACCGCGACGCAGGCCGCCACACCCACGATGCCCATCATCAGGAAGGCAGCGGGAGCATGAGCGAAGGCGTGCGGAGCGTCGGAGAAGGCCATATCCCAGTGACGACGGGACACGCCCAGCGTACCGGCACCCATCATGAACAGGGAGAACACCCCCATGCCCAGGCCGAACAGATAGGGCTGGAGCTTGGCCAGACCCGGCAGGATCAGCTCGCGGCCGAACAGAACCGGGACCAGGAAGTAGGTGATCGCCATGAAGGCCAACGTGGTGCCGGCCGCCACGGTCGCGTGGAAGTGGCCGGGCACGTAGATGGTGTTGTGGATCATGATGTTGATCTGTTCCACGCCCATGGTGACACCGGAGATGCCGCCCAGGAAGCCAAACAGGATCAGGGACAGGAACATGCCCGAGAAGATGGGATTGCCCCAGGGAGCCTTCCGCAGCCACTCGAACAGGCCGTTATTGAAGCCCTTCTTGCGCTGAGCCGCCTCGATGCAGCCCGGAACGGTCAGGCCGTGGATCATCGAACCCAGCACGGCGAGATACATGCCATACGAGGTGTTGAAGATCTTGAAGGCCGAAGACAGGCCGGGCTCCACCAGAAGATGGTGGGCCGAAGCGATCTGCAGGAAGAAGATGTAGGTCAGATAGGCACAGCGGCTGACCTTCTCGGACAGCGGCTTGGCCCCGAACAGGATCGCGGCGATGGCGTACCACACGGCGATATGGGCGGCCACGTTGATCTGCTGCGACGAGTGGCCCATGCCCCACCAGACCACCTTATACATCAAGGGGTCGATGTGGCTGATCAGCCCGACCGACCACAAGAAGGTGGGGATCAAGATGATGGCGCCGGACGAGATGGTGTAGATGGCGATGATGCAGGCCGTCAAGGCACCGAAAGTGACCAGCGGGATCGACCCTTCATAGGTCTTCTCGGCCTTGGCGACAACCAGGGTACCGAGGAAGATGAAGCATGCGATCAGGGCACCCACGGCGAACAGGATCAGACCCACATAGAACAGCGGATCGGCCTGCATGGGCACGTAGGAGGTCATCATCACGCTGGAATTGCCCTCGAGGACCTTCCAGTTGGTGATGCCGGCACCCAGGACCATCAGAGCATACGCCACCCAGCCCATTTTGGGCGTGGCCAGCCGGCTTTGCAGCAAGATGGCAGAGGCGAAGTACATCAGCGCAACTTCGAAGAAGATGCACCAGACGATCAGGATGTCGATACCGTGCGCGGTCAGCGCCAGGTAGAACAGGTCGGCCGGCAGCAGGTGCACGGTCGGCCAGCGGGTCAAGGCGACGAGAAGGCCGAACAGACCGCCGACGGCCAGCACCACGATAGCGGTGACCGCGTTGATCTTGATCAGCTTCTCTGCTTCATCATGGATCTTCAGACCCGTGAAGCCGCAGGTTCGAAATATGGGCTTGGCAACCATTTGCGCTCCCCCTCGATTACTTGCCAGCCACGACTCGGATTTTTCCGAGCATGGTGTGGTGGCCGATACCGCAATATTCGTTGCAGATGATGCCGAAATCGCCGCTATCGGTCGGGGTGATGGTCACCACCTCGTCGATGCCGGGATGGACCTGCAGGTTGATGTTGGCGGGCTGCACGGAGAACCCATGCTGCCAATCCAGCGACGACAGATGCAGGCGGTAGCTCTTGCCCTTTTCGAGCTCGAGAACCGGATACCATTCCCAAAGGCGGGCCATCATGTACACGTCGGAACCGGCCGGGGGACGAACCACCGGGGTCTTGGCGTGACCTTCCTCGCCAACCTTGAACTTCTCGACGAACGCGTCCACGCGGGCCTGATACACATCCGGCTGGATGCGATAGGCTTCGTTGGACATGTTCTGGGTGCCCTTGAGGTGCCAGAGCGGCATCATGGCGAACATGATAAGCGCCCAGGTGAGTGCGATAAGCACCCAGATCACCTCGGTCTTCTCGACGGGCTCGTTGAACCAGACTTTTTGTTCTGGAGGAGTAATAGACATGTATTATCCCTCCCTTACTTGGCTATCGGTAACTGGGCGACTTCCATGATCCCCCAGATCGTGTAGGAAACCGCCGGAACCACCACACCGATAAAGAGAAGCAGGAACGGATTATCCAGGATGCGCTGCATCACCGGAATCTGCTCCTCCTCCTTGCCTTCGATTGAATTGGACATCGATCGAACTCCCTTGGCATTTCCGAAATAACTCCGGACGACCGGACCCTGAAGGTCTCATTACGGAAAGTTCATCTCCGTGACTTTGGTAAAGTCGAACGGACTCAATGCCCTCAAGGGACACCATTTTTCGCGGGAGATTTTGATGTCTGCGGGGGTTTTATAATTGGTGATAGACGGCCTTGGCCATTTCCATCAGACGCTCGCGATCCACATCGCCAGCCAGGGCATAGCCCAGCGGCCCGTCAAGCCAGTAGAAGGCCTCCACCCGGCCTTGGGCGGCGAACCGGAACGCCGTCTCTGACCCTTCGGGATTGCGCCGCAGATAGAGCGTCACCCGGCGTCCGTCGCCGTTCTCGTACATGAACTGGGCGGCAGGACCCGAGGCGGCGGGCAGCAACCGCCCGCCGACCAGGGAAAATCCGGCCGCCGAGAGGTCGGGAACCTTCAGCTCCGACCCCAGGCGCTTGGACAGCCAGGCCACCAGATGGGCTCGCTCCCCCGCGCCTACTTCCACGGGATGGCGGATCTCGGCGGCAAAAACCACATGAGCGGACAGGGCCTCGGCGGCGACCATGGCGCCAGGGGCCTGGGCAGAGCCCGTGCCGCCACGCAACCACCAGCCACCCACTCCTCCGGCCAGGACCAGAAGAACCATGGCGGCGATACGGATCAGGGGCATCATCCAGGATGACGAACGGCGGCGCCTGATGGCCGCCACGCTGAGATGGTCGGGCACGGTCTCGTCCAGTACCGGGTCGAACAGGCGGTGCAGGCCGTCCATCTGCTCGCGCCACTGGCGCACCCGTTCGGCGTCACGGGGATTGGTCTCCAGCCACGACTCCACCTCGGCCACCCGTTCGGGGGCAAGGACGCCATCCACGTAGGACAGCAGGTCGTCGTCGGAAACCGGGGCGCTCATTTCACTCTCCGTAGGGCGGCCTCGCCGCCGTGCATCAACAGGGCCAGACGGTCACGGCCGCGTTTCAAGCGCGACATCACGGTGCCCACCGGCACGCCGGTAACCGCGGCCACTTCGGCATAGCTCATCGCTTCCAGCCCGACCAGCAGGACGGCCTCGCGCTGCTCCGGGGCCAGCAGGGCCAAGGCGGCGCCCAGATCGCGCACCGCGAGCCGGTCCATCTGATTGGGCGCCGTCGCGGCAGAGTCCATGACATCATCCATACCGTTGAGTTCCGGGCGTATCTTTCGCCGCCGCAATTCGTCGATCCAGACATGACGCAAGATGGTGAAGAGCCAGGCCCGCAAGTTGCTGTCGCGGCGCCACAGAGTCAGCCGGGAAAGCGCCCGTTCCAGGCAATCCTGGACGAGGTCGTCGGCCTGGGAGACATCCCCGGACAGGGCGCGGGCATAGCGCCGCAATCCGGGGATTTCCGCTTCGATCTGGCTCTCTATCTTGCTCATGCAAGCTTATATGGCTACGGCTTGGCGGCGTGCCAAATATCCTTGAAGCCTTCGCCGGTGGTATCGCCCGGCTTGGCATCCTTGGCCCAGGTGTAGAGCGGCTTGCCCTTATAGGCCCATTGCATGGAACCATCGGCCCGCTTGATCACCGTGTAATCGCCCTCGGCCATGGCCCCGCCAGCGGCCATCAGCGGCGGCCAGTTCTGGGCGCAGGCATCCACACAGGCGGACATGCCGGGCGCATCCTTGTCGAAGGTGTAAAGGGTCATGCCCTTCTCATCGGTGAGCACGGCGCCCAGAGAAGACTGACCCTGCTTGACCGGAGCGGCCAGGGCGGCCGAGCTGATGACGAGCGCGGCGGCGAAGACGGTGAGGCTGCGAATATTCATGGTTCCCTCCGAGTGTGGCTCCACATGGGCCATATGGGAGAGAACGGGCGGCAGTCGGGATTATTCCACAGGGTGAAAAATAATTTCAGCCCTTCACCAGCTTCTTCAGGGCCGCCACCAGACTTTCCTTGGTGAAGGGCTTGGCGATATAGCCGTCGACCCCCTTTCCGCGGGCCACGCGCACATCGTCCAGATCCGTCTTGCCGGTCAGCATGATGAATTTGACGTCGGGATATTTGGCCTTGGCCGCCTCCAGCAAAGCCAGACCATCCACATCCGGCATGATCCAGTCGCTGATGATGATGTCGGGCACCTGTTCGGCGTGGTCGAGCTTGGCCAGGGCATCGGCCCCATCGGTGGCGGGAGTCACCTTCTTGGCCCCAAGCCCGCGCAGCAGACTGGCTTCGAGCATGCGGGCCGAACTCACATCTTCCACAACCATGAATTCCTTTTGGGACATCCAGGCGGTGAAATCGGCATCTTCGGACGTGGTCATATGCAAGCGCCTCCCGTGGGAACCGCCGATGACCTTAGTATGGTATTGCTCCGGGTTCCAGCCCTGGAAAGCAGAAAAGGACCCCGAAGGGTCCTTTTCCTTAAGCCGTCAGGCCGTTCCGGAGGAGGACGATCCGCCCAAAGCCGCCTGGGCCGCCGCCAATCGCGCAATGGGCACGCGGTAGGGTGAGCAGGACACATAGTCCAGGCCAGCCCCCTGGCAGAAGTGGATAGAGGCCGGATCGCCGCCATGCTCGCCGCAGATGCCCAGCTTGAGACCAGGCCGGGTGGCGCGTCCACGCTCGGCGGCGATCTTGATCAGTTCGCCGACACCCGCCTGATCCAGGCTGGCGAAGGGGTCATGCTCGTAGATGCCCTTGGCGCGGTAGACTTCCAGGAACGGGCCGGAATCATCGCGGCTCATGCCGAAGGTGGTCTGGGTCAGATCGTTGGTGCCGAACGAGAAGAACTCGCCGGTCTGGGCGATGTCGCCCGCCAGCAAAGCGGCGCGCGGCAACTCGATCATGGTGCCGACCATGTAATGGACCGAGTATTTCTGCTCGGCGAAGACCGCCTCGGCTTCCTTGTCGATGCTGGCCTTCATGAGGTCCAGCTCCCTCTTGGCGCCCACCAGCGGGATCATGATCTCTGGCACCACGGTGCGTCCGGTATCACGCGACACATGCACCGCCGCCTCGAAGATGGCGCGGGCCTGCATCTCGTAGATCTCGGGATAGGTTATCCCTAAGCGGCAGCCGCGATGGCCGAGCATGGGATTGTTCTCGTGCAAGGCCGCGTTGCGCGCCTTGACCACGGAGGGCTCCACCCCGGCTTCCTTGGCCACCTCGGCGATCTCGGCCTCGGAATTGGGCAGGAATTCGTGCAGCGGCGGGTCCAGCAGGCGGATGGTCACCGGCAAGCCCTGCATGATCTCGAACAATTCGATGAAGTCCTGGCGCTGATAGGGCAGCAGCTTGGCCAGGGCGGCGCGGCGGCCCTTCTCGGTCTCGGCCAGGATCATCTCGCGCATGGCGATGATACGCTTGGGGTCAAAGAACATATGCTCGGTGCGGCACAGGCCGATACCCTCGGCGCCGAACTTGCGCGCCGTGGCGGCGTCCAGCGGCGTCTCGGCATTGGCGCGGACTTTCAGCGTGCGGATGGTGTCCACCCACTCCATCAGCGTGCCGAAATCGCCGGTCAGCTCCGGTTGGATAGTGGCGACGGCGCCGATGAAGACCTCACCGGTGGAGCCGTCCAGCGTGATGGTCTCGCCTTCCTTGACCACCTGGCCCGCCACTTTCAGAGTCTTGGCGGCGTAATCGACGCGGATTTCGCCAGCACCGGCCACGCAGGGCGTGCCCATGCCGCGCGCCACCACGGCGGCGTGGCTGGTCATGCCGCCGCGCGTGGTCAGGATGCCTTCCGAGACATGCATGCCGCCGATATCCTCGGGGCTAGTCTCGATTCGCACCAGGATGACGCGCTCCTTGCGGTTCTTGACCCAATCCTCGGCCTCATCGGCGGAGAACACCACCTTGCCCGAGGCGGCGCCCGGCGAGGCGGGCAGACCGCGGCCCAGGATCTTGCGCGGCGCCTTGGGGTCAAGGGTCGGATGCAGCAGTTGATCCAGCGAGGCGGGGTCGATGCGCTTGATGGCGTCCTTGCGGCTGATCAGGCCTTCGCGCGCCATATCCACGGCGATCTTCAGCGCCGCGTTGGTGGTGCGCTTGCCGGTGCGGGTCTGGAGCATCCACAGACGGTTCTGCTGAACCGTGAACTCCATGTCCTGCATGTCCTTGTAGTGGGCCTCCAGCTTGTGGCGGATGGCGTTCAGCTCCTTGAACACCTCGGGCATGCACTCTTCCATGGCGGGAAGATCAGAGGACTGGGCGTTCTTGCCCGCGATGGTCAATTGCTGCGGGGTGCGGATACCGGCCACCACATCCTCGCCCTGGGCGTTGACCAGGAATTCGCCATAGAAGGCGTTTTCACCGGTGGAGGGATTGCGGGTAAAGCACACGCCGGTAGAGCAATCGCTGCCCATATTGCCGAACACCATGGACTGCACGTTGACGGCGGTGCCCCATTCGGCGGGGATGTCATGCAGGCGGCGATAGGTGATGGCGCGCTGGTTCATCCAGGACCCGAACACGGCGCCGACGGCGCCCCACAGCTGCTCGTGGACGTCCTGGGGAAAGGGCTTGCCCAGCTGTTCGGCGACCTTGTCCTTGTACTTGGCGACCACCTTCTTCAGGTCGTCGGCATCCAGCTCGGTATCGAGGCTGACGCCCTTGTCTTCCTTCACCTCGTCGAGGATTTCCTCGAAATTGTGATGGTCGACGCCCAGCACCACGTTGGAATACATCTGGATGAAACGGCGATAGCTGTCATAAGCGAAGCGGGCGTCATTGGACCGCTTGGCAAGGCCTTCCACCGATTTGTCGTTGAGGCCGAGATTGAGGATGGTGTCCATCATGCCCGGCATGGAGGCCCGCGCGCCCGAACGCACAGAGACCAGCAGCGGATCGGCGGTGGAGCCGAATTTCAGGCCGATATCACCTTCCACCTGAGCCAGGGCGGCCATGACCTCGTCCTTGAGGGACGGCGGATAGGTCTCGCCATTGCCATAATAGTAAGTACAGACCTCGGTGCTGATGGTGAAGCCTGGAGGAACCGGAATGCCGAGATTGCTCATCTCCGCCAGATTCGCACCCTTGCCGCCCAACAAGTTCTTCATGTCGGCACGCCCCTCGGCCTTGCCGCCACCGAAGCTGTACACCCATTTCGTCATGGCTGATCTCGTCCCCAATCCAGAAAAAGGAAAAACCGCGCCGCTTTCGACGACGCGGATCTCATCATGCTACGTCCCAGAGGGATTGAAAATAGGTAGTACCGCTTTCCCCCCCGAGCCTCACCCCTCGACCTTCGAGAAGTCGGCCAATCCGCCCATGGCCGAACCGATCATGGCCAGCAGCTTCAGGCGGTTGACCCGCAGGTCGGCCTCGTCGGCATTAACCGTCACCTTGTCGAAGAAAGCGTCCACGGGACGGCGCAACCGGGCCAGAGCCGCCATGGCGGCGGCGAAATCCTCGGTGGCAAGGGCGTTCTTCACTTCCTGACCGACCTTGGACAGGGCGAGTTCAAGGGCTTTCTCCTCGTCCTGGCGCAGCAGGGCCAAATCGGCGGAACCGGTGAACAGGGTCGCGTCCTTCTTCTCCTCGATGCGCACGATATTGGCGGCGCGGCGATAGGCGATCAGCAGATTGGCGCCGTCGTCGGAGGCCAGGAAGGCACCCAGGGCGTCCACCCGCTTCAACAGGCGGACCAGATCATCCTCGCCGCCCAACGAGAAAATGGCGGTGATGAGATCGTGGCGCACCCCCTTCTCCTTCAGCGCCACCGCCAGCCGGTCGGCGAAGAAGTTCAGCAGGTCGCGGGCCACTTCGCCCGGCGCTTGCACCAAGGTCGCCTTGAAATGTCCCGAGGCCAGGAAGATGACCTGGGACAGGGGCAGGCGCAGTCCGTTCTCCAGCACCAGACGGATGATGCCCAGCGCGGCGCGGCGCAGCGCGAAGGGGTCCTTGGACCCGGTCGGCCGCTCGTTGATGGCAAAGAAGCCGACCAGGGAATCGATCTTGTCGGCCAGGGCGACGGCCACCGACACCGGCGCCGTCGGGCAGCTATCCGAAGGGCCCTGGGGCGCGTAATGGGCGGCGATGGCGTCGGCCACCAGGGGATTTTCGCCATCGTTCAGCGCGTAATAGCGGCCCATCAGCCCCTGAAGCTCGGGGAATTCACCCACCAGTTCGGAAGACAGATCGGCCTTGGCCAGCCTTGCGGCCCGTTCCGCCAGAGCCTTGTCGGCCCCAATCATGTCGGCGATGTTGCCCGCCAGACCGGCGATACGTTCCACCTTGTCGGCCACGGTGCCGAGGCTGGCATAGAAGGTGCGCTCGGCCAGCTTGGGCAGGCGAGACTCCAGACGCTGCTTGCGGTCGGTGTCCCAGAAGAACTTGGCGTCGGACAGCCGCGCGCGCAGCACGCGCTGATTGCCCGCCACCACCGCGCTTCCGCCGTCCGTCGTCTCCATATTGGAGATCACCACAAAGCGCGAGGCCAGGGAGCCGTCCGCCTTGAGCAGCGAGAAATACTTCTGGTGAGCGCGCATGGAGGTGATCAGCACCTCGGCCGGCACATCCATGAACTTGTCGTCGATAGAGCCCACCAGGGGAACCGGCCATTCCACCAGGCCGGTGACCTCGGCCAGCAATCCGTCATCGGCCTTCAAGGTCAGGCCTTCAGCCGCCGCCAGGGCTTCCGCACCCGACAGAATAGCGTGACGGCGCTCTACGGGGTCGAGCATCACCTTGGCGTGGCGCAGCCGGGCGAGGTAATCGGCGAAGTCCTTGACCCGGAAGGATTCTGGCGCCAGGAAGCGATGGCCACAAGTCATGTCGCCGGACTTGGCCGGGCCGAATTCCACAGGCACCACATGGCCCTCGAACAGGGCCAGGATGGACTGGATCGGGCGGACCCAGCGAATGGAATTGGCGCCCCAGCGCTGGCTCTTGGGCCAGGGGAAGGCGGCCATGGTGGCCTCGACCACCTCGGAAAGCACCTCGGCCGTGGGGCGGCCCTTGCGGTTGATCACCGCGAAGTAGAACACGCCCTTGCCGGTGTCGCGCTGTTCAAGTTGCTCGACGCTCATTCCGGTGGACTTGAGGAAGCCCTCCATGGCCTGGGCGGGAGAGCCGACACGGGGCCCGCGCTTTTCTTCCGACACGTCGGGGCCAGCCAGAGGCAGCCCTTCGATCACCAGCACCAGACGACGCGGCGTGACATAGGAGCGCACCGCGTCGAAGGTGATGCCGTTCTTGGCCAGACCATCGGTCACCATACCGCGCAGATCGTCGGCGGCGCGCGCCTGCATGCGGGCGGGGATTTCCTCGGAGAAGATTTCAAGCAGGAACTCGGCCATGGCTCAGCCCTCCACCTTGTTGGTTCGGGACGCCAGCCAGCCTTCACAGCAGGCCTTGGCCAGGGCACGGACGCGGCCGATATAGGCCTGGCGCTCGGTGACCGAGATCACGCCGCGCGCGTCCAGCAGGTTGAAGCGATGGCTCGCCTTGATGCACTGGTCGTAGGCGGGCAGCGCCACGCCCTTGTCCAGCAGGTTCTTGCACTCGGTCTCGGCGTCGAGGAAGTGCTGCAGGAGCATGTCGGTATCCGCATGCTCGAAATTATGGGCGGAGTATTCCCTCTCGGCCTGAAGGAACACGTCGCCATAGGTGACGCCGTCGCCGTTGAAGTCCAGGTCATAGACGTTCTCCACGCCCTGGATATACATGGCCAGACGCTCAAGGCCGTAGGTCAGCTCTACCGCAACCGGGTCGCATTCGATGCCGCCCACCTGCTGGAAATAGGTGAACTGGGTCACCTCCATGCCGTCGCACCACACTTCCCAGCCCAGGCCCCAGGCACCCAAAGTCGGGCTTTCCCAGTCGTCCTCGACGAAGCGGATATCATGGGCCAGCGGGTCGATCCCGAGACGCTTCAAGCTTTCCAGATAGAGTTCCTGGGCATTGGGCGGCGAAGGCTTCAGCAGCACCTGATACTGGTAGTAATGCTGCAACCGGTTGGGATTCTCGCCGTAACGGCCGTCCTTGGGGCGGCGCGAGGGCTGGACATAGGCGCATTTCCAATGGTCCGGCCCCAGCGCCCGCAGCGTGGTGGCGGGATGGAAGGTCCCGGCACCCACCTCCATGTCATAGGGCTGGAGGATGACGCAGCCCTGCTCGGCCCAGAAAGCCTGCAAGGTGAGGATCAGGCTTTGGAAGCTCGGCTTCTTGGTCCCGACATTACCCATGGAAAACCGCCATTCAATCAGGTTGCAGCGAAATCGCCGCAACCCTAGCTTCGCGGCCCGACAGGGTCAAGGGCGGGGCCGGTTTTCATGCGGCCTGACGGCGCCACCCATCAAGACGGCCTTCCAGTCCCGCCTGGGTCCGAGCATCCAGGGCGAATTGCAAATGGGTGCGCCCCCCTTCCACATCCACAACACGGGCCAGAATTAGTTCGCCGCCATCCAGCGAGACGCTCACCCTGGTTCCCGATTGCAATCCCAGATCCACGTCGAGACAGGCTCCGCCCGCCGAAAGATCCTGGGTTCGGCAAGACCGGCCATCGACCGTGGCCGTGATGCTCACGCTGAATCGTTCGAATTGGCGCCGATTGCCCGTCTGATGCAATGCCGCAAGGAAATCTTTGATCTCGGAGGTCAGTTCCGACGTCCGCGAGTTCAGCTCATTGGCGGTATCGAACAGCGCCTTGGCGGAATCGCCAGTGGTGCCCGCCCCCGCGCTGACCTCCGAAATGGTTTCGGTGACACTGCGCGTGCCGATGGAGGCCTCGTGGACATTGCGGGCGATTTCGTTGGTGGCGGCACTTTGCTCCTCGACAGCCGCAGCGATGGCGGTCGCCGTCTCGTGAACGGTGGCGATGGTTTCACCGATGGCCCTTACCGCCTCGGCCGTCTCTTGGCTGACATCCTGGACCGCCTTGATATGGATCCCGATTTCCTCGGTGGCCCTGGCGGTCTGGTTGGCGAGGTTTTTCACCTCATTGGCCACCACGGCAAAGCCCTTGCCCGCCTCGCCCGCCCTCGCCGCCTCGATGGTGGCGTTCAGCGCCAGAAGATTGGTCTGGGCAGCGATATCGTTGATGATACCGGCGATATCGCCGATACGGCCCGTCGCCGCGGAAAGCCCCTGGACGATCTCGTCGATATGACGCACGTCATGGGCGGCCCGTTCGGCGACCTCGGAGGAACGGGCGACCTGGCCCGCGATCTCACCTTGGGAGGCGGACATTTCCTCGGCAGCCGCAGCCACGGTTTCCACGTTGACCGAGGCCTGTTCGGCGGCGGCGGCAACGCTGGACGCATTGCGGCTGGTGCCGTCCGCCACATGGGAGAGAGACTCGGCCGACACCCGCAATTGCGAGGTCGAAGTCGAGACTGAATGCAGCACGCCCTCGACGCTCTGATTGAAATCCGCGGTCAGACGCTCGATTGCCTCCTGACGGCGATTGCGGGCCTCCTGGTCGGCCAGGTTCGCTTCCTCCAGACGACGTTTTTCGATAGCGTTGCGCTTGAACACCGCCACGGCTTCCGCGATTTCACCGATCTCGTCACGGATACCATCTTGTTCAACCTCGACGTCCAGATCACCCTCGGCCAGATGCAGCATGGTCTCGGCCTGACGATGGACGCGCGAACCGATGCGCATGCCGATCCAGGCGGAAACGCCCGAGACAATGCCCAGAATGACCAGTGCGATCAACCCGACCTTGACCACCGCCGCACGGGTCACGGCCTCCACGTCGTCGATATAGACGCCGGTGCCGATCCCCCAACCCCATGGAGTATAGGGAATGATCTGGGCAAGCTTGGGAGAGTCGTAGGAATCCGCCCCGGGACGGCGGCCCACATACTCCACCAGACCGCCGCCGTCGCGCCCCGCGGCGACAAAGGCACGATAGATGAACTTACCGGCGGAATCCTTCACCTCCAGCATGCTCTTGCCCACTTCCTTGGGCCGGAAGGGATGCATGAGCAGGTTGCCCTCCAGGTCATTGACCCACAGGTAATTATCGCCATCGAAGCGGATCATGCCGATGGCGACGAGCGCAGCCGTCTTGGCCGCATCCTCGGTCATCTCGCCCTTCTTGGCCTTGCCATGATAGGCCTCGGCGATTTTCATGGCGGATTCGACGACGCTGTGGATCTGCACCCGGCGCGTTTCCAGTTGGCCGTTGCGCACAGTCAGAACGGTCACGACGGCGAAGGCAAGCAGCCCCAGCGCCGCCAGCGCCGGAATGGCCAGCAACCGAAACCGTAGCGAAATAGTCCTGCCCGACATCCACCCCTCCCGATAGAAGCAATAATCTTTTGTATTAGTGGTTTTCCGACATCCAGGTAAAGCGTGAAGCGTGAGGTCCTACCATGCGCAAATGTCAGGATGGCTGGATGGCGGCGGGTTAATGGGCACAATTCAGGCTAAGCCGTTGAGCCTTGCCGCAGGACGGGTTACCCTGAGGGCGTAGCCAAAGGGGGAAACAACCATGGCCATTGCCTGGGACGAAGCACTGAAGGTCGGCGACATCGAAATCGATGCCGACCACAAGGAACTCATCGGACTGATCAACGATTTCGAAGCCAAGGCCAAGGCCCCGGAGGGCGTGGACAAGCATGTCATCCAGGTGACCCTGGAACGGCTGCAGCTCTATGCCTATGACCACTTCGCCCGCGAGGAATACATCCAGGCGGTGGCCAAGTATGAGGGGCTGGAAGAGAACAAGCGTCAGCACGCCGCCTTGCGCACCACGCTGGGCACCTACATTGAAAAGTTCAATGCCGGACAATATGCCGATCTCAAGGTGGCGGCGGGCGAGATGTCTGCCTTCCTGAACCACTGGCTGATGAACCACATCTTGGAAACCGACCTCAAGATGAAGGGCAAAATGAAGGTCGAACAGTGGCGCTGACCCTCTGCCCCGGATCGGCCTCATACCATCGGCAGGGCTTTTGCCCTGCCGGATTTGGCCTACCTGTGAGGAACACCGAACGGGAGCCCTGGAATGATCGACCTCTATTACTGGACCACACCCAACGGGCACAAGATCACCATCTTCCTGGAAGAAAGCGGCTTGGACTACCGCATCAAGCCAGTCAACATCTCCAAGGGTGAGCAGTTCCAGCCCGACTTCCTGCGCATCTCGCCCAACAACCGCATGCCCGCCATTGTCGACGACCAGCCCACCGATGGCGGCGCTCCGCTTTCGGTATTCGAGTCCGGCGCCATCTTGGTCTATCTCGCCGAGAAGTGCGGGCAGTTCCTGCCCAAGGACGCGCGCGGGCGGGCCGAGACGTTGCAATGGCTGTTCTGGCAAATGGGTGGACTTGGCCCCATGCTGGGCCAGAATCACCACTTCGTCCAATACGCCCCCGAGAAGATCCCCTACGCCATCGAACGCTATGTCAAGGAAACCAACCGTCTGTACGGCGTGCTGAACCGCCGCCTCGCCGACCGGGAATTCATGGCGGGCGATTATTCCATCGCCGACATGGCCTCCTATCCCTGGATCGTGCCGTGGGAGCGCCAGGGACAGAACCTGGATGATTTTCCCCATCTCAAGCGCTGGTTCCAGGCCATCGCCGCCCGGCCCGCGGTGCAAAGGGCCTATGCCCGCGCCGACGAGGTCAACACCCAGCGCGTCGTCAGTGAAGAGGCCAAGAAGGTACTGTTTGGACAAACCGCCGCGACATTGGGCCCGGCACAATGAGGCCGGCGAGCTTATTTATGTATTGCTTCCGCATCTTTCATCACCAAGGCCGAACCTAGCCAAAAGGCTATAAGTGACACTCCTAATGTTAAACAAGTCATAAACGCTATGGATTTGCGGTGAATTTCCGCCTTCTCTAAATATCTGCGCGCTTTCATTCTGTGACAATTTGTGACATCCGGCTTTCTCCACCACTTCCCCCCTTCGGATGTTTGACATGCGGTGTTGGTTGCGATTTATTTGCACTGCAACAAAACACATAGAATCGGCGCGGGGGCAGTCATGACATGGCTTGATGACAGGCGAATCGGGACAAAGATCGCATTGATCGTGGCGGCGGCCTTTCTCGGCATGTGCCTGATCTTCGTCGGCGCCCTCAACATGCTCGACACCGAGGTGCTTTCCGGGCGCAAGGCCAAGGTCAAGGACCTGGTAGACAGCGCCGCTGGCGTCATCGCCTCCTACGAGGCCGAGGCCAAGGCGGGCCGCCTGCCCGAGGCCGAGGCCAAGGCGGCCGCCCGCCGCGACATCGCGGCGCTGCGCTACGGCAGCAGCGACTATTTCTGGATTCACGACCTGTCGGGGCGCATGGTCATGCACCCCATCAAGCCTGAACTGGACGGCACCGCCGTCGATGAAATGAAGGATGCCAGCGGCCAGCCCCTGTTCGTGCGCATGAACGAACTGGTGAAGGCCAAGGGGGCTGATTTTCATTACTATGACTGGCCCAAGCCCGGATCGCCCAAGCCGGTCCGCAAGGTTTCCTATGTCAAGCTCAACTCTGGTTGGGGCTGGGTAGTGGGAACCGGCGTCTATTTAGACGACGTGGATGCCGCCTTCTGGTCCAGCGCCTTGTATTTCGGCAGCGGCGTCTTGGCACTGACCGCCCTGGTCATCGCGCTGTCCTTCCTGGTGGCGCGGCGCATCACCCGTCCCCTGGTCAATCTTTCCTCAGTCATGGCCGAATTGTCGCGCAAGGAATTCCACATGGATGTCCCGGCCCTGACCCGCAAGGACGAGGTCGGCGACATGGCGCGAACCGTCGAGATCTTCAAGGAAGGGCTGATCCGCGCCGAGCAACTGTCCGAAGAGCAGCGTCAGGCCGAGTGGACCAAGGACAAGCGTGCCCGCGTCGTCGACAATCTGCTGAAGGAATTCAACGAGGAAGTGACCGAAGCCCTCAAGGGCATGGCCAATACCGCCGAACAGTTGGAAACCACCTCGCGGGTGCTGTCTGACACCGCCCAGGGCGCTTCGTCCCAGGCTACGGCCGTGGCCTCGGCCATCGAGGAAACCGCCGTCAACATGCGCACGGCGGCGGGATCGGCCGAGCAATTGGCCATCTCTGGCGAGGATATCAGCCAAAGGGTCAGCCTCTCGGTGAGCGTGGCTGGCGACGCCTCGGCCGAGGCCAGCCGCACCACCGCCCTGATCAACAGTCTGGCCGAGGCCGTAGACAAGATCGGCGCCGTGGTGGCCCTGATCAACGATATCGCGTCTCAGACCAATCTGCTGGCCTTGAACGCCACCATCGAGGCCGCCAGAGCTGGCGAAGCGGGAAAAGGCTTCGCCGTCGTGGCCAATGAGGTCAAGACCCTGGCCAACCAGACGGCCCGGGCCACGGACGAGATCGCCACCCAGATCAGTACCGTCCAGAAGGTCACCGGCGATGCGGTAACGGCCATCGGCTCCATTTCCGCGGTGATCGAACGCATCCGGGAGACGTCTTCGGCGATCGCCGAAGCGGTCCACCAGCAGGATCAGGCCACCGGAGAGATCGCCGAGAATGTGCAACAGGTTGCCCAGGCGACAGCCGAGGTCAGTTCGAATATTCTCGGTGTCAACCAGGCCGCCGAACAAACCGAACATGTCGCCGACGAGGTATTCGGGACGGCCAAGGATGTGGCGGAGCGCGCCAACACTCTTCGCGATCGGGTGGACACCTTCCTGACCAGTATCCGGGCATCCTAAGATATCGAGAGAACCCCACATGAAATATGCGTTGAAAACCGCCGGAACCGCTGCACAGCTTGATCTCAGCGGCTCCCTGACTTTCGCGGAAGCCCCCCAATTCCCCAAGATCCTGACCGAGTTGGAATCCATCAAATCCCTGACCAAGCTGGAGATTGATCTGGGGGAATTGAACTTCATCGATTCCACCGGGATGAGCCTGTTCGTTCATATCTATGATGCGTCGCAGAGCCGGAACATCAAGGTATCGGTTCTTAGAGCCAACGGCCCCGTGGCGTCGGCACTCGAGCGCGCGGCCTTCAAGACGCTTTTCGAGTTCAGGTGAGCCGGGTCCCGCCATCTCCCACAATCATCAACCGGACCTCCGGCAAACGGGGTCTCGGTCGTTTCGGACGTCTTGCCGCCTCTGGTTTGCTGCCGCTGCACGCCGATGAGAATGGTCATTGCCTCGTCCTGTTCGATGGAGCAGGCACGGCAGATCTCGGCGACATCCTCTGCCCCCCCGCCGCCTGGGCCATCGACCTCGGCGCGGCTTCGCCCGACCAGGGTCTGGACCGGCTTCCCGCCCGTCTGCTGGTCCGCGCCGCCACCACGACCATGGTCGCCCATGACGTGGTCAATGTGGTGGTCGCGGCCCTGATTGAGCGTCTGCCACGGGCACGCAGTATCGAAATGGATCTGCGCATCGTCTTGCAGGAGGCGGTCAGCAATGCCGTGATGCACGGCAATCTGTGCCTGGACGGCCGCCTGCGTGGCAGCCGCGAAGGGCTTTCCCTCTTCACCCAGACCATGCAGCGCCGCCTGGGCGACCCCCGCTTCGGGCACCGCCCGGTCACCATTGCCCTGGACTGGAACCAAGCCTATCTGGTGGTGCGGGTCGAAGATCGCGGACGCGGCTTCCGGCCCCCCGCCACCTCCCTTCCGGTCGAGGCGAAAGCCTGTTCCGGCCGGGGTATCGGCCAGATCCGGGCCCTTTGCCAGAGGGTGATCTTCACCGACCGGGGGCGGCGCATCACCATGCGGTTCGGCCTTCCGCCGTCTCAGCCCGCCACCTGAACCCAGGTCACGTCGTCGACGCAGTCGCCGGGTGATCGGGATGCAAAGGCATCCATCACCCGTCCCGCCGTCTCGGCGGGGTCATCGGTCATGACGTCGCGGACAATCTTGGCAACCCATTCGCCGCCCAGCGGCTCACCCGTCGGATCAAGGGCGTCGATCAGCGCGTCGCTGTAGAGCGAAAGCTGGCTTCCCGGCGGGAACGCCATCACGATGGGCTCGTAATGGGCCTTGAGGCTGATTCCCAACGGCAGACCACCGGCCCCGACCAGACGCGGTTCGCGGCCTGGCTCCGCCAGAACGGGGGCCGGCCCCCCGGCATTGACCAGGGACAGAGTACGCGCCTGGGAGTCGATCACCACCAGTGTCATGGTGGCGAACTGGCCGCGCGGCAGCAGTTGCTTCAAGGTGACGTTCACCTTCTCCAGCACGGCTTCGGGAAATCCCATTTGGGCATCCATATCCTCCAGCATCAGATGCAGCCGGAAGGTATTGATGGATGCGGCGATGCCGTGGCCGGAAAAGTCCACGGCATAAAGCGCCAGACGGTTCTCATCGACCGGCACAAGCCCCCACAGATCCCCGCCAAGCTCCGAGGACGGCTTGAAGACCGCGCTGATGGACAGGCCATAATTCTGGCGGGCCGCGCTCATCTGTTCGGGCGTGGGAAGCAAAGCGTTCTGCATCCCTCTGGCCGTGCGTAAATCCAGCGCCAGCCGGTTCCTGTACCGGCGCAAATCCGCCAGGGCCAAGTGACTGCGCAGATGAACCTCGACCCTGGCCACCAGTTCCAGACGATCAATGGGCTTGCCGATATAGTCGTTGGCGCCCGCCGCGAACAGGGCGTTGCGGGTCGCCTGATCCACCACCGCCGAAAGCACCAGAACCGGCAAGGCGTGGTAACGGGAATCCGCCCGCAGGGTCAGCAGGAACTCCTCGCCGTTCATCACCGGCATCATCAGATCGAGCAAGACGATGTCGGGCCTGAAGGACTCCACCTTGTCCAGGCCTTCGCGGCCGTTGCGCGCGCATTCCACATTGGCAAGGCCCATGCTCTCCAGCACGGCGCAGGCAAAGACGCGGTTGAACTCGTTGTCCTCGACAACCAGAACCCTGGCCCCGGCCAGATCGATGCTCAGATCCTCAAGATTGTCCAACGGCGCTCTCCCTCAGAAAGGCAGGATAGCCGCGCCTGGAAAATTCGCCAGTGAAGATCATTGTTTCCGGCGGGTAAACCGACCATGGCCCGCAACAATGGCTTGACGGAAAGATGAACGGATAGGCAATATCATTGCGTCAGAACGCGCCAATAGAAAATAAATATGCGTTCATTTAGGGCAGCAAGCAGTAATCGGTAGGGCTGGCACCATCCTGGGTCCGGCTATCGCCATTACCTGTTGGGAGAAATCCGTGTTCGCCCGTATCGCTGACGCCCGCATCACCGTAAAATTCTTTATCGCCCCACTCCTTTTGGTTGTCTGCATCATGGTGCTGGGCGGCGTTTTCCATGCCGCCATGGAAAAGCAGGAGCGGTCCATGGAAGACATGGTCACCGTTTCCTTCGCCAACAGCCGTACCGCCGCCGAGTTGGACGGGATGGCGGCCACCATCGAATCAAACATCTACCGCCTTCTGGGCTGGCAGGCGGCGCGCGAGGAAAAGGAGCGGATCGATACCCTGGACACCCAGGTCCGCGCCGACCTCAAGACGCTGGGCGAAAAATCCAAGATTCTGCTGGAAACCCTGAAATCCGACGCGGCCGCCACCAAACAGATTCGGGACTACGTCCTAGCGGCGGGCGATGTACTCGACATGTACCGAAGCGACCATGTCACGGCTTTGGCCATGATGGGCGCCACCGAGCTGGAATATGATGGAATCCGGGCCAAGCTGCGCGAGATGACCGGCAAGGCCGCCGCCGCCGCCGACCAGGATTACCGCGAGGCCAAGACCGCCGCTGGCGCCACCCGGACCCAGTACTTCCTGGTCCTGGCCGTGTTCCTGGCCCTGGGCGCGGTCGTGACCATGGGCATGGCGCGGCTGACCGCCCGCCCGGTTACCCAGTTGACCGGCGTGATGGGCCGTCTGGCCGAGGGCAGCACCGATGTGGAAATCCCGTCCCAGACCGGGCGGGACGAGGTGGGCGAAATGGCCCGTGCGGTGGCGGTGTTCCGCGACGGCATGAAGCGGGCGGCGGAACTGGAATCGCAGCAGCGGCGCCAGCGCGAACAGCAAACGGATCTGTTGGCGCGGCGCGACCGCTTGATCGCCGATTTCAACGGGGCCATGGAAAAGATCATGGGGACCGTCTCCGCCTCCATCGAACGGGTCCACACCCTGTCCAGTTCCCTGCAATCCACCGCCGAACAGACCAGCGCGCAGGGATCGGCCGTGGCGGGCGCCGCCGAACACTCGGCCGCCAATGTGGCCACCGTGGCCAGCGCCGCCGAGCAACTGGGATCATCGGTCCAGGAAATCAGCCGCCGGGTCTCCGAAACCGCCACCATCACCTCGGAAGCGGTCAGCGGCATCCACACCGCCAACAGCACCATGGATGGGCTGGCCGAAGCGGCAAAGCGCATCGGCGAGGTGGTGCAGCTGATTAACGACATCGCTGGTCAAACCAATCTTCTGGCCTTGAACGCCACCATCGAGGCCGCCCGCGCCGGTGAGGCCGGAAAGGGGTTCGCCGTGGTGGCCAGCGAGGTCAAGACCCTGGCCAACCAAACGGCAAGGGCCACCGACGAGATCGCCCAGCAGATCGCAGGCATTCAATCCATCTCGGCCGAGGCGGTGAACACCATCCGCAATGTGGGCGTCACCATCGACCGGGTGAACGAGGTGGTGTCCTCCATCGCCGCGGCGGTAGAGGAGCAAAGCGCCGCCACGGACGAGATCGTGCGGTCGGTGCAGGAGGCGTCCTCGGGCAATGCCGAGATCACGCGCAACATCGCCGATGTGTCCAAGGCCGCCATCGCCACCGGCCAAATGGCGGCGGGCATGTTCGAGGCTGCCGACGAATTGGTGGAGGAAGCCGGTCACCTGCGTTCGGAAGTCGGTGGCTTCCTCGGCAATATGCGGCAGGGCTAGGCATAAAAAAACCGGACGCGGCACCTTCGCCGCGTCCGGCCTTCATCCGATCAAGGCTACTTTGCGTCGTATTCGGTGTGGTAGGCGCCGATGCGCTCCACCTCGGTCTTCGAGCCCAGGATGACGGGGACGCGCTGATGCAGTCCGGTGGGCTGAACCTCCATCATGCGGCCACGGCCAGTGGTGGCGGCACCGCCCGCCTGCTCGACGATGAAGGCCATGGGATTGGCTTCATACATCAGGCGCAGCTTGCCGCCCTTCTTCATGTTCTCGGTATCGGCCGGATAGAGGAATACGCCGCCGCGGCACAGGATGCGATGCACCTCGGCCACCATGGAGGCCACCCAGCGCATGTTGAAGTCCTTGCCCCGCGGGCCTTCCTTGCCCTGGCGGCATTCATCGATATAGCGCTTCACCGGCGGCTCCCAGAACCGCTCGCGCGACGCGTTGATGGCGAATTCCTTGGTATCGGCGGGAATGGTCATATTGGGATGGGTCAGCAGGAACATGCCCACATTGTTGTCGAGCGTGAAGCCGTTGACCCCATTGCCGGTGGTCAGCACCATCATGGTCGAGGAGCCGTAAAGGGCATAACCGGCGGCCACCTGCTTGACGCCGGGCTGCAGGAAGGCATCCTTGGACCCGGCATCGGCTCCCTCGGGCAGCTTCAGGATCGAGAAGATAGAGCCCACCGAGATGTTGACGTCGATGTTGGACGATCCGTCCAGGGGATCGAACAGCAGCAGATACTTGCCGTCGGCGGCGCCGTGGACCGCATGCACGTCTTCCAGCTCTTCCGAGGCCATGCCCGCATAGGACCCGCCCAGCGCGTTCATGTGCAGGAAGATATCGTTGGCCAGAACGTCGAGCTTCTTCTGCTCCTCGCCCTGGACGTTCTCCGACCCGGCAACGCCCAGATTACCGGCCAGCGCACCGCGATTGACCTCATGAGAGATCATCTTGCAGGCGAAGATGATGTCGGTCATCAGGGCGGTGAACGAACCCGACCCGCCCAGGCGGCGCTGTTCCTGCAACAGGAAGTGGGTCAGCGTGATCCTCTTATACGGCATGTCGTCCCTCTCTCAAGCTCGGCGGATTTTCCCGTCATTGGCTGGGCGAAGTGTTACCCGATCCTGACACAGGAATGCAACGTGAAGGTGGGACTTTGACCCCTCCGCCCGGGTGGGCTACGATCCCGCCTCATCATTTCAGGAGTCACCCATGGCCGATCCTTTGAGCCCCGCCGACCAGACCCGCATCCGTGAATTGGTCACCGTGTTCACGCGCATCGGCGAGGAACGCATGAAGGATCTCGGCCTCTACAATCCCGCCCTTCAGGTGGAAGCCGTGGGCTTTCGCCAGTGGCAGGGCTGGCTGGCGGGTATCTTGGTGACGCCGTGGTTCATGAACTTCATGCTGCTGCCCGGTCCTGACACCGAGAACCTGGCGGGCGTCGAGCCCGGCTCGCGGCGGCGCATCGACCTGCCCAAGGGCCAGGTGGTCTTCGTGGTCGGCGAGGTCGAGGAAGTGGGCTATTACCTCTCCCACTCCATCCACTCGCCCATGGGCCAGTTCCCCGATCACGCCAGCGCATCCACCACCGCCTGGGCCGCCGTCGGCCCCTATTTCCAGGAACCGGGCGAGGAGCCCGAGACCGGCTGCGGCTTCGGCTGGGGCGTCAACAAGGGGCCATGAAAGGTATCGCCGCCCTCCTGCTTTTCCTCAGCCTCCCCGCCGCCGCCGGGGAGTGGCAGCCCTGTCCGCAATGCCCCCCCATGGTGAGCATACCGGCTGGCCGGGCCGTGATGGGCGATGACATGTCCAAGTTCGCCAATGAGAAGCCTGCCGTTCCGGTCACCATCTCGCGGCCCTTCGCCCTGTCGGCCACCGAGATAACCTTCGACGAGTGGAACGCTTGCGTCGCCGCCCATGCCTGCCGGGGCGGCCAGGACGATCACGAATGGGGCAAGGGCAAACGCCCGGTGATCAACATCACCTGGGACGACGCCAAGGCCTATGCCGCCTGGGTGGGAACCCAAAGCGGCCTCGTCTGCCGTCTGCCCACCGAGGCCGAGTGGGAATTCGCCGCCCGCGCCGGAACGTCTTCCGGCTATTGGTGGGGCGAGGATGTGGGCCGGGGCCGGATCAATTGCCGCGATTGCATGGGCAAGGAGACGCCTTACGGTTCCAAGCCGGTCAGAAGCTTCCCGCCCAGCCCCTGGGGCCTACATGAGATGAACGGCAATGTTTGGGAGTGGACGGCGGATTGCTGGACGCCTGACCATTCCAAACTGGCCGCCACCAATGAGTCCACCTGCCGCGACAAGGTGATCAAAGGGGGCTCTTGGTACTATTTCTCCGCCATGTCGCGTGCCTCGGCGCGAGCCAAGAACGACGCCACGGTGTGGAGCTACAATATCGGCATCCGGCTGCTGTGCGAGTTGCCGGAAGGAAAGGAGGAAAGATGAACGAGACCAAAAAGCCCATCGCCGTGGTCGCCGCCGAAGCGCCGCCGCGCAGCGTCAAATCCATCTATCCCGCCGCCCTGGCCGGACGTGTGGAAGGCCGCCTGAAGCGCCCGCTGGGTGATCTGTTCGGACTTGCCAATTTCGGCGTCAACCAGACGCGACTGGCGCCCGGTGCCTGGTCGGCGTTGCGCCATTCCCATGCCCGCCAGGACGAGTTCATCTATATCCTGGAAGGCGCCCCTACCCTGCTCACCGATGCGGGCGAGACCCTGTTGGCGCCGGGCATGTGCGCAGGCTTCAAGGCCGCCACCGGCGACGCCCACTGCCTGATCAACACCAGCGATGCTGATGTGGTCTATCTGGAAATCGGCGACCGCAGCCCAGGCGACGCCGCCACCTATCCCGACGACGACCTGCGCGCCGAAATGGGGGCGGACGGCAAATGGCGCATGCTGCACAAGGATGGCACGCCCTATTGAAGCGCCAGGACGTCCCTCCTCACCCCTTGCCGTCCCGCTCCCGAATATAGTCCTCGGTGGTCTTGGTAACCGGCGGGGCGGCGCCCGCCAGGGGCCGCACGCCCTCCTCCAACTGGTACTGGGCGACCACGCGGCAATCCTCGCACATCTTGATGAGGTCCAGCCTGCCCGTGCCCTGGAACATGGAATGCCCGCTCATGCGCTCGGTCATGCGTTCGATCACCGATTTGGAGGCAAAGGGCTTGCCGCAGCGGATGCACTCATAGGGCTCTTCTTCCTTCAACACCTGCCGGACGCGGGCATTGGGGCCGAAGGCCAGACGCGGCACAAGAGTCACCGCCTTTTCCGGGCAGGTGACGCGGCATAATCCGCACTGGACGCAATTGGCCTCCAGGATGCCCAGGGACGGCTTGTCGGGATGACCCGACAACGCTTTGGCCGGACAGGCGGAGATGCAGGCCATGCACAAGGTGCACTTGGCCTGATCGACGAGAATGGTTCCGAACGGATCGCCCGCTTCCAGGGCCAGGACATCCACCGGGCTGGGGGCGTGGCGGTGCAGATGGGCAAGGGCCAGCCCTAAGGTCTGACGCTTGCCGCCCATCACCAGGAATTCGGCGGGCGGGTCCACGGGCTTGGGGGCCGAAGCGGCGATCAGCCGGGCGATAACGGATGGATCGCTTTCAGCTTCCAGCCGGGCGCGCGCCGTCCAGCCCAGCGCCTCGGCCACCCGGTTGGAAAGACCGACCGCGGCACGGGCTCCATCGAGATCTTTGCGCTTAGCAGGATCGGCCAAAGCCACCACCTCGCCGGCCCCCTTGGCCAGGGCGGCCAGCAGGAAATCCGGCCCCAGACCGGCGACGGCGGCCACCTGCACAGGAATCACATGGGCGGGCAGTCCTGCGCCGAACCGGGCCAAGGCCGCCAGGGCCTCGGCCCCCGCCTCCTCGTGAATCAAGAGAGCGGGGGAATTGCCGCCCGCCGCGCGATAGGTTTCCAGCAGCACGCCCAGCCGGGTGAAGAGGCCGTTGCCAGCGGGAACGTCGAAGCGGATGGCTCCCGTGGGACAGACTGAGGCGCAGGCCCCATGCCCACCGCAGACATGGGCATCCACCGACGCCGCATCGCCCAGGGGCGAAAGCGCACCCGAGGGGCAGGCGTCGAAGCAGCGGGTACAGGCCACCTGACCATTGCGGGAATGGGCGCACAGCGCCGCATCCACCTTGATCCAGCGGGGCTTTTCGAACTCGCCCACCAACGAGGCCATCTCGGACAGCGCCCGCGCCAAAGCCAGGGCATCGCGAGGATCGACCTTGAACCAGCCGTCGCGCGGCGCCAGCAAGGCGGGCTCGGACGTTAGGTCGAGGATGATATCGGCGCCAAGTTCACGTTCGCCAACCCCAGGCTCGAAGGCGAGCGCGCCGCGTGCCGACGGCGAAGCTCCGGCCAGATCGGCGACGCTGATCTTGAAGGCGCCCAGATGGCCCGAGGCGCGCAGCGGCCTGCCCCGGAACAGACCCAGGGCCCGCACCGCAGGCGGCACCAGATCGGCATCATGGCCGGGCAGCAGCAGGCAGGTCACCGCCCGCTCCGCCCCCAGCCTCCGCGCCACCTCCAACACCTCCTGCCCCCGTCCCATCACAAGGATGGAGCCTTCGCTGGCAAGGGTCACGCTGGGCGTCGGTTCGGGCTCAAGGACCGCCTCGGCAATCAGGGCGGCCATCTTGGGTGTGGCGCGCCCAGCCTCGGATGACCAGCCCGCCCGGTCGCGGATATCGACGAAGACCGGCCCGTCCACCTCTTGACCACGCGCCAGTTCGGCGAACAGCGGCGCTTCTTGGCCGCAACAGACCACAAGCTTTTCCCCCGAGGCCGCCGCCTGGCGGAAGGCATCCACCTGAGCGCGGCAGAGCTGGAAATAGACCTGTCCGGGCGGCTCGGTGCCCAAGGCCTTGGCCAGGGCATCAGGCTCGAGGGGGATGGTTCCCTCGCACGAACACATCATCACCCGCCTGCCGCCGACCTTCATTCCCGTCATTCCTTATTTCATTGCCGCCCCATTGTAGGTCGGGGCGGGGCCGCATACTGTAAAGAGCGGGAGGACGATAATGAAGACAGAAGACATGCTGGTGCGCCCCAACCCCGACGACACGCGGCTTTACCAGACCGTTTCGGGCATCGATCACACCGGTTCCGAGGTGCCCGCCGACATCATCAATGAGCGGCCGCTGACCATTTTCCTCAATGGCCGCGAGATCGTCACCGCCATGACCATCGGCGATTATCCGGATTATCTGGCGCTGGGCTATCTCTTGAACCAGAACATGCTGCGCGCCGATGACGAGATCAAAGCCGTCGATTACGACGAGGAGATCGAGACGGTGGTGGTGCGCACCACGCGCCAGACCGATTACGAGGAAAAGCTGAAGAAGAAGATCCAGACCTCGGGCTGCGCCATGGGCACGGTATTCGGCGACGTCATGGAAAAGTTCGAAACCGTCAGCCTGCCCACCGACGAGCGCTTTCGCACGTCCTGGCTTTACGGCCTGCAAAAGGCCATCAACACCATGCCGTCGCTTTATCTCAAGACCGGCGCCATTCATGGCTGCGTGCTGTGCGAGGAGGACCGGCCGCTGATCTATATGGAAGATGTCGGCCGCCACAACGCCATGGATAAGATCGCGGGCTATATGTTCCGCCACGGCCTGTCCACCAAAGGCAAAAGTCTCTACACCACTGGACGGCTGACCAGCGAGATGGTGATCAAGACGGTGCAGATGGGAATCCCTGTGCTGCTGTCGCGATCGGGCTTTACCGCCTGGGGGGTGGAACTGGCGCGCAAGGCTGGCCTGACCCTGATCGGCCGGGCCAAGGGCAAGCGCTTCATCGCCCTGGCTGGGACGGAACGTATCGTCTTCGACGCCGACCCCAGCCAGGCCGCCGACGAGCCGGGGCATCTGTCGCGCAAGGGGAGCCGCGATGATGAGTGAGATGGTGCCGCCGCCATCGTCCAATATCGCCGGAGTAATCCTGGCGGGTGGCCTGTCGCGCCGCATGGGCGGCGGCGACAAACCGCTGATCACCGTGGAAGGCCAAACCCTGCTGGAGCGGGTGATCGAGCGCCTGTCGCCCCAGGTGGGCCCTATAGTGCTCAACGCCAATGGCGACCCTGCCCGCTTCGCCGAGACCACGCTGCCCGTGGCGCCCGATGTGCTGGGTGGATTCGGCGGGCCGCTGGTGGGCGTACTCACCGGGCTGGAATGGTTCAGGGATCACACAATGGGGGTGGAATGGATGGTCAGCTGCGCCGCCGACACCCCGCTGTTCCCCGCCGATCTGGTGGAGCGCCTGCATAAAGCCGCCCTGGACCAAGGCGCCGATATCGTTGTGGCCCAGAGCGGCGATCAGGCCCATCCAGTCTTCGCCCTGTGGCCGCTTCGCCTCGCCGCCGATCTGCGCCGCGCCGTGGTCGAAGAAGACATGCGCAAGATCGATGCCTGGACCGCGCGTTACAAGGTCGCCCATGTGCCGTGGCCAACCACACCCCACGACCCATTCTTCAACGTCAACACGCCCGAAGACGTGATGCGGCTTTCCATGATCCTGAACGGCTCTCTGCCCGCCGAGCCGCCGATGACCGCCGAAGTATCTGTCGCCGTATTGATCGAGCGCCGCGATGGCGCCACCCAATGGGTCAAGGATTCGTGGCGACCGCTGGAAGCCCTGGCGCTAGCCCCGCAAGGTGCGCCCTGGACCATGCTTAACCGGGGCGATAGCTTCGAGCACTATCTTGCCACCGGGGTGACGGTGGTCCTGCACCGTTCGGACCTCGCCTCTTACCGTTACAATCTGGCGGGGCTGGAGCCGCGCCTCTATGTGGTTCTGCGCCAAACCGGTGAGGCCGACCAGCCGGTCAAGGTTGTGATGGCCACCCTGGCCCCCGATGAAGCCCAGGCCATGAGCGAGAGCGGTGAGGACATGGTGGACGGGGTCCACTTGCCGCGCGCCCTATTCGACTGGGCCATGAGTTTTTGCGCTTGCCACCCGCCCGACGAACCCATGCGTAAGCGCAAGCGCGACACGCTGGATTCCGGCAAGGTCTTCGGGGGCAAGGGGCGGTCATGAGCGACGAACCCTTCCTGTCGCGTTGGTCGCGGCGCAAACTGGACGCCAAGACCGAAGCTCCGCCGCCGGAGCCTGTGAAAAACGTTGCGCCAGAGCCCCCGCCCCCTGAATTGCCGCCAGTGGAATCCCTGAATAAGGATTCCGACTACACCGCCTTCCTCAAGGCTGGCGTGCCGCAGGAATTGAAGCAGGCCGCGTTGCAAAAACTCTGGGCCAGCGATCCCGCCTTGATGGCGCCGGAAATCATGGATCTTCACATGGGCGACTACACCTCGCCCGTTGCCGAGGTGGTGAAAACAGCTTGGCGAATCGGCAAAGGCGTTTTGGATGCCGCCGAACTGGCGGCCGAGGCTGAGGAGCAAGCCAAGACCGAGACGCCCTCACCGAGCCAGAAGCCCTAGCGATATGTGTTTTTTACGATGAGTCCGTAATTTTTGCATATATTAATACAGCAAACAAATACCACAATAAACAAGCCCGCTATATGCTGTATTGCAGCAATCAATTTTGCCCACTCCCCTATGGAATTACAGCTTTCTTCTCCCGATCTCCTTGACTGGTAGCACCAGTTTTCGGATGATCTACTGGCAGCCACGGGAGGTGGCTCAAGGTTTCGGCGCTAAGACCGAGACCACGGGAGGAAAGATGAGGGCAGTGACGGCACTCCAAGGCATTGCCGAGGACGATTTCCTACGCGCGCGATTTTATGGCTTGCTGGCGGTCTTGATGGTTGCCCCGCCGCCGGAGGATTTGTTGCGCCGTCTGGCCGCCATGGAAGGCGATTCCACGCCGCTCGGCACCGTGCTGGGCCATCTGTCCCAAGCCGCCGCCGCCGCTGATTCCGACACCATCGCCGATGAGTTCGCCACCTTGTTCGTAGGCGTGACCGGTGGTGAGATCATGCCCTACGGTTCGTGGTACCTGACCGGTTTCCTGCATGAAAAGCCCTTGGCCGATCTGCGCGACGACATGGCCCGCCTAGGGATCGAACCCTCGCCGGGCGTGTCCGAACCCGAGGATCATGCCGCATCCCTTTGCGAGATGATGCAGGGCCTTGTCACCGGCCTTTTCAACGAAAAGCTGGACCTGACCCAGCAGAAGATTTTCTTCCAGACCCATTTGGGAAGCTGGATGCCCCGTTTCCTGGCCGATCTGGAGAAGGCGCCCTCCGCCCGCTTCTACCGCAGCGTGGCGGAAATGGGCCGTGTGTTCCTGGAGATCGAAACCCAGGCTTTTGCCATGGTGGACTGATGGAGAGTGCGATGACCCAAAGCCCCGAATCCAAAACCGTCAGCCGGCGCGACCTGCTGCGCGGTGCCGCCCTGTCCGCCGGAGCCGCCGGGGCCGCGGCCGTGGGAGTTGCCGCCACCAAGGCCGATGCGGCCTCGAGCGAGCGCGCCAATACGGGTGCGGGCTACCAGGAAACCGACCATGTGCGGCGCGCCTACGAAGCGGCCGGGTTCTGAGATCGAGGGAGAGAATCATGCTGATCAAGAAGCGTGACGGCGAAGCCCGCAAATCCGCCCTGTCGCAAACCCTCGCCTCGGTGTCGGGTGGCTCCATGGACCGCCGCGCCTTTTTGCGCCGCTCGGGCCTCACCGCCGGTGGCGCCGCCCTGCTGGGCGGAATCGGGGCCGGGACGGTGCGCAAGGCCGAGGCGGTGCCCGCGGCTTCCGACCCCAAGGCCGAAGTCAAGAAGGCCATCTGTACCCACTGTTCCGTGGGCTGTACCGTCAATGCCGAGGTCTCCAACGGCGTCTGGATCGGCCAGGAGCCAGCCTTCGACAGCCCCATCAATTTGGGCAGCCATTGCGCCAAAGGCGCGGCCGTGCGCGAGCATGCCCATGGCGACCGCCGCCTGAAATATCCCATGAAGCTGGAAGGCGGAAAGTACAAGCGAATCAGCTGGGAACAGGCCATCACAGAGGTCGGCGACCGCCTGCTGAAGATCCGTGAGACGGCGGGCCCCGATTCGGTCTACTGGCTGGGCTCGGCCAAATTCTCCAACGAGCAGGCCTATCTCATGCGCAAATTCGCGGCGCTGTGGGGCACCAACAATATCGACCATCAGGCCCGTATCTGCCACTCCACCACCGTCGCCGGCGTCGCCCAGACCTGGGGCTACGGCGCCATGACCAATTCCTATAACGACATCCATAATTCCAAGGCGATGTTCTTCATCGGCTCCAACGCCGCCGAGGCCCATCCCGTCGCCATGCTCCACATCCTGAAAGCCAAGGAGCAGAACAAGGCGCCGCTGATCGTCTGCGATCCCCGCTTCACCCGTACCGCCGCCCATGCCGATGAATATGTGCGTCTGCGCCCCGGCACCGACGTGCCGCTGATCTGGGGCATCATGTGGCACATCTTCGAGAACGGCTGGGAAGACAAGGAATTCATCAGGAAGCGCGTCTGGGGCATGGATCAGGTGCGTGCCGAGGTCGCCAAATGGACTCCGGAAGAGACCGAGCGCGTCACCGGCGTGCCCGGTGCCCAGCTAAAGCGCGTCGCCCAGATTCTGGCCACCCACAAACCCGGCACCGTGGTGTGGTGCATGGGCGGCACCCAGCACACGGTGGGCAACGCCAATGTGCGGGCCTATTGCAACCTGCAACTGGCTCTCGGCAATGTGGGCGTGGCGGGCGGCGGCACCAACATCTTCCGTGGTCACGACAACGTCCAGGGCGCCACCGATATGGGGCTCGACGTCACCACGCTCCCCGCCTATTACGGCTTGGCGGCGCCTGCCTGGAAGCACTGGGCACGGGTCTGGGGCCTGGATTACGACTACATCAAGGGCCGGTTCAAGACCCCCGAATTGATGGAAGCGCCCGGCATTCCCGTCTCGCGTTGGTATGACGGCGTCAACGAGGCCAAGGAAAACATCGCCCAGCCCGAGCCCATCAAGGCCATGGTCTATTGGGGCCACGCCCCCAACTCCCAAACCCGCCAGCCCGAGCTGAAGAAGGCCATGGAGAAGCTGGACACCCTGGTGATCATCGATCCCTATCCCACGGTGTCCGCCGTCCTTCACGACCGCACCGACGGGGTCTATCTGCTGCCCGCCGCCACCCAGTTCGAGGTGGACGGCTCGCGCACCGCGTCCAACCGCTCGATCCAATGGTCCGAGCAGGTCATCAAGCCCATGTTCGAGTGCAAGGCCGACCAGGAGATCATGTACCTGTTCGCCAAGAAGTTCGGCTTTGCCGCCGAGCTTTGCAAAAACATCAAGGTCGAGGGCGATAAGCCCCAGGCCGAGGATATCCTGCGCGAGATCAACCGGGGCGCCTGGACCATCGCCTATACCGGCCAAAGCCCGGAACGGCTCAAGGCCCACATGGCCAACCAGCAGACCTTCGACAAGACCACCCTCAAGGCCGTGGGCGGGCCTTGCGACGGTGATTATTACGGCCTTCCCTGGCCGTGCTGGGGCAATGCCGAGATGAAGCATCCCGGCACCCCCAACCTCTATGATCCGTCCAAGCCGGTGAAGGACGGCGGGCTGAACTTCCGCGCCCTCTTCCCCGAATACAAGGGCGAGAGCCTGCTGGCCACCGATTCCTGGCCCGAGGGTTCGGAACTGCCTGCGGGCCATCCGGGCTTCACCTATGGCATGCTGAAGAAGCTGGGCTGGGATAAGGACCTGACCGCCGACGAACTGGCCGTCATCCAGAAGATCGGCGGCGAGAAGGCCGACGACGTGGCCTGGACCATCGATCTATCGGGCGGTATTCAGCGCGTCGCCGTCATGCACGGCGCGGCTCCCTTCGGCAACGGCAAGGCCCGCGCCGTGGTATGGAACTTCCCCGACCCGGTGCCCTTGCACCGCGAACCGCTCTACACGCCGCGCCGCGATCTGGTGGAGAAGTATCCCACTCACGCCGACAAGAAGATGATGCGCCTGCCCTTCTTGTACAAAACCATTCAGGACAAGGACGTGTCCAAGGAGTTCCCCATCATCCTCACCTCCGGCCGATTGGTGGAATACGAGGGCGGCGGCGACGAGACCCGTTCCAATCCCTGGCTGGCCGAGTTGCAGCCCGACATGTTCGTCGAGGTCAATCCCTTCGACGCCAATAACGCGGGCGTGCGCGCCGGTGATTATGTCTGGGTGTTCGGCCCCGAGGGCGGCAAGGTCAAGGTCAAGGCCCGTATCACCGAACGGGTGGGACGCGGCGTGGCCTTCATGCCCTTCCACTTCGGCGGCTGGTTCCAGGGCAAGGATCTTCGAAGCAAATATCCCGAAGGGGCATCACCCATCGTCTTGGGCGAAAGCACCAACACCGCGCAGACCTATGGCTATGACTCGGTGACAGGCATGCAGGAGACGAAAGTCACCCTGTGCCGCATCGAGAAGTTCCAGGCGTAAGGAGGAAACACCATGGCCCGCATGAAATTCCTCTGCGACGGCGAACGCTGCATCCACTGCAGCGGCTGCGTCACCGCCTGTAAGAACGAACACGAAGTCCCCTGGGGCATCAACCGCCGCCGCGTGGTGACGCTCAACGACGGCAAGCCAGGGCAGAAATCCCTCTCGGTCGCTTGCATGCACTGTTCGGACGCGCCCTGCATGGCGGTCTGCCCGGTGGATTGCTTCTATCAGACCAGTGACGGCATCGTGCTGCACAACAAGGATCTGTGCATCGGCTGCGGTTATTGCTTCTACGCCTGCCCCTTCGGCGCGCCGCAATACCCGTCCACCGGCAATTTCGGCGGTCGCGGCAAGATGGACAAGTGCACCTTCTGCGCCGGAGGCCCCGAGGCCGACAATTCCAAGGCGGAGCTGGAAAAGTACGGCCGCAACCGCATCGCCGAGGGCAAGCTGCCGCTCTGCGCCGAGATGTGCTCGACCAAGGCCCTGCTGGCCGGTGACGGCGACATGGTGTCGACCATCTACCGCGAACGCGTCATGGCGCGTGGATTCGGCTCGGGTGCGTCGGGCTGGGGCCAGGCCTACGGCAAGAAAGGCTAAGGCCATGAAGCCGCTCGCAGCGCTACTCGTCATCCTCGCCCTGGCAGGCTGCAAGGGCGAGGAAATGGGGCGGCAGGTCAAGCTGGACAAGGGAACCTATGCGGGACCCAAGGACACCGAGATATCGCCCATGACCCGCGAGGCCCTGCGGCAGCGTATCGCCAGTCAGAACGACGGCATCGCCCGGCTGGCCACCGACGGCCCCATTCCCTCCGGAGAGGCGGCGCCTGCGGGCCGCATCGCCGGACAACGGTTTTAAGGGGAGGCAGAGCATGAGCCGAACCATCCTCGCCATCCTGGCTATCGTCCTGGGGCTCGGCGTGACCGAACCGGCATGGGCCGCCAGTTCTGACGGCGACATCCCCACCGCCGCCCAGTCGGACCGCGTCACCAGCCCCGATTCCTGGCGCGCCATCCGCCAGGGCGAGGCTGGCTATATCGGAGGACAGCCCGCCACGCGCGGCGTGCTGATCCAGTCCGAGGGCGAAACCTGGCGCAATGTGCGCAACGGCAAGCTGGCGGTCTATGCGGGCTGGCTGCTGATCGGCGTCACGCTCGCCATCACCGCCTTCTACTTCATTCGCGGCAAGATCATGATGGAGGGAGGCCCCTCGGGGCAGACCATCCTGCGCTTCACCAAGATCGAACGCATCGGACATTGGCTGACCGCCGGGTCCTTCCTGGTGCTGGGCGCCACGGGCCTGAACCTGCTGTTCGGCCGCTGGATCATCGAACCCATCATCGGCAAGACCCTGTTCTCCTGGTTAAGCTGGGCGGGTAAATGGCTGCACAACATTTCCGGCTTCGTCTTCATGGCCGGGCTGGTGGTGATCTTCTATCTCTGGGCCAGGGACAATCTGTGGGATCGCTATGACTGGGGCTGGATCAAGGGTGGCGGCGGCCTCTTGAAGAAAGGCGTCCATCCCCCCGCCGCCAAGTTCAATTTCGGCCAGAAGACCCAGTTCTGGATGGTCATCGTGGTGGGCGCCCTGGTGTCGTCCACGGGGCTGAACCTGCTGTTCCCCTTCACCCTGGCCGACCTGCACGCCATGCAGGTCATGCATCTGATCCACGCTGCCCTGGCTGTGGTGATGATCCTGTTCATCCTGGGCCATATCTATATCGGCACCATCGGCATGGAGGGCGCCTCCACCGCCGTCACCACCGGCTATGTGGACCGGGAATGGGCGCGCGAGCACCATGCCGTCTGGGTCGAGGAAGTGGAAAAGGGCGAACCGAAAGCGGCGGAGTAGCCTGATCGCTTCGGCAATTGGGCTGCCGCCCAAACCCGCCTGGAGGCACAGCCTCCAGACCACCAGCTTGTTAAAAAAACCAAAGAGAGGGTCCGGGAGGCATGCCTCCCGGTCGGGGTGCGGGGCAGAAGGCCCCGGAATTTCTACCCCTTGGGCTTATGCCGCGTCAGATCGTCGGGCCACAGCGCACTGGGGTTCAACTGGGCGCGGCCCGGCTCGGGCGCACTCAACGGCTCGCACGGCACCATGGACTTCAGCGCCCGTTGGGCCAGTTGCTGATAGGCCTCGGTACCGCGGGTCTTGCGCGCCACTTCTTCGTCGGACAACTCGCGCAGCACCTTGGCGGGCAGACCGGCCACCAGGGTACGGGGCGGAATCTTGAACCCGGCGGGCACGAAGGCCATGGCGGCGATGATGGCTTCCTCGCCCACCTCAGCCCCGTCATAGATGGACGACGCCATGCCCACCAGGGCGTTGCGGCGGATGCGGCAGCCATGCACCACGGCGGCATGGCCGATATGGCCGTAATCCTCGACCACGGTGTGGAAGCCGGGCGTGCCGTGCAAAATGCAGTTGTCCTGGATATTGACGCCCGCGCCGATGATCACGCTGGAAAAATCGGCGCGAAGCGATGCGCCCGGCCCGATGAAGCAGCCGGGGCCGATGCGCACGTCACCGATCAGAACGGCGGTGGGATGGACATAAGAGGTGGGATCGACCACCGGCACCATTCCCTCGAACGCATAGCAAAGGCCGGTCATGATATCCTCCGATGGGCTTCGAGCACGGCACGCACCGCGTCGGGAATGGGAACCGGGCGCTGGCTGGCCCGATCGACGAAGACGTGAATCCAATGCCCCTCGGCGGCGGCCTCGTCGCATCCCGCCTCGAACAGGGCCAGACCGTAGCGGGCGCTGGTGCGGCCCAGATGATCGATGCAGATGCCCGCGACCACCGGAGTGGGATAGGACAAGGGCTTGAGAAAGCGGCACGACGATTCGGCGGCAAAGGTGATGACCGGCGCGCTCATCAAATCCAGATCGCAGGGACCGGTCAGGAACTTGACCACGATGTGTTCAAAAAAGCGCTGATAGACCACGTTATTGAGGTGGCCGAACATGTCGTTGTCCGACCATCGGGTCTGGATCTCCAGCCGGAAGGGATAATGGGCCTGGCGCGACGGCTCCTTCTTATGGCTCATTGCGCCGTCCAGCCTCCATCCATGGTCAGGCTGGTGCCGGTCATGTTGGCGGCGGCGCCAGAGCACAAGAACACCGCCAGATCGCCCAACTGCTCCGGGGTGGTGAATTTCTTGGAGGGCTGCTTTTCCGACAACAGGTCGCGGCCGGCCTGCTCCACCGAAACGCCCTGGGCGGCGGCGCGGGCATCGATCTGCTTTTGCACCAGGGGCGTCAGAACCCAACCAGGGCAGATGGCGTTGCAGGTGATGTCCAATTCAGCGGTTTCCAGGCCGACCACCTTGGTCAGGCCCAGCACGCCATGCTTGGAGGCCACATAGGCCGATTTATCCACCGAGGCCACCAAACCATGGGCCGAGGCCACATTGATGATCCGGCCCCAACCGCGCGCCTTCATGCCGGGCATGGCGGCCCGGATGGCCTGGAACACTGAGGTCAGGTTGATGGCGATCACCGCATCCCAGCGCTCCAGCGGAAAATCCTCCACCTTCGAGACATGCTGGATCCCGGCATTGTTGACCAGAATGTCCACGCCGCCCAAGCGAGCCTCGGCGTCACGGACCAGATCGCCTGCCCCATCGGATTTGGAAAGATCGGCACCGTTGTAAAGCACGGTGACGCCGAATTCCTTGGCGAGACCGGCGCGCAGAGCCTCGATCTCGGCCGCGTCGCCGAACCCGTTGAGCATCACCGAAGCCCCTTTAGCCGCCAGGGCGCGGGCGATGCCGAGGCCGATACCGCTGGTGGACCCGGTGACCAGGGCCCGCTTTCCGTTCAACATGCCGCTTCCTCCCGTCTTATTTGTCTTATCAAGCCGCAAAGCGGTAAACAAGTACCGATTTACCGTTTGAAAAACGCCTCCGCCCCCGCCTTGACCGCCTGTTTACGGGTGATGGCCTCCCGGGCGCGGAGGATTTCGCCTTCCAGATCGGCGATATAGTCCTTCAGTTCCTCGATGGACATGGGGTCCAGGTTCTTCAAAGCCTGAGGTTTCTTGCGCGGTTCCAGATCATCGGCATCCATGGGGCGATCCTCTCTTGCCACGGTTGAGAGAACGTACCAGATTGGGCGCCACACCCACAATGCGAGGCCCGACGGATGCTGCCCGAGACCATGACCTGCGTCGAAATTTCCACCCCCGGCGGTCCTGAGGTACTGGTCCCCATCACCCGGCCATTGCCCCAGCCCAAACCGGGCGAGGTGCTGATCAAGGTGGCCGCGGCGGGCATCAACCGTCCCGACGTGCTGCAGCGCGCCGGGGCCTATCCAGCCCCGCCCGGAGCCTCAGACCTGCCCGGCCTGGAAGTGGCAGGCACCATCGTCGCCCTGGGCGAAGGCGTCACCTCCCCCGCTCTGGGGGCCGAGGTCTGCGCCCTGGCCCCCGGCGGCGGCTATGCCCAGTACTGCACCGTCGATGCGCGTCACTGCCTGCCCATTCCTAAGGGCTATGACATGATCCGTGCCGCCGCCCTGCCCGAGACCTTCTTCACCGTCTGGCACAATGTGGTCGAGCGCGGTCAGTTGAAGTCAGGCGATCGCTTTTTGGTCCATGGCGGCGCGGGCGGTATCGGCACCACCGCCATTCAACTGGCCAAAGCCTTGGGCGCCACCGTCTTCGCCACCGCCAATGGCGAAGCGAAATGCACGGCCTGCCGCGAACTCGGCGCCGATATGGCCATCGATTATTCCACTGCCGACTTCGTCGAGGTGATCCGGGCCGAGACCAAGGGCAAGGGGATCGACGTCATCCTCGACATGGTGGGCGGCGACTATATGGCCCGCAATATCAAGAGCCTGGCCGCCGATGGCCGTCTGGTCTCCATCGCTTTCTTAAGGGGCAGCAGCGCCGAGCTGAACATGATGCCCGTGATGCTCAAACGCCTGACCCTGACCGGATCGACGCTGCGTCCCCAATCCAACGACGCCAAGGCCCGCATGGCCCGGGGTCTGGCCGAGACCATCTGGCCGCTTTTGGATAAGGGGGCCATTGCGCCTTTGATCCACGCCGTTTTCCCTCTGGCCGAGGCCGCCAAGGCCCATGCCCTGATGGAAAGCAACGCCCATATGGGCAAGATCGTGCTGCAGGTTTGACCAATGCCGCATTCGCACCTATAACTACCCTCGCACTCGCCGGAGTGTTGCCATCCGCGATCTGACCCCATGCGGTCTCGCGGGTATTTCGGAAAAAGCGTTGCGGGGGATCGTTCCCGCCCCGTCCAGGGCGGACGGAGGGGAACGACACCGCGTCAGGAGGTTTCATGGCTCTGCCGCTCATGCCCAAGGCGACCGCCGTTTGGCTGGTCGAGAACACCGCTCTCTCCTTCGAGCAGATTGCAGATTTCTGCGGCCTGCATCCGCTCGAGGTCCAGGCCATCGCCGACGGCGAAGTGGCCGCTGGCATCGTCGGTCTGGACCCCATGGCCAACGGACAGGTAACCCGTGCCGAGATCGAGCGCTGCGAGGCCAATCCCGACGGCCGCCTGAAGCTGACCATCACCGATATTCCCCAGCCGCGCGCCAAGCCCAAGGGCGCGCGCTACACGCCCGTGTCCAAGCGTCAGGACCGTCCCGACGCCATCGCCTGGATCATCAAGCATCATCCGGAGCTTTCGGACGCCGCCATCTCTAAGCTGGTCGGCACCACCAAGCCGACCATCCAGTCGGTGCGCGACAAGACCCATTGGAACGCCACCAACATCAAGCCGCGCAATCCGGTGACGCTTGGCATGTGCACCGAGGCTGAACTGGAAAAGGTCGTGGCTTTGTCGGGCCGTTCGCGCTCGGTGATCCTCGATGATGCCGAGCCTGCCACTCACGAGGATGCCGCCGCCGAGGAGTGAGCCCTCCCACCGCGTGGCACGTGATGAAACGCCCGCCGGTCACCGGCGGGCGTTTTGCTATTTGGGATCCTTGGCGGCGGGCTTCCTGGCGTTGGTCTCGCTGCCGTCGTCGAAGATGTTGAACAGATTGCGCAGGAAGCCGGGGGTCAGAGCCGAAAGCGGGTTGACGGTCACCGAGGGGTCGTCGGTCGGACCTTTCATGGAGTAGTTGAAGGCGATGATACCGCCCCCCTTCTGGCCGCCGGTGATCAGCCAACCCAGCAGGGGAATGTTGCCCAGAACCGAATTCAGGGCATAGGCGGGCACCACCGTGCCTTCCATGGCCATGCGCGACTTGTCGAGATCGATCTGGCCCTTGGCGGTGATGCCTAGCGCCGGGCCCCAGGCGCGCACGTCGCGCACCTCCACCAGTCCCTCGGTCATGGTGAAAGGAGCCTCAAGCGAGGAGAAGCTGACGCCTTCGCCCTGCAGCACGTCGAGAATTCCGGCCAGGGCCGCCACGGTCAGCAGGCGGGCCAGCACGGGCGCATTGCGCACATGATAATCGCTGACCTTGATGGTGCCGTTATAGGGCTGCTCCTTGCGCGAATCGTCGATGAAGCCCTCGACCGACAATTCGCCGCCCATCAGGTCGCCATAGATGTCGAAGACCCGCATCACCGCCCCGGCATCGTCGGAGGTGACCGAGAAGTTGCGGCGCTTGGACCCGCCCGGCTGGACCATTGCGGCAAAGCTCTTGCCGCCGCCCAGGCCGCCCTTGATTTGGACGTTCTGCCAATCATGGGTATCCCGGATCAGGTTGGCGGTCGCATTGGCCAGAGACCCTTTCTCCGACATCCACATGGACTTGGCGGTGGCGTTGACCGTCATGGGCGGCGGCTTGTCGGCATCGTCCTTTTTCTTGCCCGCCTTGGCGTCCTCGTCACGGACAAGGACCGGCTCGGCGTCGAAGCTGGCTCCCTTGAAGACGATATCCAGGCCCGCATTGTCGGGGCGGATGGTGATGGAGCCTTCGCCATCGGTGCGAAGATAGCGGGCTCGGGAAAATTCCACCTTGCGCGCTTTGCCCTCGGGGCTGAAGGCCACGGAACCGGACACGTCCAGGTCCCCCGCCTTGACCGCGAAGCGCGGCACCGAGGAGACGAGCTCGCGGTCAAGCTTCACCAGCACTTCGGCCGTGCCGGGCTTGCCCGCGGGCTTGGTCCATCCCAGGCCAGGCAAAGCCATGGCGGCGGGCCCCAAATCGACCTTGGAATCGATCTCGGCCTTGCCGCCGTCGGAGAAGGTGGCGGTCACCTCGGCGCCCACGGGTCCGGAGGTAAAGGGCGCCACGAAGGGCACGCCGTCCAGGCCCAGCAGCTTGCGCTGATCCTCCCCGACCTCGGGGGCTTTGAGGAAATAGCGTGAGCGGAAGGGCTGTCCCTTGGAAAAATTCTCGCGCCAAGCAAGATGACCGGGGATGCCTGCCAGAACCACCGGACCGGTGGCGTCCAGCCCCTTGGCGTCCACGTCCAGTTCCAAGGTGCCGTCCGACAGGTCCAGACCCATCATCACCTTGGGAATAACCACCTTCTTGACGGTGGCATTGGCCTTGATGCCCACATCGTCCAGCCGCAGGGATTTCAGCAGCGGGAATTTGAGGCGCAGCTTGGCCAGGGCATCGCCGCTGACCTTGGCGGGCTCGATCCCCAGGGCCTGGGCATAGCGCAATGGCGGATTGTCGATGAGCTTCAAGGCATCGGTGGCGGGACCGGCGATGACCAGTTCGATATCGGCGAACTGGTCATCCTTGTCCAGTCCGGTGAAGATGATGGTGCCTTCCTTCAGGCGCAGCCCATAGACCTCGCCCCCGGTCAGGGCAATACGGAACGACGTGGCATCGAAAGTACAGACTCCGACCGTATTGCGCGCCACGGGCATGGGATGGAGATAATCCACCGTGACGCCTTCGGGGCGGACCTCGCCGCCCAAATGATCGATCACCACATCGTCGAAACGGCCCGAAAGCGAATGGGCGGAAAGCTGGATGGAAGCCTCGCGCACCATGCCCTTGGACATGTTGGGAACCACCCAGTCGCGGGCATTCTGGGCAAGGCCGTTGGGCCAAAGCTCGCCAACCTGATCCACGGGCACATCACGGAGCGAGCCCTCGGCCTTGACGCTGGTCTCGCCGCCCAGCCCATCCACCACCGCAGCCAGGGCGAAGGTGGGACCGTTCAGATCCAGCCTGACCTCGGTCAGATCCAGCCGGGTCATGGCCTTGCTCAGCTCGCCGCGCAACGAGGCTCCGGCCACCTGATGGACGGTATTGAACGGCGCGGGCAGGTCGAGTCGCCCATTGCCTCCCGAAAGATCGAAGGCCAGGCTTTCGAGTAGTCCGGCGCCATTCAGCCGTGCCCGCACACTACCCGCCAGGGGCATGTCGACCACGCCCAGATGCACCGCCGGACCGCCAAAGCGGGCCAGAACCGCCGGTCGGATGCCACGCAAGCGAAGTTCCGCTTCGGCAGAGCCATCGGCCTTGGCATATGCCGCCTCCAGCACGACCTCGCCCACCTCGCCCGCCAGATCCAGGGGTATTTTACCCCTGGCCTGAATACCTGATGGAACGCGGCGCACCGCCAGATCGGCACCCGGCGCATGCCAGTTGGTGCCCAGAGCCCGATCCTCGATCTTCAGATCGGCGCCCCGGATACTGAAGGATTGCAGCACCCGCCCCGGCTTGGACGGATCGGGTTCGCCCAGTAGGGCGTCTTTGACCTGGGCGATCACCACCCCGGCATCGTCGCCGCCGCCCTCGGGCAGGCCGAACTGGAAATGACCCGACACATCGCGGACCAGGGACAGGCTAGGCCGGTTGAGGCGGATGGAATTGGGCGCGATAACACCCCGGAGCAACGCCCGCCCGCTCAAGGACAGAGCCATATCGGGCACGGAAACCACCGGGATGTCGTTACCGGCCATATAGGCCCGCACATTACTGACATGGATTTCCAGCATGCGCTCGTCGTCACCGCGCTGCAGCACGGTGGTGTCAAGACGGACCATCAGCGATCCGTCCCGCGCGGTCAGCGCTTCCTCGATATAGGGGGTCAGAAATTCGAGCGAAATAGGGCCGTGGGACAATCTCCACGCCGCCAGGGGGATTGCAATCAACAACCCCACCAGGATGGCCCCGAGAAGCTGAAACAGACTCCTAACGGTGCCGTGAACCACTCGCCACCATCTCCATGCCTGCTTGACCCCTGATCCCGTATTCCGCAGTGTGAAGCAACCACAACATTTGGGGCCGCACAAGGTGAGTTTCACTCTCGATCCACGTTTCTTCCCCGGTGTTGCCGATCCATCCCGCGTCCAGGTCGGACTGGCGCGCTGGGCCGAGGCCGCCGATGCCCTGGATGATTCCGATCTGGCGGCCTTCATGCGCAGCCTGCCGGAGCGCGACGGCCTGGGCGATCTGCTGCGCGGAATCTTCGCCAATTCGCCCTTTCTCACCCTTTGCCTGGAAAAGGAACCCGCCTTCCTGCGCCAAATGCTGGAGGTCGGCCCCGATGCCGCCTTCCAGAAGCTGATGGATGACCTCAAGGCGGATCTTGACGGCGAGACCGATTTCAACCGCCTGATGCTGGAACTGCGCAATGCCAAGCGCCGATGCTCCCTGCTGGCCGCCCTGGCCGATCTGGGGGGAGCCTGGCCGCTGGAAAAGGTTACCGGCGCCCTGGCCACCATGGCGGAGGTCGCCTGCCATCTGGGCCTTTCCTTCCTGCTGCGGCGCGAGGCGGAACGCGGCAACCTTAGCCTGGCCCATCCCGAGGCCCCGGAAAAAGGCTCCGGCATCATCGTGCTGGGCATGGGCAAGCTGGGCGCGCGCGAACTGAACTATTCCAGCGATATCGACCTGATCGTCTTCTACGACCACGAAAAGCTGGTCTATACCGGCAAGCGCTCGGTCCAGGAATGCGTCATCGCGCTGACCAAGGATCTGGTCCGCATCCTCGATGAGCGCGGTGCCGACGGCTATGTCTTCCGCACCGATCTTAGGCTGCGCCCCGATCCCGGCTCGACGCCGCCCGCCGTGGCCCTGGTGGCGGCGGAGGCCTATTACGAGGGCTTCGGCCAGAACTGGGAACGCGCGGCCATGATCAAGGCCCGGCTGGTGGCGGGCGACGAGGAGACGGGGGCGGCCTTCATCCGCTTCCTGCGCCCCTTCATCTGGCGAAAATCCCTGGATTTCGCCGCCATTCAAGATATCCATTCCATCAAGCGCCAGATCAACGCCCATAAGGGCGGGCGCTCCATCGCCGTGGCCGGACACAATGTCAAGCTGGGCCGGGGCGGCATCCGCGAGATCGAGTTCTTCGTCCAGACCCAGCAGCTGATCTGGGGCGGCCGCCAGCCGGAGATGAGGGTCTCTGGCACCCTGGCGGCACTCGGCGCCCTAGCCGCCGCGGGTCACATCACTCAGGCGGTTGTGCACGACCTGGAGGCCGCATACCGCTATCTCCGTACGCTGGAACACCGGCTTCAGATGGTGGACGACAAGCAGACCCAGACCCTGCCCACCAATCCGGTCCTTCTGGCCGAAATCGCCGCCTTCATGGGAGCGGCGGATCTGGACAGCTTTTCCGCCGAACTGACCGCCCATCTGCAAAAGGTCGAGCACCACTATGCCGGTTTGTTCGAGGACGCGCCGCCGCTGGGAGCAGGCGGCAATCTGGTCTTCACCGGCGGAGAGAACGACCCCGAGACGGTCCACACCATCACCGAAATGGGCTTTGCCAATGCCGAGGCGGTGTGCTCCACCATTCGCGGTTGGCACCATGGGCGGGTAAGGGCCACCCGCTCGACTCGGGCGCGCGAACTGCTGACCGAGTTGACCCCCGCCCTGCTCACGGCCCTGGGCACCACCACGTCCCCCGACGACGCCTTCATGCGCTTCGACGAGTTCCTCACCCGCCTGCCCGCCGGGGTGCCGTTGTTCTCGCTGTTCTACGCCAATCCCTCCCTGCTGGAACTGGTAGCCGAGATCATGGGCGACGCGCCTTTGCTGGCCGAGCATCTGGCGCGTCACACCACCAGCCTGGATTCAGTGCTTCAGGCCAATTTCTTCGAACCCCTGCCGCCCCAGGACGTGCTGGAAGCGGAACTGGCCAAGGTCTTGTCCGAGGCCGACGACTTCCAACTGGTCCTCGACATGACGAGGCGCTGGGCCAATGACCGCAAGTTCCAGGTGGGCGTGCTGACGCTCAGGAATGTCGTCGAGGCGGGCGAGGCCGCGGCCGCGTTGTCCGACGTGGCAGGAGCCATCCTCCGTCAGCTTGGACCCAGGGTCGAAGAAGAATTCGCCCGCGCCCACGGCCATGTGCCAGGCGGCACCTGGGTGATCCTGGCCATGGGCAAGGCGGGGGGGCGCGAGATGTCGGCCACCTCGGATCTGGATCTCATCTTGGTCTATGACTGTCCCGCCGATGTCGAGGAGTCCGACGGCCCCCGCCCCTTGGCCCCGCCCGTCTGGTTCTCGCGCCTGACCCAGCGCATGGTCAACGCCCTGACCGCCAAGACCGGCGAGGGCACGCTGTATGAAGTGGATATGCGCCTGCGGCCTTCTGGCAATTCCGGCCCCATCGCGTCCAGCCTGGAGGCCTTTCGCCGCTATCAGGAAGAGGCCGCCTGGACCTGGGAGCATATGGCGCTGACCCGCGCCCGCGTGGTGGCCGGGGACCCGGATCTGGCGACCAAGGTCAATGCCGTCATCAGGCAGACTCTGACCAGGCCCCGCGATCTGCCTAAGCTGCTGCTCGACGTGGCCGAGATGCGCGAACGCATGGCCAAGGAACACAAGGCCGCCAGCATCTGGGAGGTCAAGCATCTGCGGGGCGGATTGGTGGATATCGAGTTCACCGCCCAATATCTGCAACTGGCCCATGGCTCTGCTCATCCCGAGATGCTCGACACCAACACGGCCAGCGCGCTGGAACGCGCGGCAATCGCCGGAGTGCTTGACCACTCCGACTGCGCCACATTGACCGAGGCCCTGCGGCTGTGGTCGGCGGTGCAGACCGTGCTGCGCCAGACCATCGCCGGGGCCTTCGACGAGGCCAGCGCGCCCAAGGGCCTAAAGGATGTCCTGGTCCGCGCCGCCGGTTTGACCGATTTCAAGAGTCTGGTCGACCGCATGGAAGATTGCGCCTCGGGCGCTCATCAGGTCTTCTCGCGCCTCGTCGATCAACCCGCCGCCGCCCTCAAGGAACAGGAGACCGCATAATGACCACCGCCCTCGGCACATCCGCCCCCGACTTCATCATGGAATGCGACGACGGCAAGGCCGCCCTGGCCGATTACAAGGGCAAGGTCCTGGTGCTGTATTTTTATCCCAAGGACGACACGTCGGGCTGTACCTCCGAGGCCAAGGCCTTCCGCGACGCTATGCCCGAATATCAGGCGGCGGGCGTGGAGATCCTGGGCGTATCCAAGGATAGCGTCGCCAGCCACGCCAAATTCCGCACCAAGCATTCCTTGCCCTTCCGCCTGGGCTCCGACCCCGAGGGCACGGTGTGCGAGGCCTATGGCGTGTGGAAGAAGAAAAGCATGTATGGCCGTGAATATATGGGCATCGAACGCTCCACCTTCCTCATCGACCAGAATGGCGTGCTGCGCGCCGAATGGCGCAAGGTCAAGGTCACCGGCCATGTGGACGCGGTCCTGAAGGCAGCCAAGGAACTGTGATCACCCTGTCCCAAGCCGCCTGCGCCGTCCTGAACGCCGCAGACCCGGCCGAGAAATGCCGCCTGACCCGCGACTATGCCGCCGACTGGCGGGAAGGCCGGATTGCCGAGGTGGGCGATACCTTACCCCCCGACCGCCCGGCCCGGCCGGAGCGGCCGCTTCTCCTGCCGCCCAAGGAGATGCCGCGCCGGTCCTATGGCGGCGACAGAGGGCGCATCGGCCTGATCCATGCGCTGGCCCATATCGAACTCAACGCCATCGATCTGGGCTGGGACATCGTGGCGCGTTTCGCCCATGAGACCCTTCCCCGCGACTTCGCGTCCGACTGGGTGCAGGTGGCGCTGGACGAGGTGGAGCATTTCGAGATGCTGGAACGCCTGCTTGCCAGCCTGGGAGCCGGTTACGGCGATCTTCCCGCCCATGACGGGCTGTGGCAGGCGGCGGAAAAGACCGCCGACGACATCCTGGCCCGGCTGGTGGTGGTGCCCATGACCCTGGAGGCGCGCGGCTGCGACACAACGCCCGCCACCATGGAAAAGCTGGCCCGCAACGGCGACAACCTGACACCGCCCGCGCTCGACATCATCTACCACGACGAAATCCGCCATGTGGCGGCGGGGGTGCGCTGGTTCACCCATGTGGCGAAGAAGCGCGGCCTCGACCCCAAGACCGCCTATCAAGAGCGGATGCGGGAACGCTACCCCGCCGGACTGAAGCCCCCCTTCAACCACCAGGCCCGCGCCGAAGCGGCTTTCCCCCGCGACTGGTACGAGGAGATGGCCAGGGCATAGACAAAAAGGGCCTCCCGGGGAGTCTCGGGAGGCCCTTCTTTGTAGAGTTCAGGCGGTAGCGCTACGGCTTGACCGCCCCGCCCAGGCTCTCATTGAGCTCGCGCTCGGCCCTGAAGGCACCGGCGGGAAGCTGGTGGGCGATGCCCTTATGGCAGTCGATGCAGGTCTTGCCCTGCTGTTCGGCCTCAGAGTGACGATTGCGCGCGCGGGCCTGCTGCCGGGTCAGGTCGAAAGCCCCGAAATTGTGGCAGTTACGGCACTCGCGGGAATCGGTGGACTTCATGCGCTCCCATTCGTGCTTGGCCAGTTCGATGCGCTTGGCCTCGAACTTCTCGCGCGTGTCGATGGAGCCCAGAAGCTTGTGCCACACCTCGTTGGACGCCTGGATCTTGCGCTGGATCTTGTAGATCCACGGACGCGGAACGTGGCAATCCGGGCAGGTGGCCCGCACGCCGGAACGGTTGGAATCGTGAATGCTGCCGCGATATTCGCGATATACGTTCTGCTCCATCTCATGACAGCTAAGGCAGAAAGCTTCGGTATTGGTCAGTTCCAGGACGGTGTTGAAACCACCCCAGAAAATGACGCCGCCGACAAAGCCCACCACCAGCAGCAGGCCCAGGGACCAGCGTCCGCTGGGACGGCGCAGGGTCGCCCACCACTCACGCAACACGCCTTGCTTGGCCGGATTCTCAGTGCTCATGGCCCGATCCTTCCCCATGCCTAGCGGATGTTCGTATTGGTCGTGGCGGCCTGGAACTTGTTGGTGACCAGCGGCTTGGCGTCATTCTGCGGCACATGGCACTGCTTGCAGAAATAGCGGTTTCCGTTGACCACGTCCTGGCGAACGCCATTCCGGTCGATATAGTGAAGGTCCGAAATCTTCGGGGCCTTTTCCTGGTCGCTGTACGGCCATTCGTGGCAGCGCAGGCACTGATTGACCTTGAGGTCGATCTCGTATTTGTCGGTGGTGTGGGGCACCAACGGCGGCTGCTGGCGGTAGGCGCGTTCGTGCTTGGCGCCTTCCATCACCTTGTAGATGGCGGGCGGCGCGTCGGGCTCGGTGGCGGCGGTGGGACGAAGGGACTTCACCTCCTCGGCCACCACGCCAAGAGCGGTCACTCCCATGCCCAGCGCCAGGGCCAGCGCGAGGGCGATTGCCTTGATCTTGGTCTTCACTGCGGTCACTCCCCTTTCCAGATCTCTCGGAAAATCAAACGGTGTGAAACCGTGTGCCGAAACGGAACACGGTCTTGGAACAGACATCGATGCACCGGCCGCAATTGGTGCAGTCGGGCGACAGAATGACGGGCCCCACGCCCTTGGCCGCGCCGCGCAAGGCGGGCGCGATGACATGGCGTTCGGGGCAGATTGCAAAGCAATCCATGCAATCGTCGCAGGCGGCGCGGCCCACGGCGGAAACCCGCAGCACCGCCGCCTTGCCCAGCAGGCCGTAGAAGGCTCCCACCGGGCACAGATGGGTGCACCAGCCACGCTGGGCGATGCCCAGATCGAACAGGAACACCGCCAGGGTGATCAGCGCGGCGGAACCAAAGGTCAGGATGGACCCGGTCACCAGGCCCCGATGCAGCATGGTCACCGGATTGACCAGTTCCCAGGCGATGGTGCCGGTGATAGCCGAGGCCGCCAGCACGCCGCCCAGCAGCCACTGGCGGGTATTGCGGTGAAGCACCAGCCCCTTTTCCAGCCCCAGCCGGGTGCGCAGCCATTGGGCCAGGTCGGTGACGGCATTGACCGGACAGACCCAGGAGCAATACATGCGCCCGCCGATCGCCAAGTAGACGCCCAGCACGATGGCCGCGCCCATCAGGGCCGAGGCCGTCATCACATGGCCCGCCAGCAGGGATTGCAGCACCATCAGCGGATCGGTGAGCGGCAAAACGCCAAGTGTCAGACTTGACGCCAGATTCCCCTTGGCGATCCACACGCCCCACACCGGACCGGTGAGGAAGACGGCGACCACCAGGGCCTGGGACAGGCGCCGGGCCAGCAGCCATTGATGGGCGGCGAACCATCCCCTGGCGGCGCTCATGGCCTGGACTCCTTGAGCTTATAGGTGCCGCCGGGGGTCATCTCGACGCCTTCCATGCCGCGCACCTGCACTTCGGGACTGGGCTCGACCAGGGAGCCACCGGCATTCCTCTTCTCTTCCCAGCCCAGGCGGTAATGCTTGCCCAACTGGCCGGTGGCCAGGGACTGGGGCAGCACCTTGATGGCCGCCTCTTCCAGCACACAGGCCCGCTCGCATTTGCCGCAGCCGGTGCATTTGGCGGAATGGACGGTGGGAATGAAGAAGGCGTGCTTGGCGGTGCGCGCGTTGTGGCTCATCTCGAGCGTGATGGCCTCGCCGATGCGCGGGCAGACGCGATAGCAGACGTCGCAACGCAGGCCCAGAAAGTTCAGGCAGGTTTCCTGGCCCACCAGGACCGCCACGCCCATCTTGGCGTTCTTGATATCCGAGAGCCCCTTGTCCAGCGCGCCCGTGGGACAGGCGGCGACGCAGGGGATGGTCTCGCACATCTCGCAAGGAACTTTGCGGGCATTGAAGAACGGCGTGCCGATAGCCGGACCGTCGCCCAGATCGGACAGCTTCAACGTGTCGTAGGGACAATCCTTGACGCAGAGGCCACAGCGGACGCAGGCGCCCAGGAAATCCTTCTCGGCCAGTGCGCCAGGCGGGCGAAGCGCCACCGCCTCGGCCCGTTTGCGGGCGGGAATGGCCAAAAGCGCGCCAAGCAGCCCCACCGTGCAGGCACCCTTGACCGCCCCGGCAAGCATGGCTCGCCGGTTGGGATCAACAGCACTGTCGCGATGGCTGGCCATTTGGCGTCACCTTGTCGTCGTCCCGAGCGGAGTTTCTTGTTCCGCTCGGGATGACGATCCTTTCCCTAGGCCTTGCTCACCTTGACCGCGCACTTCTTGTAATCCGTCTCCTTGGAGATGGGGCAAGTGGCGTCGAGGGTAAGCTTGTTGACCAACTGGCTTTCGTCGAAGAACGGCATGAAGACCAGCCCTTCCGGTGGCTTGTTGCGGCCACGGGTATCGATGCGGGTGGTGACCTCGCCGCGACGGCTCGCCACCTTGACCACGTCGCCATTGCGCAAGTTACGCTTGGCGGCGTCGTTGGGGTGCATGTAGAGCACGGCGTTGGGCACCGACTTGTGCAGCTCGGGCACACGCCGGGTCATGGAGCCCGAATGCCAGTGTTCGAGGACACGGCCCGTGGACAGCCACAGGTCGAAATCCTTGTCCGGGGACTCGGCGGCCGGAGCGTAGGGCAGCGCGAAGATCCAGGCCTTGCCGTCGGGCTTGCCATAGAACTTCACCCCTTCCCCCGCCTTCACATAGGGGTCGTAACCCTCGCGGAAGCGCCACAGGGTCTCCTTGCCGTCCACCACCGGCCAGCGCAGGCCGCGGGCCTTGTGATAGGACTCGAACGGCGCCAGATCGTGGGCGTGTCCGCGACCGAAGGAGGCGTATTCCTCGAACAGCCCCTTCTGAGGATAGAAGCCGAAGGCCTTGGCCTCGTCATTCTCGAAACCGGCCTGCAATTCGGTCAGGGGGAACTTGTCCACCTGGCCGTTCTTGTAGAGCACCTCGAACAGGGTCTTGCCGCGCAGTTCCGGCTTCTTGGCGATGAGCTCCTCCGGCCACACTTCCTCAATCTTGAAGCGCTTGGAGAATTCCATGATCTGCCACAGGTCGGATCTGGCCTCGCCCGGAGCCTTGACCTGCTGGCGCCAGAACTGGGTGCGGCGCTCGGCATTGCCATAGGCGCCTTCCTTCTCCATCCACATGGCGGTGGGCAGGATCAGGTCGGCCGCCAGGGCCGTCACCGTGGGATAGGGATCGGACACCACGATGAAGTTGGCGGGGTTGCGGTAGCCCGGATACCCCTCCTCGTTCATGTTGGGCGCGGTCTGCATGTTGTTGGTGCACATCACCCAATAGGCGTTGAGCTTGCCATCCTTCAGCATGCGGTGCTGCAGCACGGCGTGATAGCCGATCTTGGGGTTGATGGTGCCCGCGGGCAGCTTCCACAGGCCTTCGGCGATCTCGCGGTGCTTGTCGTTCATCACCACCATGTCGGCGGGCAGACGATGGGCGAAGGTGCCGACCTCGCGCGCCGTGCCGCAGGCCGAGGGCTGGCCGGTCAACGAGAACGGGGAATTGCCCGGCTCGGAGATCTTGCCCATCAGCAGATGCACGTTATAGATCATGTTATTGACCCAGGTGCCGCGCGTGTGCTGGTTGAAGCCCATGGTCCAGAAGGACACCACCTTGACCTTGGGATCGGCATAAAGCTTGGCCAGGGCTTCCAGCTTGTCGGCGGGAACGCCCGACAGCTTGGAGACCTTTTCCACCGTGTACTCGGCCACGAAGGCCTTGAACTCGTCGAAGGTCATGGGATCGGCCTTGTCCGGCGTCGCGGCGTTGGCCTGATCCTTCTCGAGCGCATGGGTCGGACGCAGGCCGTAGCCGATATCCGTGGCGCCCTTCTTGAAGTTGACGTGTTTGTCGATGAACTCCTTGTTGTAGGCGTTCTTCGAGATGATGTAGTGGCAGATGTAATTCAGGATCGCCAGATCGGTCTGGGGCGTGAACACCATGGGAATGTCGGCCAGCTCGAACGAGCGATGCTCGAAGGTGGACAGCACGGCCACCTTGCAGCCCTCGTGGGTCAGACGGCGATCGGTGACGCGCGACCACAGAATGGGGTGCATCTCCGCCATGTTGGAGCCCCACAGCACGAAGGCGTCGGTCTGCTCGATATCGTCGTAGCAGCCCATGGGCTCATCGATGCCGAAGGTCCGCATGAAACCCGCCACGGCAGAAGCCATGCAGTGCCGCGCATTGGGATCGAGATTGTTGGACCTGAACCCCGCCTTGTACAGCTTGGACGCGGCATAGCCTTCCCAGATGGTCCACTGGCCGGAACCGAACATGCCGACGCGGGTCACGCCGTCGGGCTTCTTCAACTGCTCCTTCCACTTCTCGGCCATGATGTCGAATGCCTGGTCCCACGAGATGGGCTGGAACTCGCCGTTCTTGTCGAACTTACCGTCCTTCATGCGCAGCAGGGGCCGGGTCAGCCGGTCCTCGCCATACATGATCTTGGACAGAAAGTAGCCCTTGATGCAGTTCAGGCCGCGGTTGACCGGCGAATCGGGGTCACCCTGGGTGGCGACGACGCGGCCGTCCTGCACGCCGACCAGAACGGAACAGCCGGTGCCGCAGAATCGGCAGACACCCTTGTCCCAGCGGATATTGGCTTTTGCCGGCTGGGCGATGGCCGGCGTGGCGAGTCCCGCGGCGGCGGCAGTGGCCGCGACGGCGTTCGCCTTGATGAAGTCGCGCCTGGTGAGGCTCATGAAAAACTCTCCCCTTCCAGATCAAGATCGGAATCAAAATGGTGATAGACCAAGGACACGTTCAAAATGCCCCGGATGTCGGTCAGGCTGGTGATGGTGGCGCCCGCCCAGTTGCCCTGGGCATCCTCGACGGTAACAACCATCCGGCCATCGTCGGTCATGGTGTGAACCTCGACGCCGGGTATCCGGCCGAGGGCGTCCTGAACCTCGTGCCTGCGCTCCGGCTTGGCGTGGATCAGCACGCCGCAGATATTCTCCACCTGCTCCCTGGGCTTGGACTTCTCGGTGGCAACGAAGGTCGCGAGTCTCATGAAAGTCCTCTCACGCTTGGGGCCTGGGCGACCATGGACAAGGCCCCGACCGGACAGGCCGAGACGCAAATTCCACATCCGTTACAGGACTGATCGGCGATTTCGGGCAGGACACGGCCACCCGGTAAAGGTCTGAACGCGATGGCGCGGACAAGGCAAGGATCGCCGCACAACCGGCAGGTCACGCCCTGAATGGAAATGCACGACGCCCCCAGCCGGGCCAGAACCGGCAAACGGTCCAGACCGTCCGCAGCGGCGCGGTCGATGGCGCGAGGCGCGCAGGCCGCGTCGCATGCGCCGCAGAAGGTGCAGCCGCCCTGCGCGAAATCCACCACGGGCAAGCCGTCGGCGCCCTTGGCGAGACAATGTTCAAGACAGGAGGAAAGACAGGCGCCGCAGCCGTCGCAGACCTCGGCAAAGCGCGCGACGCTCCAGGGCGGACGGGGCCCCGAAGGCGCCCGTGCCTCGGTCCGTCTCGTCAACAACGTCCGTCGGGACAGCAGCCCAGACATCGGATTTCCTCCCGCGGCAGGCCATTCCTTCTCCCCAGGAATGACGCCAGATGGCGGAAAGGTGTCACCGCGCCCAGACTGGCGCCTTGACGTTGGTCAAAAGAGAGAGGGGGAAGACGCGGTCAGGCGTGGGCCATGATCCGCTGGCGCATCATCTGTTCGAACTCGTCAGCCGGGACGGGCCGGGAGTAGAAGAACCCTTGCACGGTGTCGCATCCGTTGCTGCGCAGGAAGGCGATATGGGCGGCGATTTCCGCCCCTTCCGCCACAACCTCGAGATTGAGGCCGCGCGACAGGCCGATGATGGCCCTGGCGATCTCGGCGGTCTTGGGATTGGTGTCCACATCGGCGATGAAGGCGCGATCGATCTTCAGCGTGGTGATGGGAAAGCGCCCGAGATAGCTAAGCGACGAATATCCTGTGCCGAAATCGTCGATGGACAGTCCGATTCCGAGATCGCGCAGCGCCCTCATCTTGCGCACCGCCGTATCCACATCGTTCATCAGCATGCTCTCGGTGATCTCCAGTTCCAGCCATTTGGGATCAAGGCCTGTGGAATCGAGAGCTTCGGTGACGATTTCAAGAAGACTGGGCGAGCGGAACTGCCGTGCCGAAACATTGACCGAGACCTTGATGGGATCGAAACCGGCTTCCTGCCACAGGCGGTTCTGCTGGCAGGACTGGCGCAGAACCCAGGTGCCGATGGGTTCGATCTGGCCGCTTTCCTCGGCGACGGGAATGAACTCGCCGGGCGAGACCATGCCGCGTTCGGGATCGAGCCAACGGATCAGCGCCTCGGCGCCCACGATGGTGTTGCGATCGGCCGAGACCTTGGGCTGGTAATAGACCACGAATTCGTCATTGGCCAGGGCGCGGCGCATGCGGCCTTCCAGTTCCAGCCTGGACTTGGCCTTGCGGTTCATGTCGTTGGAGAAGAACTGATACTGGTTGCGTCCCGATACCTTGGCGTAATGCAGCGCGTTCTCGGCATGCTTGACCAGCTGGGCGCTGGAATCGGCATCCAGGGGATAGACGCTGATACCGATGGAGAAGGTCACCACCACCTCCTCGCCGTCCAGGGAGAAAGGCTCCTTGACGGCGTGAAGAGCCTTCTCGGCGACGATAACGCTGTCATCGGTATCGGCGATGGCCATCACCAGGGCGAATTTATCGCCGTCCAGGCGCACCGCCGTATCGGTCTCGCGCACGCACATCTTGAGGCGCCGCGCCACCTCCACCAGCAGCCTGTCGCCCGCGTTATGGCCAAGGGCATCATTGACCAGGGTGAACCGGTCCAGCCCCATGGTCATCAGCGCCACCGAGGCGCCGGTACGGTTGGCCTGCAGCACCGCCTGGCCGATACGATCGGCGAACAGATCGCGATTGGGCAGGCCGGTCAGCGTGTCGTAACCGAAACTTCCGCCATCGCCATGGGAGTCCTCGGCCAAAGCGGGGCGCACCACGCAAAGAAAGCGGTCGGCGGAATCGGCTGATGGATTGATGGCGGCGGCGGTAACCTCGAAGGGGCGTTCCTTGCCGTCGGGACAGATGACCATGCCCTTCCAGCGTCCACCGGCACCCGGAGAGAGCGCTTTGTAGATCATGCTGGCCGCGAGACGCGACACCTCGGCGCCGCTGCCCGATGCAAAGCCCATCAAGGCCTCGAAGGCGGGATTCGAGCGCAAGGGATTACCCTCGGCATCGGCGATGATCACCGCGTCGTGGATGGAATCGAGCAGGCCGTTCAGAAGGGCTTGAATATCATTCATGCGTCACCGTGCGTCACAATCTTCCAAATTGCTACCGGATTCGCAATCTTCATTTCATGGGCATTTACACTTTACGCCCCGATTCAGAAGATGGCGGAGACGTCCGTAAATCTGGGGTTGGACAGCGTCACAACCCATGCCAATCTTCGGCCATGATTGCACCCGTCCTCTATTCCGGCCTCAGCCTCGACCGCTCTCACCCGACCCGCCGGGGCGGCGACATTGCCGAACTGATGCGCCGCCAGGGCGCCCGCTTCACCCTTTATTGGCGTGGCCGCCAATTGGTGAGTGGAACCCCGCCCAAAGTCCGCTGGCTCGACCGCGCCTATGGCCTGCGTCTGGCCGAGGCGACCCAAGGGACCTGCCTGCTGCTGGGAGAAGACGAGACAGGCCCCCTGCTGGCTCTCGATATCTCCGCCCTGGATGGTGGCGAGCAGGGACCGGAAATGGGCGGCAACTGGGTGTGGCTACGCTCGGTGGGCGGCTTGCTGGCCGCCCAGGACGCGGGCCTGTTGGCCTATGCGCGGGGCATGCTGATCTGGCGCGAGAAAACCCGCTTCTGCGCCAACTGCGGCGGCGCATTACTGTTCCAGGATTCCGGCCATTCGGCCAAATGCGTCAATGAGGCCTGCGGTTCCCTCCACTTCCCGCGCACCGACCCGGCCATCATCATGCTGGTCACCGATTCTTTGGGCCGCGCCCTGCTGGGCCGCCAGCCCCAATGGACGCCCGGCATGTTTTCCTGCCTGGCCGGATTCGTCGAGCCGGGCGAATCCCTGGAAGACGCCGTAGCCCGCGAAGTGTGGGAAGAAGCTGGCATTCGCGTCAACTCAACCACGTATGTAGCGAGTCAGCCCTGGCCCTTCCCCTCCTCCCTCATGATCGGCTTTACCGCCAGCGCTTTTGATGCGGAGCCGGTGGCAGATCCCCATGAGATCGAGGAGGTGCGCTGGTTCACCCGTGACGAGGTCCGTACCTTTGGCGAAGCCGACCGCCCCGGTGAGGGTGGCCGCTTCCTGCCGCGCAAGGATTCCATCGCCCGCGTTCTGGTGGATGGCTGGCTGCGGGGTTAGCCCAATACCGCGCGCCTGTCTTCCATGATGCGGCGCAGGATGGGGGTCAGGATCAGTTCCATGGCCAGACCCATCTTGCCGCCCGGCACCACGATGGTGTTGCGCCGGCTCATCCATGAATCCTTCAGCATCTGCAGCAGGAAGGGAAAGTCGACGCGGAAGCGGTCGGGTTTCCTGAAGCGGATCACCACCAGGCTTTCATCGGCGGTGGGGATATCGCGCGCGATGATGGGGTCCGAGGTATCGACGATGGGCACGCGCTGGAAGTTGATATCGGTCAGTTTGAACTGCGGCACCACATAGTGAACGTAGTCGTGCATGCGGCGCAGGATGGTCTCCATCACCGCCTCTTCCGAATAGCCGCGCTGGTTGGTGTCGCGGTGGATCTTCTGAATCCACTCCAGATTGATCACCGGCACCACGCCGATCTTAAGGTCCACATGCTGGGCGACATTGTTGTCGCGCGTCGCCACGCAGCCGTGAAGTCCCTCGTAGAACAGGCAGTCCGTATCCTCGGCCAAGTCCTCCCACGGCGTGAACTCGCCCGACCCCACGCCCAGATGGGCGAAGCGCGCCGCCTCCTCGTCGTTATGGACATAAAATCTCCGCCTGCCCCGCCCCGTCTCGCCATAGGTCGAGAACAGTTCTTCCAACTGGGGGAACAGATTGGCCTCGGGACCGAAATGGCTGAAGGTGCCGCCCACGTCCTTCATGCATTTCTTCATGTCGGCGCGGTTATAGCGGTGAAAGCTGTCGCCCTCGATCACCGCCGGTTTGATGCCCTCGCGGCGGAACATATGTTCGAAGGATTCCTTGACCGTGCTGGTCCCCGCCCCCGACGAGCCGGTAACGGCGATGACCGGATGTTTCCTGGACATCTTGATTCCCCTTATGCCGCGATGCGCAGGCGATCGCGCCAGCCGGGATACAGCCGATCGGCGTCGGACGCAAAGGATTCGAAGGCACCTCTCAGTTCCGCATGTGTTTGGGCGTAATCCACCAGATCGATTTTCTTCAGCCATGCCTCGTGGGCCTGGCGCAGCGACAGGGCACCGGCGATGGCTCCGTCCTTATGGCCGAAGGCGCCGCCGCCCGAGGTCTGGATCACGTTGGAATGGCCCAGATTATCGAAGAAGCCGGGCAGGCGAAGGGCGTTCATGCCACCCGATATGATGGGGGTGCAAGACGCCATGCCGCCCCAGTCCTGGCGATAATAGGGCCCCTCGGCTATCTGGCGTTCCAGCATATAGGCCACCATCTTTTCGTCGGGGGCGCCCTCCATCTTGCCATAGCCCATGGTGCCGGTGTGGATACCGCTGGCCCCCAACAGCCGGGCCATCTTCATATGGACCAGCACGGTATAGCCGCGCTTCGACTGCCGCGAGGTGATGGCACCGTGACCGGCCCGATGGTAGTGCAAGAAGGTGTCGGGAAAGTTCCGGCGGCAGGTGGTGACCGCCGTCGGCCCGGCCACGAAGCCATCCACCAGGAAAGCCACATGGGAGGCGTTCTCGCCGAAGGTCTCCAGGATGAAATTGCCGCGCGCGATCATCTCGGCGGGATCGTCAGCGGTGATGTTGGCGGAGAACAGCTTGGGCACGCCCGTCTCGTCCTGGGCGCGGCGCATGGCATCGGCCACCAGCCGCATGGTCTCCTTGAGCGGCGCGAAGACCTGATTGCCCTGGGGTTCGTCGTTCTTGATGAAATCGCCGCCCAGCCAGAACTGGTGGCAGGCATCGGCGAAGGGCTTGGGGCGCAGTCCCAGCTTTGGCTTGATGATGGTCCCCACCACCATGCCGCCATTCACTTCGGGCCGCCCCAGAACCTTCCACATATGGGAGATGTTGCAAGCCGGGCCGTCGAACAGTTTCAGAAACTCTGGGGGAACGTAGAAATCCTCCATCTTGGCGTTTTCCACGTCGCTCATGCCCTGGTTGTTGCCCACGGTCAGCGTCAAAAACGAGGCGATCATCGCCTTGCCGTCGATGATATTGCGGTCGAACAGATCCACCGGATAGGCGATCTTCATCAACCCCTCCGCCTCGTCCACCTCATAGACCAGGGCATCGACGCCGCGGGTGAAGTCGTCGGTGGTACAGACCTCAACATTGGTGCCGGTAGACGATTCAGCGGCGAAATGGGCCGCCGTCTCCACATAGCCGTGACCGGGCCTGGGCCGCATACGGTAGGCGCACAGCACATGGCGGCCGCCCTTGATCAGATCAGCCTCGCTCAGGGCCAAGTTCACATAACGCTTCGACTGGTCCATGGTCCCGACGTCTCCCAGTGAGTTCCGGGCATTCGCCCTTGTATTCGTGGACGCTACTATGGCCGTGACGACATGGCTCCGGAACACCCGGAGGGGGAGTATGGGAAAATGACTTGGGTGGGAGAGCCCTACCCGCGAAGAGTGGGGCGGGTGGGAAAACCTACCCTTCTCGCCCTAACGGCAACAGTCTGGACGCGGAAACAGTGGATTAAACCACAGAGGCCTTCACCCCACCTGGACGCCCGATTCCTCGAACATCACGCGGGCCGTGTCGAATTCCTCGGCGGGCATGGAGGTGGTGCCGTCGCCCACATTGATCTTGGCGACGCCAGCCTGGATCAGCGAGCGGGCGCAGCGCGAACAGGGGTAATGGGTGACGTAGACGGTGCAGCCCTTGAGGCTGACGCCGACACGGGCGGCATGGGCCACCAGATTCTCCTCGGCGTGCGAGGTCCACAGATACTTGGCCGGACGCTCCATGCGCTCGGGCTTATCCTCTACGCCCCGAGGCAGGCCGTTATAGCCGGTGGCGCGGATCTCGCCATCGGGTCCCACCGCCACGGCGCCCACCTGGGTGCTGGGGTCCTTGGACTTGCTGGCGGCGTGACGCGCAAAGCCCATAAAATAGTCGTACCAGTTCATGCTCATGCTCAGACAGCCTTGGAATGACGTTGTTCACCCATTTTGAGATAGCGGTCGAAGGCGGCGCAGACGGCGCGCACCAGGGTGCGGCCCTCCTCGGTCACATGGATGCGATGGCCCGTGACCTCCACCAGCCCGTCGGCCTGCAAGGGGGCCAGCGAGGCCAGCTCGGCACCGAATTGTGAGCCGTCGGCGCCGTGACGGCCAGCGACCGCGTCCAGATCGATTTCTAGGTCGCACATCAGACGCTCGATGATCTCGCGGCGCAGAATGTCGTCGGGGCTGATGGCGATCCCGCGCGAGGTGGCAAGACGCCCTTCGGCGACGGAGCGCTGATAGGCATGGACCTCGCCGTCATTGACCACATAGCCCTGGGGCAACGAGCCGATGCCCGAGGCCCCGAAGCCGATCAGGGTGGTGGCGGAATCGGTGGTGTAGCCCTGGAAATTGCGGTGCAGCCGCTTATTCCTGAGAGCGATGGCCATGGCGTCGTCGGGAGCGGCGAAATGGTCGAGACCGATCTGGACATAGCCCAAAGTCTCGGTCAGCAGCTTGCAGCCCTGCTCGTATTGCTGCCAGCGGGTATTGGTGTCGGGCAGGGTCTCTTCGGGGATCAGGCGCTGGTGCTTCTTCATCCACGGCACATGGGCATAGCCGAACAGCGCCACGCGCTTGGGCCTAAAGCCTCTCACCGCCTTGTCGATGGTGGCCAGCAAGCCGTCGAGGCTCTGGTGCGGCAGGCCGTAGATCAGGTCGATATTGACCTCGGGCACGCCATGCTTGCCCAGCCATTCCACCACCCGCTCGGTGACCTCGTAGGGCTGGATGCGGTTGATGGCCTGCTGCACCTTGTCGTCGAGATCCTGCACGCCGATGGAGGCTCGCGTCACCCCCGCCCCGGCCATGGCCTTCACATAGGACTCGTCGGCGGTGCGCGGGTCCAGTTCCACCGCCACCTCGGCACCGGCTTTCAGGATAAAGCGGCTTTTCAGCAGATCGATGGTGCGGACGAAATCCTCTGAACTGAGGATGGTGGGAGAGCCGCCGCCGAAATGGATGTGCCGGGCCGTCATGCGGGTGGGCAAAGCCTCGGCCACCAGCTCCACTTCGCGCCACAGGGCGTCCATATAGGCGGCGACGGGGGCATAGCGCTTGGTAATCTTGGTGTGGCAGCCGCAGAACCAGCACATCTCGGCGCAAAACGCGATGTGGAGATAGAGCGACAGTTCCAAATTGGGATCGATGCCGCCCAGCCAGCCACGATAGGTCTCGCCCGTCACGCCGGGATGGAAATGCGGCGCGGTGGGATAGGAGGTGTACCGGGGAACGCGAAGGTCATACTTGGCCGCAAGATCGGGGCGCATTGTTGGGTATCCCGCAAAATTCGGCTGGAACCCTACTCCCAGCGGCCCGGCATTGGCAACACCGGGCGGCGTGGGGGTATTAGCCGAAATGCGAACGGATCGCCAGCCAGAAGCCAAGCCCCATGATCACGATGACGGGCAGCAGCAGAAGCACAATCGTCCAATCATTCACCAGGAAGGAGGACTTGGTCAGGTGGCGGGACATTTTCAATATCCTTGAGAGCGGGAGCGCGCCCCTCGCAATAGATATATAATGTCAAATCACAAATATTCCACCGACATCAAAAATAAAGATAAACAACTTAAATGGCACAAGTCGCCAGATTAACCAGAAATCCACCAATAAGATGGTGAGGATCGGCACCAAATTCCTTCTGGAATGCCGCCTCGTCCTTGCGATCCAGACTTTGCAGCGGATCAAAAAGGGCATGAAAGAACAGGCAGAACTCCCGCTCGCCGAACTGAATAGGATCGTCGTAGGGGTTGTGCTCCTTGGTGACGAAGGCGTTGGACGCCACGCTAACCGTGGTGGGACGGTACTGCATCAGTTTGATGAACCAGTCCTTGCGCAGGTCGTAGCGCTTGAACGAAGCGGAAATCTTCACCAGCACATGCCACTGGATCAATTTGGCCTCGGGGTCATCATAGAAATTGTCCCAGGAGAAATGGTCGCCCAACTCCCCCTTCAACTGGGTGATGATGGTCCCGCAGCGCTCGGCCGCCACGGCCTCTTCATCACCCAGCACCATGTGCAGGAACGAGAAGATGTTGGGCACCAGAACCCGGTCGAGCTTTTCCTCGGAAAACAGCGGCGACAAAGGATGCAGCATCAGACGCCCGAAGGCGTTGGTGCGCCGCTGCTCGATACTTTCGCCCTCCACCACTTCCATCAGTTCGCGATAGGACCGGCGGTAGAAATCATCGAAGGCGACGGAGTCCTTCAACTCGGCCACCAGGGCTTCCAAGGTGCGCATGTCGATGGCGTGACCGTGCAAGGCCTGCTCGGCCGCCCGCACCAAAGCGTCCAGAACGACGTTGGTCGTCTTGCGCAGATGTTCAGGTCCACGGCCCGTCATCGCTCACCTCGACAATTCTTCGAATACGGACACTAACACCCAATTCTTAAGAATGTAATTCGCGCCCTGATTGCTTTCCAGGCGGAACCGAGGGGAGGGCGATGGACGGACATATTCGCCTTTGATAGCGTAGCCTCCGCAAGCCACTTCCGGTGAGGGACCCTCGACGATGAGAACAGCCCTTCTGTGCGGATTTCTCACCGGAATGCTGGCCTCGACCGCCGCGCAGGCCGACCAGTGCGGCCCGGTCCGGGGCCGGACGGGCAATTTCGATTACTACCTGCTGAGCCTGTCCTGGTCGCCCAGCTATTGCGCCACGACATCGGGAAAACAGAACCCCCGGCAATGTGGCGCAGAGCAACGCTACGGCATGGTGGTGCACGGCCTTTGGCCGCAACACTCCGACGGCACTTGGCCCCAATGCTGCCAGCCGGTGAGCGCGGTGAAATCCTCTGCGGCCACGAGCCAGGCCTCAAAGGTGATGATCGGATCGAGCCTTCTGCAACACGAATGGAGCAAGCATGGCTCCTGCGTTACCGATCAGCAGGACCTGTATTTCGGAAAGATCAACTCGGCCGTGTCCAGTTTGGGCCTCGCCCCCAACCTCCCCGGCTCCAGACTGGAACGGATCAAGGTATCGGACCTCAAGCGGAACTGGGCGGTCCCCGCAGACGCCATCACCGTTCACTGCAAGGGCAAGAGGCTGAGCGAGGTTCATATCTGCCTGGACAAGGCGCTGGCCCCTATCGCCTGTCCCGCCGCCGAGGTGAAAAACGACAACTGCCCGGGAACGGTCAGGCTCGATTAGCGTGTCCACCCTCTCCCCAAGTTAGTAAATCCACTGTATCGTTGCGTGGCCGCAGGTGATGGGAGCGAAGCCTCTGAACGGATTTAGGAATATCATCGAGAGGTTCGCGCCGGATCGCATGGATGCGACGGACGATCAGGTGATCAGGGATCGCCTGATGATTCAGATCCATCTGATCACATCGGCCTATTCCATCGTCTATATCATCACTTCGCTGGGTGTCGGATATCCCATCGGCGTGATGATGATGTCAGTCTGTTTCATCATCATTCTGGCGCTCTTGGCCTACTTCCGCCGATCCGGCCGCTATCGTCTGACCGGCAATCTGTTTCTGGCCGATTGTTTGTTTATCGCAATCCTCTCGAACAGCATCTTCACGGGAGGCAGCTCCTCGCCCGTCATCCACTGGATATTCATCATTCCAGTCTGTTCGGTGATCCTGCTTGGGCTTTCCAAAGATACCCTGGCATGGCTGACGATCAGCATCGCCGGCCTCGTCGCCATGCCCATCGCCTCCACGCTAGGGTATGATTTCGACACGCTATATGACTTGAACTACAAGGAATTGTTCGAATCCATTTGCGATCTCGGCCTGGTCACCATTCTATTCTTTGCCGCCGCCGTTTTTCACGCCAACCGAAGCACGTTGATCGACAAGTTGAAGCAGACGGAACAGGCGCTGCAGGAGACCAATCGGCAGATCCAGAACGCCCTCGACACCCAGCGTAAGGCGATCCAGGAGCAGCGCAATTTCATGGGGATGGTCAGCCACGAGTTCAGAACGCCGCTTGGCATCATTTCCGGAGCCGCCTCCGTGCTGCGCCTGGCCCCCCAGGGAGGAGACGATGCAAGGACAGAAACCGACAAGGTGTTCCGTGCCGTCCGGCGAATGGATCACATGATCGACATGCTGACCGATGACGATTGGCTGTATATGGTCGCCACCGAATTCCGGCACAGGCCCGTCAACATCAAGTCGCTGATGGAAGCGGCCATGGCCGAGGTCTCCGACCTGGCGCCCGCGCGGCCGATTCACCTGTCTTTGGACGAGCCACTGCAGGTGTATGGAGACAAGGACCTTCTATCCGTGGCTTTTTCCAATCTGGTCGGCAATGCCAGCAAATATTCGCCCCCCACCACGCCCATCGAGGTGTGGATGAGCCGACAGGACAATCGCGCCGAAATCCGCGTCGTCGATCATGGAGCGGGAATCGAACCCGCCGATCTGCCGCGCGTCTTCGAGAAATACTATCGCTCAAGCACCGTGAAGCACGCGCCAGGGACCGGCTTGGGCCTCTATCTGGTCAAAAGCATCATCGAGCGGCATGGCGGGTCGATCTCCGTCAACAGTTCTCCCGGCCAGGGCGCCACCTTCACCCTAAGCCTTCCCCTTTACGACTGACGGATCACGAATCCAGCCAGGCCCGCAAGGCGTCGCTCACCGCGTCAGGCTGCTCCAGGGGCGACAGATGGCCGCACAGGGGGATGGTCACCCGCTTTGCCCCCGCAATCAGAGCCGCCATCTCGTCATGGCGATCCGGAGGGGTCAGCCCATCCTCGGCACCGCACAAGACCAGGGTGGGGCAAGCAATGGCAGACAGGGAACCCCTCGAATCGGGACGCGCCATGATGGCGGCCTGCTGGCGGGCGAAGGCCTCCGCTCCCACCATGCGCGCCATGTCCTTGGCCAGGCCGGTGATGGCCGCCTCCGCCAGATGGTCGGGATGAAACAAAAGCGGCAGCATGGTCGGCATGATCTTGTCGAAGCCGCCTGACCGGGCCAGCTCCACCGCATCCTTGCGCCGCTGGGTCTGTTCCGGCAGATCGGGCCACGCGGTGGTATCGAGCAGGGCCAGGCGCTCGACCCGTTCGGGGGCCTGGCGCATGATCTCCATGGCCACGTAACCGCCCATGGATAGCCCGGCCAGGGCAAACCGGGCGGGCGCGGCCGCCAGTACCCTTTGGGCCATGGCGCCAAGAGAATCGTCCTGGGTCAGGTCGCCGACCATCACCTCGGCCCGCCCGGCCAGGGCGCCCACCTGCCCCGACCACAGGCGATGGTCGTTGAGCAGGCCGGGCAAAAGGACGAGAGCGGCGCTCATCCGGCCAGTTTGCGGATCAGCCACGACGCACCGAATCCCAAACCGATCCAGAATCCGTAGACCATCACGTTATCGAGGAACACGCCCATATCCATGATACCAGGCTCCTCAGATCAAACCGGTGGTGGGCGAAGACGGGTCGGCATAGCTCTTCTTGGGCATGCGCCCGGCCAGATAGGACAGGCGCCCGGACTCGATGGCCAGCTTCATGGCGCGCGCCATGCGCACCGGGTCCCTGGCATGGGCGATGGCGGTATTCATCAGAACGCCGTCACAGCCAAGTTCCATGGCCAGGGCCGCATCGGAAGCGGTGCCCACCCCTGCATCCACAAGGACCGGCACCTTGACCGTGTCCTTGATGATGCGGATGGTGGTGGGATTGAGAATGCCGAGACCTGAACCGATCAGCGAGCCCAGCGGCATGATGGCGACACAGCCCATGTCTTCGAGCATCTTGGCCTGAATGGGATCGTCGGAACAGTAGACCATCACCTCGAACCCATCCTTGATCAGCGCCTCGGCCGCCTTCAGGGTCTCGGGCATGTTGGGATACAGCGTGGTCTGGTCGCCAAGCACTTCCAGCTTCACCAGATTCCAGCCGCCCGCCTCGCGCGCCAGACGGAGCGTGCGCACCGATTCGTCGGCGGTGTAGCACCCCGCCGTATTGGGCAGGAAGGTGTATTTCTTGGGGCTGACATAATCCACCAGCATGGGCTTGGACGGATCAGACAGGTTGACGCGCCGCACCGCCACAGTGACGATCTCGGCCCCCGAGGCCTCGATGGCCACGGCGGTCTCTTCGAAATCCTTGTACTTGCCGGTGCCCACCAGCAGCCGCGAGGTGAAGGTCTTGCCCGCCACGGTGAAGGTATCGGCCGCGTCGGAGCCGCCACCGATGCCCGCGGCTGAAGAGCCGCCACCGATAAAGGCGACGATTTCCAGCTTATCGCCGTCATTCACGGCCACCTGGGCGTAGGATGACTTGGGAACGATCTCCAGATTGCGCTCCACCGCTACCTTGCGGGAATCCACGCCCAATTCGCCCAACAGGGCCTCGACGGTCATGGAGGCGGAAAAGCTCCGCTCCTCGCCATTGATCACCAGCTTCATGAATGATGTCCCCGGATATCCGGTTGAGGTCCAAGAGGCCCAAGGCCCCCTCGAAAGTTCCAGCCTGAAACATGGCACCGAGCCGCCCCCGAGGCAATCCCCTGGGCGAAACCCGCTATCAGTGCCTTGCACGGCGGCGCACCCGTGCTATAAACCCTGCCATGGTGAACAACAGGCCCGATCCCATAATCAGCATTCTGAACGGTCCCAACCTCAACATGTTGGGCACCCGGCAGCCGGAGCTGTATGGGAAGGAGACACTTGCCCATATCGAAGCCGCCTGCCGGACCCACGCGTCTTCGCTGGGCCTGGCGGTGGAGTTCTCGCAAACCAATATGGAAGGCGAGTTGGTCACCAGCATTCAGAAATGCCGCGGCCGCGCCGCTGGCATCATCATCAATGCCGGGGCCTATACCCACACTTCGGTCGCCATCCTGGACGCCTTGCTGGCGGCCGAGGTTCCGGCCATCGAGGTGCACCTGTCCAACATTCACCAGCGGGATTCGTTCCGCCATCACTCCTACGTGGCCAAGGCCGCCAAGGGGATGATCTGCGGGCTGGGAAGCCACGGATACATCCTTGCGCTCGACGCGCTGGCCCGCCTGATCAACGGAAATGCAGAGGCATAATGGGCAACAAGACTCCCATCGACAGCGAATTGGTGCGCACCCTGGCCGCACTGCTGGATGAAACCAATCTCACCGAGATCGAATACGGCGTCGGCGAGATGCGCATCCGCGTCGCCCGCCAGGCGGCACCGGTCGCCGTGCACCACGCCGCCCCGGCTGCTGTGGGCCATGCGACGGCCACCCCCGCTCAGGTGGCGGCATCGGATGCAGACCACCCCGGCGCGGTGACCTCGCCCATGGTGGGCGTCGCCTATCTGGCGCCCGAGCCCGGCTCGGCCAAGTTCGTCAATCCCGGCGACATGGTGTCGGAAGGCCAGACCATCATGCTGATCGAGGCCATGAAGACCTTCAACCCGATCCGGGCCCCGCGTGGCGGCAAGCTGACCCGCATCCTGGTGACCGACGGCCAGCCGGTGGAATTCGGCGAGCCCTTGCTGATCATCGAATAGAATGATGTTCGAGAAGGTCCTCATCGCCAATCGGGGCGAGATCGCACTTCGGATCCATCGCGCCTGCCGCGAGATGGGCATTCGTACCGTGGCGGTGCATTCCACCGCCGATAACGACGCCATGCATGTGCGTCTGGCCGACGAGGCCGTCTGCATCGGCCCGCCCTCGGCCCGCGATTCCTACCTGAACAAGGCGGCGATCCTGTCGGCGGCCTCCATCACCGGGGCCGACGCCATCCATCCCGGCTACGGCTTCCTCTCAGAGAATGCCGACTTCGCCCAGATGGTGGAGGAGCACGGCTTCGTCTTCATCGGCCCGACCCCCGACCACATTCGCATGATGGGCGACAAGATCACCGCCAAGCAGGCGGTCAAGGATGCCGGTATTCCGGTGGTCCCCGGTTCCGACGGTTCGGTCGATACCGAGGAGACCGCCCTGGAGGTGGCGGCCGGGATCGGCTACCCCGTCCTGATCAAGGCCACTGCCGGCGGCGGCGGCAAGGGTATGAAGGTGGCCCGCAACGCGGACGAACTGGTCGAATCCTGGAAGCTGGCGCGTAACGAGGCCAAGGCCGCCTTCGGCAATGCCGACGTCTATATGGAAAAGTATCTCGGCCATCCCCGGCATATCGAGATGCAGATCCTGGCGGACAATTACGGCGCCGTGGTGCATCTGGGCGAACGCGACTGCTCGCTCCAGCGCAAGCATCAGAAGGTCCTGGAAGAGGCCCCGTCTCCGGCGCTCAACGCCGACCAGCGGGCCCGCATCGGCAAGATCGCCTGCGACGCCATCGCCAAGCTGGGCTACCGCAATGCCGGGACCATCGAGTTCCTTTACGAGAACGGCGAGTTCTATTTCATCGAGATGAACACCAGGCTGCAGGTGGAGCATCCCATCACCGAGGCAATCACCGGCATCGATCTGGTCAGGGAACAGATCCGCATCGCCGCCGGGGCGCCGCTCGGCTACACCCAGGCCGATGTGCGCTTTGCCGGTCACGCCCTGGAATGCCGCGTCAATGCCGAGGACCCGCAGACCTTCGTCCCTTGCCCCGGCCGCATCGAGGGCTATCATGCCCCTGGCGGCCTTGGCGTGCGCGTGGATTCGGGCCTTTATTCCGGTTACCGCATTCCGCCCCATTACGATTCCATGATCGCCAAGCTGATCGTGTTCGGAAACACCCGTAACGAGGCGCTGATGCGTCTGCGCCGGGCCTTGGGCGAATACGTGATCGAAGGCGTCAAGACCACCCTGCCGCTACACAACCGGCTGGTCCAGGACGCCGATTTCGTCAACGGCGATTACGATATCCACTGGCTCGAAAAGTTCGTGGCGCAGCACTCCTGATCTTTCAGGAGTACTGTTTTCCGCTCGCGCGGCAGGGCTACCGCCCTGACCCGTTCGGAGGCCCAGCCTTCCGAACCACCAGTTTTTATAAAATGCTGAAGGGTTCGGGAGGCCGTGCCTCCCGTTTGGGGGATCGGGGGCTTTAGAGGCCCATTCACCCCACCCACTCGTAAATCTCATCATGGCGGATGGCGCAGTGGCATCCGGCGGCGCAGGAGCCGTTATCCACCTGCCTGACCTTGCCCTTGGCGATCCATTGCGCCAGCATCTGGCGGACAGTGTCGGGCGAGGTGTCGAAATGGGTGGCGATTTCGCCCAGCCCGGCACGGTGGCGCTCCATCAGATAGGCCTTCACTTCGACCAGGGTCATGGGGACGCTCCTGAAACGGCGGAGAGACGGCGGTCACGGGCCACCAGCCACATCACTCCCGAAGCCCCCAGGGGAGCCAGGACACAGGCCGCCAGCCAGCCCAGCGACTGGGCCGGATGGCGCGCAAAGGTGGCGGCCTGATAACAGGCCACCGAGGCTGAATAGCCCAGCAGCGATGTCCATGCGGCGGCGAACAGGGTCCATCCTCCCCCCGCTTCCTGACGGATGGCGCCCAGCGACGCCACGCAAGGGGTGTAGAGCAGGATCAGCACCATATAGGCCAAGGCGCCTGCCGTGCCGTCGAAGCGGGCCACCATGGCGCCGAACACGCCATCCTTGACCTTCACCTCATCGGCGGCCTCGACCATCGCGGAGAACTTGGCGGGAATGGTCGCTGCCGCAGCCATGAGCTTATCGCCGATACCGGGCTTAGCGTCTTCGGCGCATCCACACTTATCCTCGGCGTCCACCTGGGAGTACAGCGCGTTGAGGGTGCCAACCACCGCCTCCTTGGCGAAAATCCCGGTGAACAGCCCAACCGCCGCAGGCCAGTTCTCATCGGACAGGCCGATGGGGTGAAAGACCGGAGTTATGGCCCGGCTGACGGCGGCGAGAACGGAATCCTTGCTGTTCTCCTTCCCGATGCTGAAATCGGTGCCAAGGGTGTTCAGGACACTCAGCACCGTCACCAGAGGCACGATGAACTGCCCGGCGCGGAAGATGAACTCACTCAAGCGCTGCCAGGTCTGCAGCACCACGGTACGCATAGTTGGCAGATGGTAGGGCGGCAATTCCAGCACGAAGGTCGAAGCCTCGCCCCGCAGCAGGGTGGACTTGAGAATCAGCCCGGTGCCCACGGCAAAAGCGATGCCCAGCAGATACAGGGAAAAGACCACGTTCTGGCCGTTCTCGGCGAAGAAGGCGGCGGCGAACAGGGCATAGACCGGAAGACGCGCCCCGCAAGACATGAACGGCGCCATCATGATGGTCAGCACCCGGTCGCGGCGGCTTTCCAGGGTGCGGGTGGCCATGATGGCGGGCACGTTGCACCCGAAACCGACGATCAGCGGCACGAAGGACTTACCCGGCAGACCGATGGCCCGCATGGCGCGGTCCATGACGAAGGCGGCCCGCGCCATATAGCCCTAATCCTCCAGAAACGACAGGAACAGGAACAGCGAGCCGATAATGGGAATGAAGGTGGCCACCGTCTTGATGCCGCCGCCGATACCGCCCGATACCACCGCCACCAGCCAGTTGGGCGCGCCCATCAGCCCCAGCGCCAGGGCGCTGCCATCCATGACCAAGGCCTCGGCCGCCTGGCCAAAGAAGTCGATGAAGGCGCCGCCCACCTTCATGGTGAACAGAAACATCAGATACATGGCGAGCAAAAAGACCGGCACGCCGAGGAAGCGGTTGAGCACCACCTTGTCGATACGCCGCGTCGCCGCCAGGGAGACTTTGTGGGTCTGCTGCACGCAGCCGCCCATGACCTTGCCGATGAAGGTGTAGCGGCCATCGGCGATGATGATGTCGGCTTCCTCGCCGCAACGGGTCTCGATCTCGGCGCGATGCGAATCGACCTCCGTATCGAGGCGGCCTTCGGCCAGCGCCTCGGCGAAACTGTCGCCCTCGATCAGCTTCAACGCCGCCCAACCCGCATCCACATTGCGACCGGCGGCCGCCTCCGCCAGACATGGGCGCAAAGCGTCGCGCGCTGCGGCAACGGCCTCTGCATGGGCGGGCTGGACCATGGGAATACGGCGGGCGCGGCAGGCGGCGGCGATGGCCGCCTTCAAGTCGTCCACGCCCCTCTTCCGGCTGGCAATCAGGGGCACGACCGGACAGTCCAAGGCGCGAGACAAGGCCTCCACGTCAATATGGATGCCGCTCTTTTCCGCCAGATCCATCATGTTGACGGCCACCACCAGCGGAACCCGCATTTCCAGCAATTGGGCGGTGAGATAAAGGTTACGTTCCAGGTTGTAGGCGTCGACGATATTGACCACCACCTCGGGCTCACCGGACAGGATGTAATCGCGCGACACCCGCTCGTCCTCGGAGCCCTTGGAGATTCCGCCGATCATGTAGATGCCGGGCAGATCGACAAGATCGTATTCCTGGCCGCTCAGAAGATAGGTTCCCACCTTCTTCTCGACGGTGACGCCCGGCCAGTTGCCCACCTGCTGAGTGGAACCGGTCAGCACGTTGAACAGCGTCGTCTTGCCGCAATTGGGATTGCCGACCACGGCGACGATATGGGCCATGATCAGGTTCTCTTGGCCCGCAGGATGGCCGCCTCGGCCTTGCGCAGCGTCAGGGTGAAGTTGCGCACGGTGATCTCCACCGGATCGCCCATGGGCGCCACGCGGGTCACCTTGAATTCAGCGCCGGGGGTCAGCCCCATGGCCAGCAGCCGCTGGCGGTAGTCCCGCTCGCCCTTGGCGAAGCCCACCACGCGGGCCGAGTCACCGGGCTTCATGTCCTGCAGCGAAACATCCATGGCGATCCAGCTCCGCGAACCGAGATGCAAGCGCATCGCATCTTCATTCTCAGGCTTAGACCATCAGAAAATTGTGGTCAAGACAAGACAACGCATGTCAGCCGCGACGCCGCGCCAGGACAGAACGGCGATGACGGGCATGGCCCACATTCTCAGACAAGGGCGTGGCGTCGAACCCGGCCGCCTCCAGCAGGCTTCCGATTTCCCCGGCGCCGTAGGTTGACAGACCCAGCGTCCGGCGTCGCTGGTTGTAGTTGGAGGTCAGGGTGCGCAACAGCCCCTTCACCGCCTCCATGACGAAACTTTCGCGCCAGGCAAAGCGCAGCAGGGCGGACACATCGGCCAGGACGCTGTTGGCAGGGCTGAGGATATCGCCGACGATCAGGATTGCGCCGGGCTTGAGGACATGCCGCAACTGCCCCAGCAGGAGGGGCAATTCCTCCCTGGGCACGTATTGAATCACCGATATGAGTAGGACCACATCGCACAATCCGTCCAGCACCGACAGTTCGTCAGGCACCGCGATGCCATCCAAGTGGGAATAGCGCTGACGCAGCCTGGGACGTCGCGCCCCAGCCGCGTCGTAGAGAAAGACCCGCCCTCCCCTGGCTGCGATATCGGGCGCCATCAGCGCCTCGCCGCAACCGTAATCGAGAAGCGTGAACGGAGCCGCGGGAAGCAGGGGGGAAATTCCCGCAAAGAGTTCACGGTAATGGGCCTTCAGATGGGTTGCCCCCGTATAAACCGAGACATCGCCATCCCAGTACTCGATCCAGCCGCTGCGATTATTCATTCAATCCCCCCAGACCCGCGTAATCTTGATGGCAAAGTCCACATGGGCGCAAGGACAAGCGCGCGATTACAGATGCATTTCCCGTTGGTCCTCGTACACTGATAGGGCTGGTTTTATGGCTGGGAGGCGAACCGGTGCGGGTGCTGATCGAACCCTCTGTCTCGTCCGTGGCGGCGCGGGCGGCTTCGCTGGTGGATGCCCTGGTCCGCGCCAAACCTGCTTGCGTGATCGGCGTGGCGGCCGGAGCGACGCCCCTGGCCATGTACGCCCTGCTGACCGAGCCGGGGCGATCCCTGGATTTCTCTCGGATTACGGTCTTCGGTCTGGACGAATATCTCGGACTGGACGCCACCCATCCCGGAAGTTGCGCGGCCACCCTTCGCAACCACTTCTTGGACAAGGCGGGAATCGCCCCCTCGCAGACCCATTTGCTCGATGGAAAGGCCCAAGGCGATCTGGCCGCCTATTGCGCGGCGCACGAGGATCGTATTTCCAGGGCAGGCGGGCTGGATCTCCAGATCCTCGGCCTGGGGGTCAATGGCCATATCGGTTTCAACGAGCCCGGCTGCGGATTGGCGTCTAGGACCAGACTGGTGGGATTACGCCGCAGCACCCGAAGCACCAACGCCCCCATCTTCGCTCCCGATCCCGTGCCCGAGGCAGCGCTGACCATGGGCATCGGCACCATCTCGAGTGCACGCCGCATTCTCTTGCTGGCCACCGGCCCGGCCAAGGCCGATGCGGTCACCAAGATGATCGAAGGCCCGGTCTCGGCCCTGGTTCCGGCCACCGCCCTCCAACTCCATCCCGATGCGGTGGTGGTCCTGGACGAGGCGGCGGCGGCGGGGCTTCGCCTGGCCCAGGATTACCGGGACGAGGCGAGAATCGTGTTGGAGCGTGGGGGCCTGGGCGCCCTTTGACGGATAGGGCCAGGCCTCGAATGAGGCCTGGCTAGGCCCAAGGGGCCGCGCGCCTTATGGCGCGGAAGCCAAGGGCGCCAGCGCCCGCCCGGCAATTGAGGGCCGAGGTGATCGGTTCCGATCACCTCGATATCGGTAAACAGACCTGGGAGGGTCGAACCATGAAGAACATCACCAAGATCGCCTTTCTCGGCGCGGGCAGCATGTCGTTCGGCCTGTCCACCTTCCGCGACATGTTCTCGTCGGACACCCTGGCCGGGTCCACCCTGGTCCTGGTGGATCATGACGCGCAAGCCCTGGCCCGCATGAAGGCCCTAGCCGAACGCATGAACGCCGAGGGCAAGGCAGGCATGATCATCGAAAGCACCACCGACCGCCGCGCCGCCTTCGACGGGGCCAGCGTGGTGATCAATTCCGTTGCCATCGACCGCATGCGGCTATGGAAGATGGATTTCGAGATCCCAAAGAAATACGGCATCCGCCAGACCCTGGGCGAGAACGGCGGGCCGGGCGGGCTGTTCTTCACCATGCGCACCCTGCCGCTGATCTTCGAGATCACGCGGGACATGGAGGAGATGTGTCCCGACGCCCTGTTCCTCAACTTCTCCAACCCGGAAAGCCGCATCGTGCTGGCGCTGGGCAAGTACAGCCCCATCAAGTCCATGGGCCTGTGCCACGGCATCTTCATGGCCAGGGGCGCTTTGTGCCATATCACCGGCCAATCCTGGCACGATACCGAATGCTGGGGTATCGGGCTTAACCACTTCCAGTGGATGCTGCAATTCCGCAACCGCTGGACAGGCGAGGACCTCTATCCCCTGCTGAGGGAAAAGGAACCCGGCTTCGACCCCAGCTTCCAGCCCTTCAGCCGCAAGATGTTCAACATCTACGGCCTGTGGCCCAGTTGCAGCGACGACCATATGGGCGAGTATCTGGCATTCGGCTGGGAAGGCGGCGAACACGGCCATGATTACGATGGCGATGCCCGCGAAAGGGTGGAACTGCAGCAAACCATCGAGGGCGTCCTGGCGGGCGGTCCTCTTCCCGACGAATGGAAGCATTCGGTGGGCGAGCGCACCAATGTGGTGGTGGACGGCCTCATCAACAACCGTCACCACTATCTGGAATCGGCGGTGCTGATGAACAACGGCACCATCCCCAACCTGCCGCCCGATCTGGCGGTGGAGGTCCCGGCTATCGTGGATGCGGCCGGAGTGCATCCCGTCTCGCTGGGCCCGCTGCCCGAACCCATGCAGAAGCTGGCCCTGGTCCAGGCGGGCGTGCAGCAATTGTCGGTGGAGGCCGCCGTTCACGCTTCCAAGGAACTGGCGCTTCAGGCCCTACTGGCCGATCCGGTGGTTAATTCCGCGGATGCCGCCGTCAAGCTGCTGGATGAATTGTGGGAGATCAACAAGCCCTATATCCGTAAATGCGTCTGATCACGCCTTGGGCAAGGTGACGAAAAAGGTCGAGCCCTGATCCAACACGGACTCGACCCAGATGCGGCCGCCATGGTGTTCGGCGATCTTGCGGCACACCGCCAGACCGATGCCGGTACCTTCGTATTGGGTCCGGCTGACCAGACGCTGGAAGATGCCGAAGACCCTTTCCAGACAATCGGCTTCGATGCCGATGCCGTTGTCCTTGACCGAAAGAATCCAGTCGCGACCGCCATCACCGCATGCGATTTCCACCGCTGGCTTGCGCTCCGGCGGACAGTATTTCAAGGCATTGCCGATCAGGTTCTGAAACAGGCGGGTCAGTTCGGACCTGTCGCCCGGAATGACCGGCAGGCCCTCGGGCATGGTCACGCAAGCGCCGCTATCGCTGATGGCGACATGAAGATTTTGCAGCCCGTCCGCCAGAACCCCATTGAGATCGACACTCTCCCAGGCCGATTGTTTGCCGATGCGTGAAAATTCCAAGAGATCGGAAATCATCTGATCCAGCCGCCGGGCGCCATCCGAGGCGAAGGCGAAATATTCCTCGGCCTCCGCATCGAAGGAGGAAACCAGCTTCTTTCGCAACAATCCGAGATAGGAATTGATCATGCGCAACGGCTGGCGAAGGTCGTGGGACGCCACATAGGCGAACTGTTCCAACTCCTGGTTGGACTCCTTCAACTCGGCGACCAGTTCGGCCACCCGCCCCTCGATACGTTTGCGCTCACTGATATCTTCCTGCATGCCGATGAAGCCGCACACCCGGTTTTCCGGGTCGAGGACTGGCGAGATGACCACGGAAGCCCAATAGGTCTGTCCGTCTCTGCGGCGGTTGGGCATTTCGCCCCGCCATTCGCGCCCCGCCCGAATGGTCGTCCACAGATCGGCGTAAATCTCCGGTGAAGCATCGCCGGACTTCAAGATACGCGGCGTCTGGCCGATCACCTCCTCGGGCGTGAAGCCGGTGAAGCGATAAAAGCTGGGATTGGCATAATCGATCACGCCTACGGGATCGGTGGTCATGATCATATTGGGATTTTGGTCGACGGTCTGGGTCAGCCGCCTCATGCGGGCTTCGCGCTCCAGGCTGCCCAGATGCCGCAGCGTGAACACGAACAGCACTCCGCCCAATCCCAAGGCCGCCACACCCAGACCAGTGAACCAGGACAGTGTGCGGTACCAGCCCCCCAAGGCCCCATCGAGGGTTACTGACGCCACGGCCAGGATGGGATAACGACGGCCCATATTATAACCTGCGATGCGAGCCTTGCCGTCAAAGGGACTGACCTGCGCCTGAAAGCCCGCCCCTTTTTCCACCATGGCCGCCAGTCCGGCGATATCCCCCGGCTTCGTCGTGGCGAAAGCTTCGGTGAACGGATGGCGGAACAAGGGAGCGCCGTCGCTCCGCAGAATGGAGATGGAGCCATCCGCGGGCAGCCGTAGACGCTCGAACAGTTCTTCGAACCGGTTGATACGCAGCGACATGCCCAGCACGCCTTGGAACGATCCATCCGGCCCATTGATGCGCTGGGTCAGAAAGAACACCCACAGCCCGGTGATCTTGGACTGGGAAAGCGCGGAAATATAAAGATCGTCACCGGGATGATCACGATGGAAGACGAAATAAGGCCTCTCCGAGGCATCGGCCCGACGTGTGGGATTGCTGACCGAAGACGCCGAGGCGATACCTTGGGCGGTCACGAAATACAAGGCGTGCAAGGGTTTGTCGGCGGGATCGTCGCTGAACAGGTCCAAATGGGACATGAACATCTTGTACCAGGCGGTCTCGTCGAAGGCCGCCACACCGCCACGCGCCTTTATCTCTCGCTGCATGGAGGTCAGGATGGCGGCCTCCGAGCGGATCGTGGCCTCGGCCTGTTCCGACAGGGCCTGGGCCAGACCGCTCATAGAACGCCCCGTCTCCTCGATGGCATAACGCCGCGCCAGCAGAGCCATCAGCAGATAGGCGACAACAAGGAACAGATTTGCGGCGACAAAACCGGCAATCAGCCAGCGGCGCAGGCGACGAAACCTCAGAGCCTCGGAATCGTCTGGCACTCCATCTTCGACCGGCCGCGCAACACCCATCAAAGGCCCCGACATGTTGAATTGCCCAATTCTACATTTTTACGCCCATAAGGAAATCACCTTATCCACCTTGGGATCTCGGCGATACATAACCAGTCCCCCGGCAAATAGCGGATGATCGCGGACAAAATTGTTGCTACACCCCCTAGTCACCCGAACTGCATGCGAGAGCGGCCTTGAGAAGAACCGACGCCTACAAGTTGACCGTCGCCGGCCTGGCACTTCTGGCATTGGCCCTGTTCGCCTATCCCTGTCTGAGGGTCGGCACCGCGTTGGAACTCGACTACAACGAGGGCTGGAACGCCTATCAGCAGATGCGGGCCATGGCGGGCCTGTCCCTGTACTCGGCCGACACGCCGTTGTTCGTGAACAACTACCCGCCTCTCTCCTTCTATCTGGTGGGGCTGCTGGGAAGCCTGATCGGCGACATGGTCCTGGCCGGGCGGCTGTTGTCGTTGCTGGCGGTGGCTGTCATCGCGCTCTCGGCCGCCATGGTGGCCCGCGCCGCAGGGGCAAGGCGGATCGACGCGGTTCTCTCGGCCTCGGCGGCTCTCGGCATGCTATCGGGCTTTGCCGCCGATTATGTGGGCGTCAACGACCCGCAATTGCTGGCCCAGGGTTTCTTGTGCGCGGGTTTCGCCCTCTATGTGAACCGCCGGGGCGGCGCGGCCCGCCTGCCCCTGGTCGCCCTGCTGTTCGCGGCCGGGTTGCTGTGCAAGCACAATGTCCTGGCCTTGCCGGTGGTGGCCACGATCCATCTGATCTGGCGCGGAACCAATCGCGAGCGGGCTTTGTTCCTCGGCACCGGATTGGGGCTTGCCGCCCTTGCCCTCGTGGTGATCGATGCCAAGTTCGGCGCCGGTTTCTTCAAGAACCTTCTGGCGTCGCGCCAGTATGACGCAGCGCGCGGCGTCATACTCACCACCGAGATGCTGGACCTGCTTCAGGCCCCCATCGCCGTGATCGGCCTTTACGTCCTGATGGGCCGTGATGGCGGGATCAGCACCAAACTGGGTGCCTATCTGGCCCTAAGCCTCGCCCTGGCCATGGGCTTTTCCGGCGGCGCCGGGGTGGACACCAACATCTTCTTCGACGCCATGATCGCCTGCGCCATGGCGGCCGGACCCGCCGCCGCCTGGCTGCGCGCCCGGCCTGGCCTGGGCCCCAAGGCCTGCGCCGCCCTCGCGCTGATCGTCCATGCGGGATTGCTGTTCCATATGCCCATCGCCTTGGGCCGCTTCGGGGTGGACATGGCCGGAGATCTGAAAGAGCGCGAAGCGCTGTTTCTGGACGACGTAGCCTGGCTGAAGACCGTGCCCGGCCCGGCCATCTGCGAATCCCTGCTGCTCTGCCTGAAAGCTGGCAAGCCCATGTGGATCGATGCCTATGGCGCCACCCAGGCCATCACCAACAACCGGGTACCCGCCGACACCCTGACGGGCATGCTGGCCAGACGCGAAGTCGCCGTGGTCCAGATCATCAGCCGCCGCGCCCATCCCGTGGACGAGGCCAAGGGGGCTCAGTCCATGCCGCCCCGCTTCATCAACTTCGCCGACGACGTCTTCGACGCCCTGGACAACAGCTATAAGCTCCGGCGCACAGGCATCACCGGGCGCTTTTACACGCCGGGATAAGCCCGCTCGCGCACCTGGGCCAGACTGTCCTCCACCAGCAGTTCTCCGTCCCGGAAGACCGGACGCAGAAGATCTCCACCTGCCGGACACTCCTCGGCCCGCACGGTGCGGAGTGTGCCGCCCGGGTCGCGGGTCAGAGCCAGACGTCCGCGCTTGGAGCCCTTGCCGCCATCGGTCACCGGCTCCTTATAGACGTCGCGCCAATGGCCCGCCACCCGCACCGCCGAAGCCTTCATGGCCCAGGAGAAGGTATCGCGGTCCACCTTTTGCAGCAGCGCGCCGCCCATGCCAAAGGCGATATTGTCGATGGCAAAGCCGTCATCGACCATCCGGGCGAGAATGGCGCGGATGGATTTGGGATTGACCCCGTCGCCCTGAATGATGCGGACAGCCGGATTGAGGACGCGGAAGCCCTTGGAGTTGCGGGTCGTTCCGAAGGCGGCGGCGGCCAGGCGCAGCACCTGGGACACCACTTCGACCGGATCGCCGGAATCGGGTCGGATCACCAGGGTTCCGCCCATGTCCAGCACCTGGGCGCGAAGTTCCCGCCCCCAAAGATTCTCCACGGCATGAAAGACGTCGTAGGAATCCGAGACCACCGCCACAAGGCGACCCGGCCCCCCGAACTGTTCGAGCATATTGGCATAGGCCTCGACCTCGCCCGCCCGCCCCCAACTGGTGATGGTGGAGTGCTCGGCCGCGGGGATGGAGAACCCGGCCATGGGTTCGGCATAATGCTCCTCGGCGGCCAGCAAGGCCTCGATGGTGTCGGTGCCCTTGAAATTGACCAGATGGGCCAGCCCGCCCAGGGCGGCGCTTTCCCCCGACGAGGCGCCGCGAGCGCCAAAATCGTGGAGCTTGAAATCCAGGCTGCCCTCGGGCTCGTCCGAGGTGAGGGTCCAGAACTCCCGCAAGATTCGCTTCACTGCCCAGGAGACGGTGGCCACGGTCGACGGATACCACAAGGCCCGCTGCAGCATGGTCTCGATATAGGAGGTCAGCCAGAAGGCCTGAGGGTCGGTGTTGACCACCTGCGCCACCACATTGGAAAAGGGAACCAGCGTCCCTTCCGGCACCGCGCGAATTTCCAGGGGCAGACGCCCGCCATGGCGGGTGAGGATATGACGCCATCCGTCTTCATGAAAGGGAACCCCGTGGGCCGCAAACAGCCGGGCCGCCCTGACGATGTCCCCCTCGCCCACCGGATGGGCGGCCAACCGGCGCAGCAAGGGCTGAAGGCCGAAGACCAGCGTGCCGGGAAGATCCAGGCCGCTATTGTCGGCCCGGGCTTCCACATAGGAGGACACAAAGTCCGTCTCGGGCGGGTACTGCCATTTGTGGCTGGCCTTGTAGCTGTCCACCGCCAGGATGGGATTGAAACCGCCCATCACGCAGCCCCCCGCCGCTCGTCTCCGAAGGCGGCGGCGATGGCCTCTTCCTTACCCCGCAGTGCCGGTCGGTAAAGCTTGTCCTCGGACGCGATATGGCCGACCCACCAATCCACCAGATAGGATAGAAGCGCCCCATGATCGATGCCCCCGTCGGCCTCGGATGCATGGGCCACATAGTCGCTAAAGCTCTGATGTCGGGCGCGGTGATGTTCCAGATGGGGATATCCGGCCGCCGCCAGCATGCGCTCCTCACGTTCGAAGTGGGACTTGGAATAGTCGACGATCAGGGCAAGCCCGTCGCGCAGCGCCTCGTCGCCGTCTCCCAGTTGGAACGCCTTGGCCAGCCGCTCGATACCGGCGAGAATCCGCTTATGGTCATCGTCGATGACGGCATGACCGATGGCCAGTTCCTCGCTCCAGAAGTCCCAATGCAAGCGTTCGGCCTTCATTCCCCCTCCAAATGCACATTAAATGCACTTTCATGTCGCGCGCCCATTATATAGGCACGCCATTGCGACAACAAGCCGCCGAGCGCCGATTTGACGTCGTCGGGAAAAAGCGGATGGGTTAGGCTGCTCCCATGCGTCCTCTGACCTCAGATCTGCTGTTGCGCGCCTATGCCTCTGGCGTCTTTCCCATGGCCCGGTCCCGCGACGAAAACCGCCTGTACTGGGTCGATCCGGAGCAGCGCGGCATTTTGCCGCTGGACGGATTCCACATTCCGAAAAGCCTGCGCAAGACTTTGCGCTCGGGCCGGTTCGAGGTCACCTGCGACACCCAATTCGAATCCGTGATGCGGGCCTGTGGCGAGGCCACCATCGAGCGGCCAGAAACCTGGATCAACGAGAAGATCATCTCGCTTTTCGTCGAGCTGTTCGAACTGGGCCTGGCCCATTCGGTGGAAGTCCGCCAGGACGGCCAACTGGTGGGAGGTCTCTACGGTTTGGCGCTGGGCGCCGCCTTTTTCGGGGAAAGCATGTTCTCGCGGCGCACCGACGCCTCCAAGGTGGCGCTGGTCCATTTGGTGGCCCGCCTGCGCCGGGATGGATTTCGCCTGCTCGACACCCAGTTCGTCACCGACCATCTCAAGCAATTCGGCGCCGTGGAAATTCCCCGTGCCGCCTATCAGGAACGTCTGGCCGATGCTCTTGACGAACGGGCGTGGTTCGACCGCGATGGTGCTATTTCCTGGGAATGGGCCTTGGGTTAGCGAACGGCCTTGCCGCGGCAATCAAGGACCCAGATGTCGTAAACCGGATGTTCCATGGCCGAGAGCGCCGGGCTGGAAGCGAACATCCAGCCACGGAACAGGGCCGAGGCTGGCTGGTCTTTGTGCAATTCCCAGATATCGAGGAAAGCGGCGCTTTCCGGCTGATCCTCGGGACGGCGCTTCTTGCAGGCCCGCACGATGATTTCCAGCGAGCCCACATGCACGGGCGCCCCCACCGGGGCTTCCACCGTCACCACCCGGGCCGTGACCTTGTCCAGCCCTTGCAGCACAGCCGTTTCGAAAGACAGATCGGCACCCGTCATGGGAGAGGGCGGGGCGGGAACAGCGGCCGGAGCCGGGGCGGGAACAGGCACCGGGGCGGAGGTTTGCGCCTGTGCCGCCCCAGCCGCCAAAAGCGCCATCGCCGCCAATACTCTGCGCATGGTCATCTCCTCGTCCTTCGTCGCGCGGGGGCTGTCGCCCTATTCCTTGGCGGCGGCGGGCGCGTTGTCGGTGGTGGCCAGGAAGATCAGCTGGCCCACCATCTCCTCGATGGACTTGAAGTTCTTGGAGGGCCCAAGGGCGCCACCGGCGGCGATCATGGTCTTGGCCTTGCCCGGGCTCAGCTTGATGAACTTGCCGCCCAACAGGCCTTCCGACGACACGGCGGCCACCGTGTCGGTGGGCAAGGTGATGCCGTGGGCGATGGAGAGCTTCACCACCGCGTCATAGGTGACAGGGTCCAGGGATTGCGCCGCGACGGTACCCACCTTGATGCCGTTGATCTTGACGTCGGCGCCGGTATCGAGACCGCCGACACTGGCGAAGGTGGCGGAGATTTCGTAACCCTCGATCTTCTTGAGGTTGGCGTGGGTATAGGCGAAGACCAGGAAGAACCCTGCCACGCCCAAGACCACGGCCCCCATGATGGTTTCGATCAGATTCCGGCCCATGGCTTACCTGCTCAATTGGTGGTGGACGGCAAAGGCTTGTCGAGATAGCCGCGCTTGGCGCGGCCTTGCTGGATAATCATGTCCAGCAGATCTTCGATGACCACGGCGTCCTGGGTGTATTGGATCTCGGCACCAGGCTTGAGCATCTGCTCGTCTCCGCCCGGCTTGAGTTCGATGAACTTGGCGCCCAACAGGCCGTCGGTATAGATCACCGCCGCCGTGTCGCTGGTCAGCGAGATGTCGTTGCGCAGACGAAGGGTCAGCACGGCGCGATAGCGTTCATCCAGGGACTGATCCACCACCCGGCCGACATTGGTGCCCGACAGGCGCACATTGCTGCCCACATTGATGCCGTCGGCGCGATTGAAACGGGCCTTCAGCACATAGCCGTCACCGCTTTCGGCGCTCTTGCCGCCGACCGCGAAAGCCAGAATCAGCAGCAGCGCGCCGACCAGCATCACGGCGCCGCCCGTCACGGTATCGCGATCTATGCGGCTGACCATGCCCCCATCCCCCCTCGGCTGACGATCAGGGCTGCCACGCCTCGTAATCGCCGGTGGCGCGGTCGCGCTTGCCGCCAGCCAAGTCGTGCCCAGGGGGCAGATAGGCCTCGGGCGAACCGGTCTTGTTGGACTGGTGCGGCTTCTGCCAGGGCTGGCGCGCCACGTCGGTCAGCGGCTTGTCCGAGGTATAGTGCAGCCAGGCGTGCCATTCAGGGGCAACGCGCGAAGCCTCGGCCTTGCCCTTATAGATGACCCAGCGCTTGGTGCGCCGTCCCTTGGCCGCAGAGCGCTCGGTATAATAGCGGTTGCCCTCGGCATCGGTTCCAACCAGCTTGCCCTTGGCCCAGGTGTAAAGCAGGGTGCCCAGCGTCGCCATCTCGATCCTCGCGAAACAAATGTCGGGCGGACTATAGGCAAAAGCCACCCTCCCCGTCCAGAGGGGTTGCGAAATTCCCGCCCATCGCGGCGAAAATGGCGGATTCCAGCCACGGGCACCACTAGCAGTGCCAAGTTTCGTCGATTTCAAACACAATATGATGTGAATGCTTGGTAAAGAATCGTTGACGCAACGGAGCCCCGTGACATAGGCTGCGTCTCTGTCGAGGGAAAACCACAAGATATTGTGGACGACACGGGAAATGGGGGGAGACGCGCCGAGATTCTGGCGCCTGCCGCCGTCTTTGTGTCCATCTCGATGGGATCGTCCAAGGGTCAGCGGAGCAGAGGGGCAAAAATGCGCGTCCAGCGTCACTACACCAAGTCCGGCGAAACCGCCTATGACGGAATCCAGTTCCGCAAGGCGACCAGCGAAATCCGCAACCCCGATGGGTCCGTGGTGTTCTCCGCCACCGATATCGAGGTCCCCGCCGACTGGTCGCAGGTGGCCTGCGACGTTCTGGCCCAGAAGTATTTCCGCAAGGCCGGTGTTCCCGCCAAGCTGAAGCGCGTCGCCGAAAAGGGCGTGCCCGATTGGCTGTGCCGTCACGAACCCGATTCCGAGGCGCTGGCCAAGCTGCCCGAGAAAGAGCGCATCGTCGGCGAGAAGAGCGCCAAGCAGGTGTTCGATCGCCTGGCTGGCACCTGGACCTATTGGGGCTGGAAGGGCGGCTATTTCAACGCCGAGGACGACGCGCGAGCCTTCCGCGACGAGATGGCCTGCATGCTGGCCCGCCAGATGGGCGCCCCCAATTCCCCGCAATGGTTCAATACCGGCCTGCACTGGGCCTATGGCATCGACGGCCCCGGCCAGGGCCATTCCTATGTGGACTTCAAGACCGGCAAGCTGGTCCGCTCCAAGTCCGCCTACGAACATCCCCAGCCCCATGCCTGCTTCATCCAGTCCATCGAGGACGATCTGGTCAATGAAGGCGGCATCATGGATCTGTGGGTGCGCGAGGCCCGCCTGTTCAAATACGGCTCGGGTACCGGCACCAATTTCTCGCGGCTGCGCGGCGAAGGCGAGAAGCTTTCGGGCGGCGGCCGTTCGTCCGGCCTGATGAGCTTCCTCAAGATCGGCGACCGCGCGGCGGGCGCCATCAAGTCGGGAGGCACCACGCGCCGCGCCGCCAAGATGGTGGTGGTCGACGTGGACCATCCCGATATCGAGAAGTTCATTTCCTGGAAGGTGCGCGAAGAGCAGAAGGTGGCCGCCCTGGTGGCCGGTTCGCGCCTGGCCGCCCGCTGCCTGACCGAAGTGATGGCCGCCTGCCGCGAATGGGACGGCCAGGACGGGGAAGCCCGCTTCGACCCCAAGATCAACAAGCGCCTGAAGAAGGCCATCATCGAGGGCCGCAAGTGCGAGATCCCCGAGAACTACATCCAGCGCGTCATCCAGTTCGCGCGCCAGGGCTATACCCAGATCGACTTCCCGGTGCTGGACACCGACTGGGATTCCGAGGCCTATCTCACCGTCTCGGGCCAGAATTCCAACAATTCGGTGCGCGTCGACAACGGCTTCCTCAATGCCGTGCTGCATGACAGCGACTGGAACCTGAAGCACCGCAATTCGACCAAGACCTCCAAGACCCTGAAGGCCCGCGACCTGTGGGAGCAGATCGGCGAGGCGGCCTGGGCCTGCGCCGATCCGGGCATCCAGTTCGATACCACCATCAATGAGTGGCACACTTGCCCCGAGTCCGGCCGCATCAACGCGTCCAATCCCTGCTCGGAATACATGTTCCTGGACGATACCGCCTGCAATCTGGCGTCCTTGAACCTGCTGTGCTTCAGGAATGACGACGGCTCCTTCGACGTCGAAGGCTTCCGCCACGCCTGCCGCCTGTGGACCATGGTGCTGGAAATCTCCGTGCTGATGGCCCAGTTCCCCTCGCCCAAGATCGCCGAACTGTCCTACGAGTTCCGCACCCTGGGCCTGGGTTACGCCAATGTGGGCGGCCTGTTGATGGCTGGCGGCATCCCCTATGACAGCGACAAGGGCCGCGCCCTGATCGGGGCCATCACCGCCCTGATGACCGGCGAGTCTTACGCCACCTCCGCCGACATGGCCGAGGAACTGGGCGCCTTCGAGGGTTTCGAGAAGAACCGCGCCGCCATGATGCGGGTCATCCGCAACCACCGCCGCGCCGCCCATGGCATGGGCACCGGCTATGAGGGCCTTTCGGTCATTCCGGTACCGCTGGACGCCGCCAATTGCCCAGACGCTCCCCTGCTGGCCGCGTCCCGTCAGGCTTGGGACGAGGCACTGGCCAAGGGCGAGAAGCATGGCTTCAGGAACGCCCAGGCCACCGTGGTCGCCCCCACCGGCACCATCGGCCTGGTGATGGATTGCGACACCACCGGCATCGAGCCCGACTTCGCCCTGGTGAAATTCAAGAAGCTGGCCGGCGGCGGCTACTTCAAGATCATCAACCGCATGGTGCCCGAGGCGCTGCGCACGCTGGGCTACAACGAAGGCGATATCGCCGAGATCATTCGCTATGCGGTCGGCCATGCGTCCTTGCGCGGCGCGCCGCACGTCAACCATGACAGCCTGAAGGCCAAGGGCTTTGACGACGCCACGCTGGACAAGATCGAAAGCCAGCTGGAAAGCGCTTTCGACATCAAGTTCGTGTTCAACAAATACGGCCTGGGCGAGCAGTTCTGCACCGAGACCTTGGGGATTCCTCAGGCCAAGTTGGACGACTACACCTTCGACATGCTGGCCTTCCTCGGCTTCTCGAAGGAGCAGATCGACGCCGCCAATACCTATGTCACCGGCGCCATGACCCTGGAAGGCGCGCCCTTCCTCAAGGACGAGCACCTGCCGGTGTTCGATTGCGCCAGCCCTTGCGGCCGTATCGGCAAGCGCTATCTGGGCGTCGACAGCCATATCCGCATGATGGCCGCCGCCCAGCCCTTCATCTCGGGCGCCATCTCCAAGACCATCAACATGGCCAACAGCGCGACCGTCGAGGATTGCAAGGAAGCCTATATGCTGTCCTGGCGTTTGGGCATCAAAGCCAACGCCCTGTACCGCGACGGTTCCAAGCTCAGCCAGCCGCTGCAGGCCTCCCTGCTCGACGATGCCGGTGAACTGGCCGACGATCTGGCCGACGCCTCCATGACGACGCGGACCGAGATCGTCGCCGAGCGCATGGTCGAGCGGGTGATCCAGCAGGTCCAGGCCCGGCGCAAGCTGCCCGACCGCCGCAAGGGCTATATCCAGAAGGCCATCGTCGGCGGCCACAAGGTCTATCTCCACACCGGCGAATACGAGGACGGCAAGCTGGGCGAGATCTTCATCGACATGCACAAGGAAGGCGCCGCCTTCCGGGCCATGATGAACAACTTCGCCATCGCCATCTCGGTGGGCCTGCAATACGGCGTGCCGCTGGAGGAATTCGTCGAGGCCTTCACGTTCACCCGCTTCGAACCCTCGGGCATGGTGGAAGGCAACGACACCATCAAGATGTCGTCCTCCATCCTGGACTACATCTTCCGTGAACTGGCCATCTCCTATCTGGGCCGCAACGATCTGGCCCATGTGGAGCCCGCCGATCTCACCCCCGACACGGTGGGTCGCGGCGCCCATGAGGGCCTGCCGGAAGCCGCCGTGGCGGCTGCGGCAGCCCAGCAATTGGCGGTGGTCGAGAAGGTGGCGTCCAGGGGCTATGTGCGCTCGTCCAACCTGCTGTTCATGACGCGGGGAAGCAGCGGGCCGACCTCGGTCTCCGCCGATATCTCGGGCGGCTCCATGCAGATTGCGGCCGCCGCCCAATCGGCGGTCAGCGTGGCGGTGAACGCCGAGGCGCTGATCCAGGAGTTCGACGCCCGCGCCGAACAGATCCGCACCGCGCGCATGAAGGGCTATGAAGGCGATGCCTGCCCCGAATGCGGCAACTTCACCCTGGTGCGCAACGGCACCTGCCTGAAATGCGACACTTGCGGCGGCACCACCGGCTGCTCGTAAAACGACAAAAGCGCGGATCCGAACTTAATCTCCTCGGTCCGCGCAACGAAGGGCTGGCTCACCCCCCGGGGAGCCAGCCCTATTTTTTTCAGGCGGCAAGGCCTGTTGATGAGTGCTCAACGGGCTGCGGGAAATCTCCGCTTACGCGAGCCGGGCTACCGCCCGAACCCGTTCGGAGGCATAGCCTCCGAACCTCCGGTTTCAATAAACGGAAGGGTTCGGGAGGCTTTGCCTCCCGATTGGGGGATCGGGGGCAAAAGCCCCCGAGTTGGGATTCGGTCTTATTCCGCCGCGAAGCGGGTGCGGGGCGCGGGCAGGACCATGGCGGGACGGGGAATGTCTTTCATCAGTCCGGGGCCGTTGACCATCTCGAAGCCGCCCTGGACCACGCCGCCGACGATCTTGCGGTGGCGTGCGCTCCACAGATAGCAGCCGATGCCATCCTTGGCGGTTTCCTGCTGAATGCGTTCCAGGACGGCGAGAAGCTGCTCGTCGCTCATCTTGTCCTCGGGCCGGAATTCCGACAGATCGAGCCCGACCATGGACACGCCGATCTCGGCGGCGACCGAGGTCCGCGCCGCCGACAGCCGAGTCCGCACCAGAACCTCGCGGCACAGAGTGCTGGCGAAGGACACCACGGATTCCAGTTCAGGCGTAGTGGTGCCGTCGGGAATATGGAAGATCTCGATGACCAGCCGGGTATTGCGGGTTTCCTGGGTGAGGTCGGACAGGGCGAAAATCACGGAATTGCGCTGATCCGATGCCAGGGACTGCCAGGACAAGGGCAGGATCACCGATGGCTGGGGCACCCCTTCGGGCGCAATACGCGCCGCGTTGCGGATATCGCGCACCGCCGAATTGACCACGAAACGGTCAAGGGCCAAAGCGGTGGCCACGTCACCTTCGGGATAGGCACGGCACCCCTCGATGGGTTCGTCGTTCTCGCGGTCACGGCGCACCACACGGGCACCATAGGCCGAGATGGACTCACCCATGGCCACCCAGGTGGGACGCCACAACAAGGACAGGCTGGCGCCCGGAGGAATCGGGCCGACGATGCTGGGATCGAGATAGGCGGCCGGTTTCTTGACGCCGGTGCCCTCGATGGTTTCCCACTTCATGTCGTCGCGGCGGACCTCGGCGCGGCGATCGAGGCTGGCCCATCCTTTGAGCGGATCGTTGACGCCGGGACCCGCCGGAGCCGGGGCGCAGGGCAGATAAGGTAGACCGCTGGTCGAGACATAGGCCCGGACCTCGGCCACCGCGCGATTGATCCGGGTCACGTTGAACTCGCCATCCTCGCCCACCGCCTCGGCGACGGAAATTTCGGCGGCAACGGCCACCGGACGATCCTCGGCGCCCTGCTGATGTCCATAAAGGAAGCGCCCCAGTTCCTCGACAACGCTGATGGTGCGGCGCCGGGCCTCGTCGGGACTGACCTCGGGAAAGGCCAAAATCCAGCAATCCTCGCCATCACGGCAGAAAGTATTGCCGCGGCCGATATTCCGGCGCACCACCTGATCGACGATGATCGCCACCTTGTCGGCAAGGCGCGGCCATTTCTCGCCCACCGAATCGCGGTACTCGCTTAAAGAGACCACATGCAGCTTGGCCTTGATCTCGGGATTGCGGGCGAGCATCTGCTCCAGCCACTCAGCCGCCGATTCCACCGTGGAACGCGCGGTCGGCCGGGGAACCTTGCCCGCCACGGCAGTCGCCGGTGCGGGCTTGTCATCATCCCAAAGCGTCTTCAGCGACTGCGCCAGACGCGCCCAAACATTTCCCTTCGAGGCAGACATTTCGCCCTCCCGCCTCTCGTCCAATCCCGCTTAAAAGTATAGCGGAATATACTTAGTCCGCCAAGAAGCAAACTTTGCCGATGATTTTCGCCATATTTATCGCTGGATTGTAACAACCAGGGGACAACGCCATACGGGATGGCGAATACCTGCAACCAACATGGCGGGGAAGATTTGCATATACATTTGCATCGCCTTGGCCATTTACAAGGGGTCAGGGCGGACGGTCTCAGCACTTCAGGCGTAAATGTCGATGACGGTCCCCCGCCCCCCCGACGTCTGCGGTCTGTTCACGCTGGTGTAGTTACGCGCGGCAGCCGCGTCGGCATCGCTGAAACACAGCTGCCCATTGACGGTGCGCGGGTATTGCGATGACGGGCTGGCCTGCTTGGAGGCCGAGACGGCTTGCTGATCGGCTTTCAGATCGACGAAGTTACGTGCCGCGGCGACCTCGGCGGCGCTGAAGCACAAGATGCCATTGACCAGAACGGGATAGCTGGTCTGCGTGGTGACAAGGGATGATGTAACGGAGACGGACATGACGTCCTCCCCCCAATTACTTCAGGTCCCCATCATACCACGAATCGCCGGATCAAGCGATTGCCTCACAGACCGTGATACTGCTTGTACCACTCGATGAAGCGGGGCACGCCGACGCTGATGGGGGTGGTGGGGGCAAAGCCCACGTCACGCTGGATGGCCGAAATATCGGCGTAGGTTTCCTTGACGTCACCCGGCTGCATGGGGTGGAAGTCATAGCTGGCCTTGCGCCCCAGCGAGCTTTCCACCAGCCCGATGAAGTCCATCAGCTTTTCGGAATTGTTGTTGCCGATATTGTAAAGGCGATACGGCGGAGCCTGGCCGTCATCGGCGGGCGGATTGTCGAGGACCCCCACCACGCCCGAGACGATATCGTCGATATAGGTGAAGTCGCGGCGCATATCGCCGTTGTTGAACACCTTGATGGGCTTCCCGGCGACGATGGCGTCGGCGAAGAGATAGGCGGCCATGTCGGGACGGCCCCAGGGGCCATAGACCGTGAAGAAGCGCAGACCCGTGGTGGGAACGCGGAACAGATGGCTGTAGGAATGGCTCATCAGTTCGCCCGAGCGCTTGGACGCGGCATAAAGCGAGATGGGCGTATCCACCCGATCTTCCACCGAAAACGGCAGCTTGGTATTGGCGCCATAGACCGAGGACGAACTGGCATAGACGAAATGGCGGCATTTGGGATTGGCGCGCGCCATCTCCAGCATCACCAGATGGCCTTCGATATTGGAGTGGGTGTAGTCGAAGGGGGCGGTCAGCGAATGGCGCACCCCCGCCTGGGCCGCCAGATTGATATAGGCCGTCACCTCGGGATGGGACCGCGCCACCTCTTCCATTGCGGACCGGTCGGCGATGTCTGCCTGGACGAAGGAGAAGCCCTCGTGCTTGCGCAGATGCTCGAGCCGGGTGTGCTTCAGCCGCACGTCGTAATAGGGGCTGAGGCAATCAACGCCAAGAACGCGCTGGCCCCGCGCCAACAGACGAAGGCTGGCGTGATATCCGATAAATCCGGCAGCGCCGGTAACGAGGACGGTCATCCTTGGAACCCTTCTGACACAGGCGCTTTCATATAGCTTGATCGCGAGGGGAAATCATCCCCCGTATTTCGTCACCGAACCGCAATATCCTTGCCCCGAATCAGGCCGCCCATTGCATTCCTTGCTATTTTGGCAGGCCCTCTTTCACCCGGAAGCTTCGACAATTACCTACATTGCATGGGCCGCCGTTGGGAAAGATCGCCATGACCGCCGCCGCCAGCGTCACGCTTGACGATAAATATGTCCAGGATCAGGGCCGTCTCTATCTGTCGGGCATTCAGGCGCTGGTCAAACTGCCCATGCTGCAGCATCTGCGCGATCAGGCCGCGGGTCTGAATACCGGTGGCTTCATCTCCGGCTATCGCGGCTCGCCTCTGGGCGGGCTGGACAAGGAATTGTGGCGGGCCGCCGCCCATCTGGAACGCCACTCCGTGCGTTTTCAGCCCGGCCTTAACGAGGATCTAGCCGCCACCTCCATCTGGGGCACCCAGCAGATCGGCCTGTTCCAAGGGCCCACCCATGACGGCGTCTTCGCCATGTGGTACGGCAAGGGACCGGGCCTGGACCGCAGCATCGATGTGTTCAAGCACGCCAATTCCGCAGGCACCGCACCCCATGGCGGGGTTCTGGTGCTGGCTGGCGACGACCACGGCGCCAAATCGTCCACCCTGGCGCACCAAAGCGAACAGGTCTTCATGGCGGCCCAGATCCCGGTACTCAATCCAGCAGGCGTGCAGGAGGTGCTGGATTTCGGCCTGTTCGGCTGGGCGCTATCGCGCTTTTCCGGCCTGTGGGTGGGTATGAAGGCCATTTCCGAAACGGTGGAAAGCTCGGCCTCGGTCAATGTCGATCCCTGGCGCCAGATCTTCGTCACCCCGGAAGATTTCAAGATGCCACCGGGCGGGCTCAACATCCGCTGGCCCGACAAATTCCTGGAGCAGGAATTGCGGCTGATGGCGCATCGCATCCCGGCTGCACTGGCCTTCGCCAAAGCCAACCGCATCGACCGGACCATCATCGATTCGCCCCGTCCCCGTTTCGGCATCGTCACCACGGGAAAGTCCTATCTGGACGTCATGCAGGCCCTGGCCGATCTGGGGCTGGATGAGCGCCACGCCGCCGAGATCGGCATCCGGCTGTACAAGGTGGGCATGAGCTGGCCCCTGGAGCCTTCGGGCATCCGCGCCTTCGCCGAGGGCCTGGACGAGATCCTGGTGGTGGAGGAAAAGCGCGCCGTCATCGAGGAGCAGCTCAAGGCCCAGCTTTACAACTGGCGCGAAGATGTCCGCCCCCGCGTCATCGGCGAGCACGGCGAGGGTGGCGAATGGGTCTTGCCCCCCTATGGCGAATTGACTCCGGCCATGATCGCCCGCGTCATCGCGGCGCGCATCGGCCGCTTCTATACCTCGCTGCGGGTCAAGGAGCGCCTCGATTTCCTCGACGACAAGGAGCGGCGCCTGGCGGAGATTCCCCAAGGCTTCACCCGCATTCCCTATTTCTGCGCAGGCTGCCCCCACAACACATCCACCAACCTGCCCGAGGGCAGTCAGGCCATGGCCGGTATCGGCTGTCACTTCATGGCCACCTGGATGGACCGTGAGACCTTGACCTTCACCCATATGGGGGGCGAGGGCGCCACCTGGATCGGCCAGGCTCCCTTCACCACCCGTACCCATATGTTTCAGAATCTGGGTGACGGTACCTATACCCATTCGGGCTCCCTGGCCATCCGCGCCGCCCTGGCCGCCAAGAGCAACATCACCTACAAAATCCTCTACAACGACGCCGTGGCCATGACTGGCGGCCAGACCGCCGAATCGGGGTTCTCGGTAGCCGCCATGGCCGCCCAGGTCCGCGCCGAGGGAGTGAGCCGCATCGCCGTGGTCTCCGACGATCCCGGCAAATACCCGGCCGGATGCTTCCCCCCCGGCACCACCATCCACCACCGTGACGGCTTGGACGCCCTGCAACGGACCTTGCGTGAAGAGGAAGGCGTCAGCGTCCTGATCTACGACCAGACCTGCGCCGCCGAAAAGCGCCGCCGCAGAAAGCGCGGCCTGATGCCCGACCCGGATGAGCGCATCTTCATCAACGAAAAAGTCTGCGAAGGCTGCGGCGATTGCGGCGTGCAATCCAATTGCGTGGCGGTTGTCCCGGTGGAGACCGAATGGGGCCGTAAACGCGCCATCGACCAGTCGTCGTGCAACAAGGACTTTTCCTGCGTGAAGGGCTTCTGCCCCAGCTTCGTCTCAGTCAAGGGCGCCCAGATTCGCCGGGCTCGAGGACGGGGGGATGCCGACATCTCCGCCCTGCCCCCTCCCGTCCTGCCCGCAAGCACCGAACCCTACGGCATCATCGTCACCGGCATCGGCGGAACCGGCGTGGTGACCGTGGCCGAGGTGCTGGGCATGGCCGCCCATCTGGAGGGCAAGGGCGTCACCTCGCTCGACCAGACGGGACTGGCCCAGAAGAACGGCGCGGTGATGAGCCATGTGCGCATCTGTGACGACCCCGAGAAACTGCATGCCGTGCGCATCGCCGCGGGACAGGCCCGCTTGCTCTTGGCTTGCGACATGGTCGTCGCCGCGGGCTTCGACACCTTGGCGAAGTTGAAGCCCCACGGCTCCTTCGCCGTGGTCAACCGCCACGAATCCATGCCCGCCACCTTCACCCATGCCCCCGACCTCAATTTCCCGGCCCGCGGCATGGAGGACACCATCAAGGAGCAGGTGGGCGGCGATGCGGAATTCATCGAAGCCACCCGCCTTGCGACCACGCTGTTGGGCGACGCCCTGGCAACCAATATGTTCCTGGTGGGCTATGCCTGGCAGAAGGGGCGCATACCCCTGGCCGAGGCGTCCATTCTGCGCGCCGTGGAACTGAACGGCGCCATGGTGGCGTTCAATATCCAGGCCTTTCTGTGGGGCCGCCTTGCCGCCCATTCCCCCTCGGAAGTCGAACGCATCGCCGCGCCGCCGGTGGGCGCCAATGACCACCGCCGCCTGTCACAGGGACTGGACGAACTGATCAATCGCCGCGTCGTCCATCTGACCGGCTATCAGAACGCCGCCTGGGCGTCCCGCTACCGCGCCCTGGTGGACCGGGTCAGGGCGGCCGAAAGCGCCGCCCTGCCCGGCTCGGAGAGCCTGACCGAGGCGGTGGCCCGTTCCCTGGCCAAACTGATGAGCTACAAGGACGAATACGAGGTGGCGCGGCTCTATTGCGACCCCGCCTTCGCCGCATCGCTGAAGGAGCAGTTCGAGGACTGGAAGGGTCTGGAGATCCATCTGGCGCCCCCCTTCATGGGCATGGAGAAACGCCGCTTCGGCCCCTGGGTGTTGCGCCTGATGCCGCTGCTAACCCGGCTTAAGGGATTGCGCGGCACCATTTTCGACCCGTTCGGCCGCACCAGCGAGCGCAAGTTGGAACGCAGGCTGATCGGTGAGTTCGAGATAGCGGTAGAGACCATTCTGGCCCATCTCACCCCCGCCACCCATGCCCTGGCGGTGGAGATCGCCTCGGCGCCCCGCCGTATTCGCGGCTTTGGTCCCATCAAGCTGAAAGCCGCCGCCGAAGTGAGGACACAGATGACGGAAATGCTGCACCGCCTCCAATCACCCCATGATGACAAGCGAGCAGCGGAATAGGCCTTGATTCGCACTCGATGGCAGGTTTGACTTGCCCCATGAGCGAAATCGAAGACCTCGATCTGGAATTCGCCGATCTTCCCGAGCATGCGGCGGTCATCGAGACCCTGTGGCAAGAGGCGGGCCTTGCCCGCCGCTATGGCGACACCGAAACGGCGCTGAGTGCCTATCGCCGTATCATCGCGCTTGATCCCATCAATACCGAGGCGCCGCTGGCCGCCGCCCAGACCTGCCGGTTGGCCGGACGGCCCCGCGATTCCTTACTGTTCTGCCTGGACCTGCTGGAGATGGATCGCCAGCATATGGGATGCCGCCTGGAACTGGCCGAGGCCCTGCGCCAGATCGGCCAGCCCGAAGAAGCCCACGCCATCATCGATATCTTGCTGATGGAACGCCCCGATTCCGTCCAGGTATGGTGCGGCCTGGCCCAGTTGCTTTGCGATGAGGGACGCTTGGCCGGTGCCGAACTCTCGCTCCGCCGTGCCCTTGGCCTCCATCCGGGCTTCGGTCCCGCCTGGGCCACCCTGGGCGGGGTCCTGGCCCGCATGGGCGAAAGCGATGCGGCCCTGGACGCCTTTCACGCCGCCATCATCTTGGAGCCCGATCAGGTCTCCCATCAGGTTCATCTGGCCGAGGCGCTGATGGATCTGAACCGGATCGACGAAGCCGCCGCCCATATCGGGCGCGCCCTGGCCCTGGACGAGGAGGATCCGTCCGCCCGCTTGGCCCGCGCACGATTGTCCATGCTGAACGGTCATCTGGCCACATCCTGGCAGGACGCCCAATGGCGCCACCGGCGACCCGGCTTCGCCCGCCCGCTGCTCCCCGCCGATCCGTGGGAGGGCGAGGATCTCAGCGGAACCCATCTTCTACTTCACGCCGAATCCGGGCTGTCCGACAGCCTGATAATGGCGCGCTTCATCCCCATCCTGGCCCGAAGCTGCGCCGCCATCACCTTACAGGTTCAGCCGGAATTGATCCCGTTGCTGGAAACCCTGCCCGGCGTGACGCGGGCTCTGCCCCTGGGCCAGGCCCTGCCCGACGGATTTACCGCCGATTACGCAACATCCCTGGATGACCTTCCCCTTCTGATGGGCGTGGAACTGCGCACCATCCCGGCCGAGCCCTATCTGCCGCCGCCGCCCGACCGCATCCGCCATATCCGGGTTCCCCCCTCCACCCTGGTTAAGGTGGGCATCGCCTGGGCGGGCGAGCGACCGGAAGACGGATTGCCCTTCGCCCATGTGCTGGAACTGGCCACCCTGCCAGGCAGCCTGCTGTTCTCGCTGGAGACCGGACCGCGATCCGCCGAGGCGCGGGAACAGGCTCTGCCCGCCCTGATCACCGACCTCTCGCCCACCATTGCCGATTTCGCCGATCTGGCCGGACGCATTTCCGAGATGGATATGGTGATCGCCGCCGACGGCCCCGCCGCCCATCTGGCCGCCGCCATGGGCAAGCCGGTTCTGATGATGCTGCCCCATGCCGCCCATGCCCGCTGGATGCGCAGGAGAGATGATTCGCCCTGGTACCCCGCGATGACGCTGCTGCGCCAACCCGCCCCAGGCCAGTGGGACGCGCCCCTGGCCGCGGCCCGCCAGCGCATGGAGGATCTGATCCGCTCGACCGCCGAGCAGAACGACCGGCAGCGCCGAGGCGCCATGGGCCGCGACGCGGCCATGAACGCCTTCCTGGCCGCCCATCTCGCGTCGGGAGACCTGCTGGTGGATGTTGGCGGCGGCAATGGCGACCATATCTTGCAGGCCATGGAGCATTGCCCCGATCTGCTGGTCATCACCCTGGAACCCTCACCCTCGGAAGCCGACATGCTGCGCGACAGCTTCGCCATCTCCGGGCTGGAGGAACAGGTGGAGGTGCTTACCGCCGCCGCCGGATCTGGCGAAGGCCACGTCCTGGCCGCCCGCGCCCCCCATGGCGGCGGTACCCGCGTCTTCGCCCTGCCCGACTGGGTGCCCGCCGCCACGCCCATGCGGCCCATCGCAGCCCTGCTGGACGAGCGGCCCCATCTGGCGTCGTGCCGGGTGGTTCTCCGCCTGGACCAGACAGGCTGGGAAGACGACATCATCGCAGGAACCGGCTCGCGCCCCGCAGTGGTGATCCTGGAGCATTGCGACGGCGCCCGGGCAACCCGGATGCTGGCCGAGGCCGGATACGGGCTGTGGCGCTTTCCCGAGGAAACGGCCAGCGGCGCCCTGGTGCCTTTCGCGGGCGAGGCGGGACCGGTCCTGGCGCTGGCCCCCGGCATCGCACCCGCCTCCCATTACGGGCGCGACAGCCTGCCGCCCTCACCCGCCTTGGTCGAGGCCGCGGCGGGTCGCGCGGTCGAACTATCCGCTCCCGCCCCCTCCCTGCAATCCCAAGATCGTGTCAACGAGGCCGCCCATCTGTATGAACAGGCCCTGTCCGTGGACCCGTTCTGCGGCATGGCCAATGCCAATCTGGCGGTCCTGCAACACATGGCTGGCCGATCAGACGCCGCCATTGCAGGGTTTACCCGCGCCCTGGGCCAGTCCCGTAATCCCGCCATCATGGCCAATCTGGCCGGGGTCATGCGCCAGATGGGACGTCTCGGCGAGGCAAATTCCCTGCTGGCCGAAGCCCTGGAGCGCCAGGGAGAAAGCGCCGAACTGGTCTTCGACCTTGCCATGCTGCGCCGTGACCAGGGCCGCCTGATCGAGGCAGAAACCCTGATGCGCAAAGCCCGCCTTCTGGCCCCCGAGCGCCCCGGAGTGGATTGGGCTTTGGCTCAGATTCTCTTGGGATCGGGCAATTTGGCCGAGGGGCTGCCCCTGATGGCCCATCGCCCCATTCCTCCCAGCCGGGCGCCCCTTCTTCCCCAATGGGATGGCGGTGATGTGGTGGCGGTTTCCGTGCTGGTCGAAGTGACGCCGGATGTGGGCGATGCCCTGCTTTTGGCCCGATTCCTGCCCATGCTGGCGGCGCGCGGCGCCCTGGTCACCGTGTCCTGCCCCGATGAACTCGTCGCGCTGTTGGCCGATCAGGCCGGGATCGAACAGGTGATTGGCGAAGACGACCCGCTGCCCGATTGCCAGATGCGGGTCAGCCTGGCGGCCCTGCCCAGCCTGCTGGGAAGTGGCGCCGATCTGGCCAGTCCCTCGGCTGGCTATCTGTTGGCCGGGCGCGGCCGCCGCTCCTTGCGTGACAACCGGCTGCGGGTGGGGCTGACCTGGGGACGCGGCCGCGGCACGGTCCACCGCGCCGGTCTGGCCTGCTCGCTCGGCCATATGTTGAGCCTGGGCATGGACCCGGCCATTTCGCTTCTGGCCCTGGCCGAGGAAGACGACCTGGACCATATCGCATCGGAAGGCATCGACGCCCTGATCGAGCGCCCGACCCCTCAGCCCGCTGATCTGGCCGAAATGGCTGGCCTGATTTCAGGGCTCGACGTGGTGGTGGGCGGCGATACCGCCCAGCTTCACCTGGCTGCCGCCCTGGGTAAGCCTGTCCTGGCGCTGCTGCCCCACGGCTTCGACTGGCGCTGGCCGCCTGAGCGCGAAGACAGCCCGTGGTACGCCTCGGTCAGGGTGTTCCGGCCCGACCCGGCCGGAGGCTGGCGCCCCCCCTTACGGCGGGTGGCGGCGGCCCTGTCCATCATGGCGGAGAAGAAGGCGCATCTATAGGCCAGCTTTGTCATCCCGAGCGAAGTCGAGGGATCTCCGTCTGGGACGCTGATTCCAAGCTGGAAATGCCGTTCCAGGATGAGATCCCTCGCGTGCGCTCGGGATGACAATTCATAATTCGGCCGCCGGCGCCACGTCGTCATAGGTCTTCAAGACCACATCGGTGCCCGATTCGATTTCCAGCAGCCGCACCTCATAGCCCCAGAGATTGGCGATGTGGCGCAGGACCCGCACGGTCTCGGACTCGTCGAGCATCTGGCCGTTCTCGACGAAGTGATGAAGGATCAGGCGGCGGTCGCCCGCCAGATCCACGTCGACGATCTGGATGTCGGGTTCCAGATGGGCGATGTCGTAATTGCGCGCCAGGGCCTTCCTCACCTCGCGATAGCCGCGCTCGTTATGAATGGCGGCGACATTCATATGGGGGCTGTCGGATTCGTCGTGAATCTTGAACAGCCTCATCTTGCGGATCAGGGCGGGCGACAGATACTGCAAGATGAAGCTTTCATCGCGGTAATCGGCCCAGGCCTGGCGCAAGGTTCCGTAAGGATCATTATTGCCCGCGAAATCGGGGAACCATTCCCGGTCCTCGTCGGTGGGGCTTTCGCACATGCGCTTGATGTCGTTCATCATGGCGAAGCCCAGCGCATAGGGGTTGATGCCCGAATAGCGCCGATCGTCGAAATCAGGCTGGAACACCACCGAAGTGTGGGAATGCAGGATTTCCAGCATGGCCCCGTCCGACAGCTTGCCCATCTCGTGCAGCCGGTTGACGATGGTGTAATGGGTGAAGGTGGCGCAGCCCTCATTCATCATCTTGGTCTGCTTCTGGGGATAAAAGTACTGGCTGATCTTGCGCACGATGCGGATGATCTCGCGCTGCCAGTCGGCCAGTTTGGGCGCCAGCTTTTCCAGGAAATAGAGCAGGTTCTCCTCGGGCAGGCCAAGCCTGCGCTTGCGTTCGGCCAGTTCCTGGGAATCCATCTTGGCCGCCGCCTTCTTAGGCACCGTGCGCCACAGATCGTTGAACATCTGTTCCTGATAGGCGCGGCGGTCGGCGGCGCGTTTTTCCTCGTCCCTGAGATCGGGGGTGCGCTTTCGAGGATATTTGTGCACGCCATGGCTCATCAAGGCGTGAGCGGCATCAAGAACGCGCTCCACCGCCGCGTGGCCGTGCCGCTCCTCGCATTTGGCGATATAGCCCTTGGCGAAATCCATGTAATCCAGGATGCCCTTGGCGTCGGTCCACTGCTTGAACAAGGTGTTGTTGGCGAAGAAGTGGTTGTGGCCGAAGGCGGCATGGGCGACGACCAGGGTCTGCATGGCCATGGAATTCTCTTCCATGATGTAGCTGATGCAGGGGCTGGAATTGATGACGATTTCATAGGCCAGGCCCCGCATGCCCTTGCGGTACATGGTCTCGTCGCGGGCGAAATGCTTGCCGAAGGACCAGTGCTTGTACATGAGCGGCATGCCGATGGAGGAATAGGCGTCCAGCATCTGCTCGGCGGTGATCACCTCGATCTGGTTGGGGTAGGTGACGAGACCCATCTCGCCCTTGGCAATCTGCTCGATGGCATCATAGGCCCGTTGCACCTTTTCGAAATCCCAGTCGGCGCCGGTGAAGAGAAGTTCGCTCATGGCGCCGTCTCCTCGCCCAGGCGCCAGGCGGCGCTGTCGCCCCGCTCGCGCGCGAACAGGTCGCGGAAGACGGGGAAGATCTGACTGCGGACCCGGACGCGGCGCATGGCGAAATTCTCGGCCTCGCGGCCCGCCTGCTTATAGGTGCGCCACAGGTCGGAATCGCGGCCCAGCCAGTCCTTGTACTCGGCGCCCACCTCGATATAGGCGAAATACTGGGTCACCGGCAGGATCACCTCTTCCAGCAGACCGGCGGTCTTGGCGTTGTCCGAGGACGTGTTGTCACCGTCCGAGGCCTGGGCGCAGTAGATGTTCCAGTCGGCGGGGGAATAGCGATCCTTGACCACCCGCGCCATCTCTTCCAGCGCCGTGGACACCACGGTGCCGCCGGTCTCGGTGGAATAGAAGAAGGTATCCTCGTCCACCTCCTCGGCCTCGTGGGTGTGGCGGATGAAGACCACGTCCACATGGCGGTAGCGGCGAGTCAGAAACAGATAGAGCAGCATGAAGAAGCGCTTGGCCAGATCCTTCATATGCTCGGTCATGGAGCCCGACACATCCATCAGGCAGAACATCACCGCCTGGGTCACCGGCTTTGGCACATGTTCGAAACGGGAATAGCGCACGTCCAGGGGATCGATATAGGGAATGCGCCGCGCCTTGGCCGCCAGGCGGTCGAACTCCACGCGTAGTTGAGAGAGGCGCTCGGGGTCTTCCCCCGATTCCTCCAGCGCCTTGATCTCGTCCTCAAGATCCTTCAATTCCTTGGGCTTGGGGCGATTGAGCGCGATGCGGCGCGACAGCGAATTGCGCATGGTGCGCACGATATTGAGATTGGCGGGCGAGCCGGTCACCGAATAGCCCGCCCGTGTCGGCGTGGTGGATTCGGTCTGTTTCAGCTTCTTCTTGATCAGATCGGGCAGTTCCAGATCATCGAGGAAGATGTCCAGGAACTCGTCGCGCGACAGCACGAAGGCGAAGTCGTCCTGGCCCTCGCCATCGGGGCTGCCCTCGGAACCGCCGCCGCCGCCGTCTTCGGAGTCCGGCTTCTTGATGCGGTCGCCTTCGACGAAGTCCTTGTTGCCGGGAACCACATGATCGCGCACCCCGCCATCGGCCGAACGGCGAAAGCTGGGCTCGCGCAGGCCGTCGGCGGGGATGGAGATCTTTTCGCCGTTATTGATGTCCTGGATGGAGCGCGACCCGGAAGCATCGCGCACCGCCTTGACGATCTGGGCACGGGCGCGGCGCAAGAACCTCTGCCGGTTGGCGAGGCTCTTGCCCTTGGGATTAAGGCGTCTGTCGATGATGTTCATCGGCCGCTTCCCTTGCCCTGTTGCTCCATGCCCGCCCTCAATCGGCGGGCGGGCGCGAGCGCCCTTGCCTCCCGCGCCACAAGGCGCGCGGCCCCTTGGGCCTAACCGGATTCCACCGAGCCGGGCTCGTTGGAATCCGGTCTTACTTCAACCCGCCTGCTTGACCCGCATATACCATTCCACCAGACGGCGGACCTGGCGTTCGGTGTAGCCGCGGCTCATCATGCGCTCGACGAATTCCGAGTGCTTCTTCTCGGAGTCGGAATCCTTCTTGGAGCCGAAGCTGATCACGGGCAGCAGTTCCTCCACCTGACTGAACATGCGCCGTTCGATCACTTCGCGGATCTTTTCGTAAGACGTCCAGGACGGCGAGGTCCCGCCATTGGCGGCACGCGACCTGAGAGCGAACTTCACCACCTCGTTGCGGAAGTCCTTGGGGTTGGCGATGCCAGCGGGCTTTTCGATCTTGGAGAGTTCCTGGTTCAACAGATCGCGGTTGAGCATCTGGCCGGTATCGGGGTCCTTGAAGTCCTGATCCTCGATCCAGGCATCGGCGTAATCCACGTAGCGGTCGAACAGGTTCTGGCCGTAATCGTGATAGCTCTCCAAATAGGCCTTCTGGATCTCGTTGCCGATGAACTCGGCATAGCGGGGCGCCAGTTCGCCCTTGATGAACTCCATGTAGCGCTTCTCGGTATCTTCGGGGAACTGCTCGCGCTTGATGGATTGCTCCAGCACATACATCAGATGCACCGGATCGGCCGAAACCTCGTGGGTGTCGTAGTTGTAGGTGGACGACAGGACCTTGAAGGCGAAGCGGGTGGAAATACCGTCCATGCCCTCATCCACCCCGGCCGCGTCCTTGTATTCCTGCATGGGCTTGGCCTTGGGGTCTGTCTCCTTGACGTTCTCGCCGTCATAGACCCGCATCTTGGAATAGAGATTGGAGTTCTCGTGCTCCTTGAGGCGCGACAGCACGGAAAAGCGCGACAGCATCTCCAGCGTGCCGGGCGCGCAAGGGGCATTGGCCAGTTCCGAAGTGTCGATCAGCTTGTCGTAGATCTTCTGCTCCTCGGCCACCCGCAGGCAGTAGGGGACCTTGATGACGCAGATGCGGTCGATGAAGGCCTCGTTGTTGCGGTTGTTCTTGAAGGTCTGCCACTCCGCCTCGTTGGAATGGGCCAGCACGGTGCCCAAAAAGGGCATGGCGCCGATATTCTCCGAGCCGATGTAATTGCTTTCCTGGGTGGCGGTCAGCAGGGGGTGCAGCATCTTGATGGGGGCCTTGAACATCTCGACGAATTCGAGAAGGCCCTGGGTGCAGCGGTTGAGCCCCCCCGAGAAGGAATAGGCGTCGGGATCGTTCTGGCTGAACATCTCCAGCTTGCGGATATCGACCTTGCCCACCAGGGTGGAGATGTCCTGATTGTTCTCGTCGCCCGGCTCCGCCTTGGAGACGGCGATCTGCTTCAGGCGTGACGGATACATCTTGGCGACCTTGAACTTGGAGATGTCGCCGCCGAACTCTTCCAGCCTTTTGACCGCCCAGGGGCTCATCAGCCCCGGCAGGCGCCGCCTGGGGATGCCGTATTTGTCCAGCAGGATCGGCCCCATGCCTTCGGGTTCGAACAGCCCCAACGGGCTTTCGAACAGGGGGCTGATTTCCTTCCCGGCCTTCAGCACATAGATGGGGTGAACCTCCATCAGCGCCTTCAGCTTCTCAGCGAGCGACGACTTGCCGCCGCCCACCGGGCCCAGCAGGTAGAGGATCTGCTTACGCTCCTCCAAACCTTGGGCCGCATGGCGGAAGTAACCGACGATGCGTTCGATGGTCTCTTCCATCCCGTAGAAATCGGAAAAGGCGGGATAGACCTTGATGGTGCGGTTCATGAAGACGCGCGACAGCCGCGCATCCTTGGCGGTATCGATCACCTCGGGCTCGCCGATGGCGGCGATCATACGCTCGGCCGCGCTGGCATACATCATGGGATCGTCGCGGCAGCCCTCGAGATAGTCCAGAAGGCTGAATTCCACGTCCTTGCGACCCTCATAGGCTCGCGAGTATCGGGTGAAGATATCATCATTGCTGGGCATATCGTCACTCCATGGATAAGAGGGTCAGACCGGTCACTTCCTTATGTTTGGATCAACGACGCGGAATTCATCAGGGGAGTTCGAGAATTTCCGCGCCCCTGTCATGCGCGCCCGAGAAATCGGCGCGACTAGCCCGCCTGTTCGGCGCGACAAGGTTGTAACGGAGAGGCAAGACCACATGGCGTCGTCCTTTCGCCTGCTTCCCTTGATCACCAGTCTAGCGAATGGTTCTTAACAAAACCCTTTGGGTCCCTTTAACCAGGACAGCAAAAAGGCCATCCCAAGTTTCCTCAAAGATGGCCCCGCATTGTGGCGATTATGTGAAGCGTCTTAATACCAAATCCCGATGAGTCCTGCTCGTCGGGATTTGGTATTACCGGACGTTGATAGTGAATTCGTGGCGGTAGAAGGTGCCGCTGGCCATGACAATGTCCAGCACCATGCGATCGGCGCCGACATAGCCCGACTCGGACTGATAGAAGACCAGAACGGCCGGAACCTTTCTGTCGTTGCAGCGGACACGGACATTGTCCCCGTTGAAGTCGGGATAACTCTCCCCGTTCTCCACGATCACCTGACCATGCCCCGGCTCTGTCATCACAGCGACCTTGGAATTGCCCATGCTGGTGCAGTCAGGGGTTATGGCCAGATAGTTCCTAATATACTGCTTGGCCCCGCTGACCGCCCCCTTGACATAGGTGTCGGTCACGGAAGGGGTGGGCTGAGCCAGCCCGTCCGCCTTCGCCACCCCGGAATACGACGCCAGCAGCATCCCACCCACGACCAAAGCAACAAACCGAGCCCTCATGACCGCCCCCTTTACCGGTTTCAAGAATAATCCCGATGGTAGGACTCGCCCCAAAAGGATGCAACCCGGTCAGATATACTGGCCCGAATCCACCTTGATCACCTCGCCGGTGATGCAGCGCGCCGCGTCGGACAGCAAGAACAGCACCGCATTGGCGATGTCGGTGGTGTCGGGAAGGATGGAAAGCGCCGCCTCGGCCAGGGCCTTGTCTCTGAACTGCTGGTCCAGCTTCAAGGTCATCTCGGTCAGCACCATGCCCGGCGCCACGGCATTGCAGGTCACGCCCTTGGGCCCCAGCTCCTTGGCCGCCGTCTTGGTCAGACCCACCATGCCCGCCTTGGAAGCGGCATAGTTGCCCTGGCCCATCTTGCCGCGCAGACCGTTGATGGAAATCATGTTGACGATGCGCCCCACCCCGGCCTGCACCATGCCGGGACCCGCAGCGCGGATGGTGTTGAAGGCGCTGGTGAGATTGACGGTGATCACCGAAGCCCATTCCTCGTCGCTCATCTTGAGCAGCGTGCGGTCGCGCGTGATGCCCGCATTGTTGACCAGAAGGTGGACCGGCTTGCCGATGGCCGCAAAGGCGGCATTGACCGAGTCCGAATTGGAGACGTCCACCGCATGCGCCGTCATGCCCTTGGGAAGCTCGCCGGTCTCGCGGTCAAAGACGTGCACTTCGGCGCCTCCGGCCAGCAAACCATCGGCGATGGTGCGCCCGATTCCGCGCATTCCGCCGGTGACAACCGCCACCCTTCCAGGAAATTCCCACTTCATGACACGCTCCTCTTGACCGCCGATTCTATTTCGGTATTATAGTACCGAATTATTCATTTAACAGGGTACCGCCCGCCGAGGGATGCCGTCAAGACCCGGCTCCCACCCAGAACCAGACCGGTGGACCCACGAGAGGGAGGTTCGCGAGTTCATGAGCACCACCATCCGCGACATCGCTGCCGCCGACCTGGAGCGCGTCATCGAGTTGGATCGCCGCCTGACCGGCAAGCCGCGCCGCAACTACCATGAGAAGCGTTTGGCCGCCGTCTCGGCCGAGCCCGGCAGCTTCGTCACCCTGGCCGCCGCCGACGGCCCCGTCCTCAAGGGCTATGCCTATGCCCAGATCCTGGACGGCGAATTCGGCGGAGCTGGCCCCGTGGGCGTGCTCGACACCATCGGCATCGATCCCGACCAGCGCGGTCAGGGCCTGGGCCGCAAGCTGATGGCCGCCCTGGAAGACGCCCTGAAGAAGCGCGGCATCAAGGAACTGGTCAGCCAGGCCGACTGGACCGAACACGGCATCACCCGCTTCTTCCAGTCCGCGGGCTTCGAACTGGCGCCGCGTCTGGTGCTGGAACGCTCCACCGACAACGTCTCGGATTTCGAGGCCCCTCTGGCCACCCAAGTCCGCGACAGCGACGAAGTCGACCTGTCGGATCCTTCCGGCGACGACTACGCCGCCCTGTCGCGCGACCGCGTTCCCGTGCGCTCGCTGACCGAGGCCGATTATCCCTTCATCGTCTCGGTGGACCGCAAGGTCACGCGCCGCGACCGCTCCACCTACTACAAGCGCAAGATCGCCGAAGTGACCAAGGAATCCGGCGTGCGCGTCTCCCTGGTGGCCGAGATCGACAACCTGTTCGCGGGCTTCGTCATGGCGCGCACCGAATACGGTGAGTTCGGCCGCGCCCAGACCACCGCCGTGCTCGACACCATCGGCGTCGATCCCGCCTATGCCCGCCATAGCGTCGGTCGCGCCCTGATGAGCCAGCTGCTCACCAACCTCTCCTCGCTCGGCGTCGAGAAGGTTCAGACCCAGCTCACCTGGAACAGCTTCGAACTGCTGGGCTTCCTCGCCCGATGTGGCTTCAAGCCCTCCCAGCGCCTCATCTTCCAGCGTCGGCTCGGGTAATCCCCCCTACCCTGCCGCCATCGGCGGGTCGCCCTTCCCGTTCCCGACCCGCCCGAAAGGGGCCGGCAGTTGCCCGACTGCCGGCCCCGCTTCCGTTTTTTTTTGGGGGGGGGCGGGCAGTTAAGGGAAGGAAGGATTAAGGGTGCGAAGGGACTCGTCCCTTCGCGCATCCCCACTCGTTTTAAGCGCCACTTTGCGCCCCACGCATTGAGGGGATAACGCTAAGAAGACTCTGTTCTATTTTACGCTTGAATGGGGATTTAGTATTCAAAGCTGATAAATTTGCGTATAATTCAATCAAATTGGGAATGTAGATATTTCACATATGAAATATCGGATTCATACTGGGATGTCGCAATGGATCCTGATGAAGCCGCCCGCATTGGGTACAACAAAGGCTATGAAGACGGCTACGCCGATCACCCCAGGGATCGCAAGCCCCCTCTTATTCGCACAGTCGTCAGCTACAATTCGTCTGCGGTCATCTCTGGATACACGAGCAGCTACGATCGCGGCTATGAAGCCGGCAGCTACGAGCGCAATCGCGGCCGTTAATATTATTACTATTAAGAGGAGGATCTGGTGGCCGAGAGAATAGAGCACGGAAATTTTCATTGCATAAATTGCAGTGAGAACGAAAGAGACCGTCCCGAGCACACCATAGAAATAGTCATACGGGATGACGGCGAAACCTGCCGCTACCATCAATGCTTGCGGTGCGGCAGGCCAAATGTTGCCGCCAATCGAGATTGGGGTTAAGTCGCCCAGCGCCGACCCCGCCGTCGAACTGAAAATTAGGTCGAGAAAACGGGAGAAAACGGGGTCAGAGTCCATTTCCGCCTCCCCCCACAACCAGGGATGCGCGAAGGGACGAGTCCCTTCGTTTCCTTAAAGCGGGCGGGGCGCCCGCGCTCCGGGCGAGCCCGAGGGAGGTGGAGAGAGAGGCGGAACCGTCTGCTCCGCTCTCTTGGTGTCCTTGGTGACTTGGTGGTGAATCGGGGGCGGCGCCCCAAGCACCTTGCCAGCGGCCCCATGGACCCTCGGGTCAAGCCCGAGGGTGACGATGAGAACAGAAGCGGGCGCGCCTCAGTCCGGAATAACCGCCGTCGCTTCCAGTTCGATCTTGGCCGGGTGATCCAACAGGTCGGCGACGAAGATCATGCTCATGGCGGGGTAGTGGTTGCCCATGAGCTTGCGCCAGATGGCACCCAACTCCTTGCGAACGGAGAGGTAGCGGGGGCGGTCGATGCAAAACGCGGTGATGCGGATTATGTGTTCCGGTTTGCCACCGGCGGCGCTCAGGATTTCGAGGATATTCTTCAGGGCCTGTTCGAATTGGGGGACGAGGTCTTCGCTTTCGAAGACCTGCTGGGCGTTCCAGCCCACTTGGCCCGCCAGGGCGAGCATCCTTCCCTTTTCGGCCAGGATACCGTTGGCGTAACCGATCGGCTTTTCCCAGCCCTCGGGCAGGATGGTCGTATGCATGCTTAGTCTCCGGCTTCCCAGTTGGGGTCGTCGTCGTCGTATTCCCAGTCGTCGGGGGGCACAGGCAGTGCGTCGCGGCGGGTTTGCATGGTGACGATGTGGCCCTTCTCGCGCTCGACCAGACTCAGGGCTTCGGCGCGGACATCGGCGAAGGGGGATTTGTCCGCCAGGGCGGAAAACAGGGCCAGTGTGTCCTGCTCGTGGCGAAGGGCCAGGTCGAAGGCGTGCCACGGCCACATCAGGTAGTGAACGGCGTCGGGATCGGCGATCTCGGGATCGTCCTCACCCCAGGGCACGGTTTCGGGCCGGGGCCCGATCGAGGCCGGGAAGTCGGCGGCGTGGCCGTCTTCGATATCGGCTAAGTCCGCGAAGGCCTGGGCGGTGTCGGGGTTGTTGCACGACGCCTCGAACGCTTCGGCCAGTTCGCGGTAGCGCTCCGCCGAGCGTTCCTCCATCGCTCGCGCGACGGAGAGAAGCTCGGCGGAGGTCTTTACCGCCCCAAAATCAGGGGCACGACTCAAAGGGTGAATTCCCGATCGAGATCGGACACCGCATTGGTCGCCTTCTTTTCCTTGCCATAGGCCGGACGGTCGCCGCGGTAGAGGATACCGCAGTTGAAGCCGTCATCGGTCATCAGGCGGCGCGCCGCCTGGGCCGGATCGGTAGTCGGCTCGATGTTGACGTTGCGCATGGTGTTCTTCCAGTCCCGCTGCTCTTCACGGAAGGTGATGCAGGGGCTCATGATCGCAACGAAGGAGAAGCCGGGATGCTTGATGGCTTCGGCGATGATCTGGGCGGTGCCGTTCGGATCGCCCGAGAAGCCGCGAGCGATGAAGTTGGCGCCCGAGGCCAGCGCGATGGCCAGCGGATGGAACGGCGTCATGCCGGTGCCGCCGGGCGGCGCCATGGCCGAGGCATCCCAATCGGACTCGGTGGTCGGAGAGGGCTGGCCCTTGGTCATGCCATAGACCCGGTTGTCCATGACGATATAGGTGATATCGACATTGCGGCGGCAGGCATGCAGGAAGTGGTTGCCGCCGATGGAGAAGCCATCGCCGTCACCACCGGCCACCAGCACGGTCAGGTCGGGACGGCCGAGCTTGAGGCCCTGACCGACCGCGAGCGCGCGACCGTGGATGGAGTGGATGCCGTAGGTGTTGGTATAGGCCGGAATGCGCGACGAGCAGCCGATGCCCGAAACCACCGAAGTCTGGTGGGGGGCAAGGCCGAGATCGGCAAAAGCCTTGGTGATGGAGGACAGCACGGCATAGTCGCCGCAGCCAGGGCACCAGACCGGCTTGACCTCGGACTTGAAGTCCTTGGCGGTGTAGGTGGCGGTAGATTCGCAGCTGGTCATGACTTACTTCCCCATCGACAGGAGGCGGGCGTGGATTTCACCGGGACGCATGGGCAGCGGACCGGAACGAGACAGCGATTCCGGCTTGGCCGGGAGATCGTACTCGCCACGCAGGTAACGGGTGAACTGGCCCTGATGGCTCTGCTCGACCACCAGGATCTTCTTCACGCCCTTCAAGGCGTCGGCCATGTGCTGCGGCCGGATCGGAGAGATCAGACGCAGCGAGATCAGCTTGGCCTTGACGCCGTCGGCACGCGCCCGCTCCACCGCCTCGCGGGCGGCACCGGTGCACGAACCCCAGGTGATGACGGCGATGTCGCCCTCACCCTCGATGGTGGCCCAATGGTTGCCGTAATCGAAATTGGTCAGCTTGCGCTGACGCTTGTCCAGCTGCAGGGTGTGATCCGAGGACTGCGAGGACGGCGTGCCGGTCTCGGTATGCTCGAGGCCGTCCGAGGTGTACTGGCAGCCCGGCTGGCCGGGGATCGGCATGGGCGAAATGCCCGAAGCGGTGTTGGCGTAGCGCTTGAACACCTCACCCTCGGCCGGAGCGACGGCAGCCAGGCGCTTGCCCACGAAGGCCACGTCGGCGGGAGCGTCGATGATGGCGCGGCTCTGGCCCAGGGCCTGATCGCTCATCACCAGACAGGCGGTCTGCAGGCTTTCGGCCAGATAGACGCCCCACTGGGTGGTGAAGATGCAGTCGCCGACCGAATTGGGCGCGACCACCAGATGGGGGGCGTCGCCATGCAGGCCGTAGACCGCGATGTTGAGGTCCGACTGCTCGCACTTGGTGGCGATACCGGTCGACGGACCGACACGCTGCACATCGACCACCACGACGGGGGTCTCGGACGCCACGGCCAGACCCAGACCCTCGGTCATCAGCGACAGGCCGGGACCGGCGGTCGAGGTGATGGAGGCTTCGCCGCCGTAAGAGGCGCCCAGGCACATGTTGATGGAGGCCAGCTCGTCCTCGGCCTGCACGAACACGCCGCCAACCTTGGGCAGGGCGCTGGCGAGATATTCCAGCACCTCGGTGGCCGGGGTGATGGGATAGGCGGCGCAGAAGCGCACGCCGCCGCGGATGGCGCCCAGACCGGCGCCGTAATTGCCCGTGACGGTCCAGCGCTTGGCGTCCTTGGCCTTGGCGGCGGCCAGACGCTTGGAACCACCCAGGGTGGCGGCAGCGGCGGCACCGGCCTTCACGCCAGCCACCGAAGCCTCATAAGCATCGGCGCGCTTCTTCTTCAGGGACTTGCCCAGCACCTCGGTCAGCGGGCCGACCGGAATACCGATCAGTTCGGCGACGGCGCCCAGCGCGATCATGTTGGGACGGCCACCGGGAATCTCCTTGGCCAGATCCTTCATGTGGAGATGGACGATCTTGGCTCCGGTCTTGACGTAAACCTCGGGCACGTCACCAGCGGAGGGATCGCAGATCACCAGGGAGTTCTTCGACAGCGGCAGCTCGGCGGCGAAGCGCTGAACGCCCTGCCAGTCGATGGCCAGCATGATATCGAAGGTATCATCCACCGAGGTGATGGGCTCGACACCCAGACGGACCAGAGCAGCGGCCTCGCCGCCTCTGATCTGCGGGCCGGAGGAGCGACCGAAAAGCGCGTAATACCCAGCCTCGGCTGCGGCGTCGAGGAACATGTTGGCGGCCGTCATCACGCCGGCGCCACCACTGCCGCACATCGCGATCGAGACAGACCCAGATCCGGAACTCGTCGTCATATTCTGTTTCCCCAGATTAGGCCCTCGAATTCCTTCGCATCGGGCCTGGCCAGTGTTTAAGCCGCCCCCGCTTCCAAGCCATCAAGACGGCCCGATATAAGGGGGATTACTCACCCAGCGGAAGATACTCTCCCCCGCGCAGGCGAGACTAGGTCAATACCACCCATTTGGGTCGGACCACAAGACCACAAGCTTCACTTGACGGCTAATTCGGTATTGTGGTACGCATTTACGGAATAATACAAGGGCAGCCCGTGGCGCATGGTCGTGACGGTCTGGAGATAACGGGAAAGAGAGAGGGAAACGGAATGAGCATTTCCGCCTATCGTTGGATGATGACTGGCGTCGGCCAGCCCATGGTCAAGGAGCCCATGGAGCTCGCTGCGCCTGGGGCTGGCGAGGTGCTGGTTGAGGTCGCGGGCTGCGGCGTCTGCCATACGGATCTGGATTACTATTTCAACGGCGTGCGCACCAACCACGCCCTGCCCCTGGCTCTGGGTCACGAGATCAGCGGCCGGGTGATCAAGGCCGGTTCGGGGGCCGAAAGCTGGGTCGGCAAGGCCGTCATCATTTCGGCGGTCATCCCCTGCGGCCAGTGCGATCTGTGCAAGCGCGGCAAGGGCACCATCTGCCGCTCGCAGAAGATGCCGGGCAACGATCTTCAGGGCGGCTTCGCCACCCATATCACCGTCCCCGCCAACGGCTTGTGCGAAGTGGACGAGGCCCGTCTCAAGGCCACCGGTTTGGAACTCTCCGAGGTCTCGGTGGTCGCCGACGCGCTGACCACTCCTTATCAGGCCGCGGTGCAGGCTGGCATTGGCCAAGGCGATCTGGTGATCGTCATCGGCTGCGGCGGCGTGGGCGGCTATTCCGTCCAGGTGGCCACCGCCATGGGCGCCAAGGTGGTGGCGCTCGACATCGACCCGGTCAAGCTGGAAGCGGTCAAGGCGGCGGGCGCCGCGCTGACCATCAACCCCAAGGATTTCCCATCGACCCGCGAGATCAAGAAGGAAATCGGCGCCTTCGCCAAGGCCAATGGCCTGCGCTCCACCGAATGGATCATCATGGAATGCTCCGGCTCCGTTCCGGGCCAGCAGAGCGCCTTCGACCTGATGGTCCATGGCTGCACCATCTGCGTGGTGGGCTACACCATGAACAAGGCCGAGTTCCGCCTGTCCAACCTGATGGCCTTCCACGCCCGCGCGCTGGGCAACTGGGGCTGTCCGCCGGATCTGTATCCCGGCGCCCTGGATCTGGTCCTGTCTGGCAAGATCAACGTGAAGAACTTCGTCGAGCGCCGCCCGCTGGACAGCATCAACGACACTTTCGCCGCCGTGCACGACCACAAGTTGTCGCGCCGCGCCGTCCTGTGCCCGAACACCTAAAAGAAATTCAAGAGAGGGAGAGTCCTGGTCATGAAGAAGGAAACCGCGGCCATCGTCGATGCAACGGCGCCCGCCCACCTCAACGATCACAATCTGGTCCCCACGCAGATCGTCCCCGGCGTACTCTACGAGAAGCGCCCGGCCAAGCGCATCGACGGCAGCGTGGCCGAGGGCCTTTATAACGCCTGGATCACGCTGGACAACCAGAAGCAGTACAATTCCTACACCACCGACATGGTGAAGGGCGTGATCATGGCGTTCCGCGACGCCTCCAACGCCCGCGACGTGTCCTCCGTGGTGTTCACCGGCGCTGGCGACAAGGCGTTCTGCACCGGCGGCAACACCAAGGAATACGCCGAGTACTATGCTGGCAACCCGCAGGAATACCGCCAGTATATGCGGCTGTTCAACGACATGGTCTCGGCCATCCTGGGCTGTGACAAGCCGGTGATCTGCCGCGTCAACGGCATGCGCATCGGTGGCGGCCAGGAAATCGGCATGGCCGCCGACTTCTCGGTGGCCCAGGATCTGGCCAAGTTCGGCCAGGCGGGCCCCAAGCACGGTTCGGCCCCCATCGGCGGCGCCACCGACTTCCTGCCGGTCATGATCGGCTGCGAGCAGGCCATGGTCTCGGGTTCGCTCTGTGAGCCCTGGTCTGCCCACAAGGCCTACCGCACCGGCATCATCATGGACGTGGTCCCGGCGCTCAAGGTGGACGGCAAGTTTGTTCCCAACCCGCTGGTGATCACCGACCGTTATCTCGACGAGTTCGGCCGCATCATCCACGGCGAGTCCAAGACCGGCGCCGAACTGGCGGCGGGCAAGGAAGTGCTGAAGAAGGGCACCATCGATCTGTCGCTGCTCGACGCCAAGGTCGAGGAGATCTGCGCCAAGATCCTGCACACCTTCCCCGATTGCTTCACCAAGACCATCCAGGAACTCAGGAAGCCCAAGCTGAACGCCTGGAACGCCAACAAGGAAAACAGCCGCGACTGGCTGGGCCTCAACATGATGACCGAGGCCCGTACCGGCTTTAGGGCCTTCAACGAGGGCCCCAAGGACGACCGCGAGATCGACTTCGTGGCTCTGCGCCAGGCCCTGGCCAAGGGCGCTCCCTGGACGCCCGAGCTGATCGAGTCCCTGATCCCCAAGGCAGGCCACTGATATGGCCGAAGCCATCGCCAACTGCCTGAAGGTCTGGAAGGACCGCGAGGGGAAGCTGCTCCGGCTGCGCCTCTCGCGTCCCAAGGCCAACATCGTCGATGCCGAGATGATCGCGGCGTTGACGGCCGCCCTGGCGGACGCCCATGAGGACTCGGCCCTGCGCGGCGTGCTCATCGACCACGAGGGGCCGCATTTCAGCTTCGGCGCCTCGGTGGCCGAGCACATGCCCGATCAGTGCGCCGCCATGCTGGCCAGCCTGCACAAGCTGGTCATCGCCATGGTCGACTTCCCCCTGCCCATCCTGGTCGCCGTGCGCGGCCAGTGTTTGGGCGGCGGCCTCGAAGTCGCCCTGGCGGGCCACATGATGTTCGTCTCGCCCGATGCCAAGCTGGGCCAGCCGGAGATCGTGCTGGGCGTGTTCGCGCCAGCGGCGTCTTGCCTGCTGCCCGAGCGCATGCCCCGCGTGGCGGCCGAGGATCTGCTTTATTCCGGCCGCTCCATCGACGGCGCCGAGGCGGCCCGGTTAGGGATCGCCAACGCCGTGGTGGACGATCCGGAGAACACGGCGCTCGCCTGGTTCGACGCTGGTCCGGCCAAGCACTCGGCCGCCAGCTTGCGTTTCGCGGTCAAGGCCGCCCGTCTCGGCATGAACGAGCGGGTCAAAGCCAAGATCGCCGAAGTTGAAGCCCTTTATCTCAACGGCCTGATGGCCACCCGCGACGCCGTCGAGGGACTGAACGCCTTTCTCGAAAAGAGGCCGGCACTTTGGGAGGACCGATAGGATGTCTGGAAAGAATAAAAGCGTCGCCGACATCATGGCCGTGTGCCAGGAGATGTTCGAAGACCTGAACTTCAACTATGCCCGCAAGTGGAAAGCCGCCAAGGAAGGCCGCAAGGTCATCGGCTTCCTGCCGGTCTATTCGCCCATCGAGATGATCCATGCGGCGGGCTGCCTGCCGCTGGGCATCTTCGGCGGCGGCGACCAGATGGAAGTCATCCACGGCGACGCCTATTACCAGAGCTATATCTGCCGTATTCCGCGCTCGACCATCGAACTGGGCGTCACCAACCGCCTCGATTTCGTCGACGGCATGATCTTCCCGTTCGTCTGCGACGTGATCCGCAACCTGTCGGGCATCTGGAAGCTGATGTTCCCGAATGTGTGGTCCAAGTTCTTCGACACGCCCCAGAACTACGACAAGTCCATCGGCGGCACCTATTACATCCAGGAGCTGCAGGAGTTGAAGGAAGGTCTTGAGACCCTCACGGGCCGCAAGATCTCCGACGCCGATATCCAGCGCTCCATCGGCCTGTATAACGAAAACCGCCGCCTGATCCGCGAGGTTTACGCCTTCCGTGCCAAGCAGCCCTGGCTGGCCCCCACCTCCGAGGTCTATGTGCTGATGCGCGCTGGCCTGATGATGGACGTGGAAGAGCATAACCAGATGCTCAAGGACTACATGGCCGCCGCCGCCAAGGAAGACCGGCCCAAGCGTGACAACGTGCGTATCTCCATCTACGGCTCGTTCTGCGAGCAGCCTCCGCTGAACCTCATCAAGTCCATCGAGATGGCGGGCTGCTATGTGGTCGATGACGACTACTCGCTGAACAACCGGTTCCTGATGGTCGATGTCCCCACCACCGGCAATCCGCTGGAGGCCCTGGCCATCACCTATCTCGAGAACTCGGTGGAAACCTCGTGCAAATACGTCCCCGACGGCAAGGTCAAGGGCCAGTTCCATGTGGACGCGGTCAAGGCCTGCGGCGCCGAGGGCGTCATCTACGCCACGCCCAGCTTCTGCGACCCGGCCCTGCTGGACCGCCCCATGGTCTGCAACAAGCTGTCGGAAGCCGGTATCCCCTACATCGCTTTCAAATACGCCGAAAATTCGGGCCAGATGCAGCCGATCCGCGAGCAGGCTGGCACTTTCGCCGATTCCATCAAGCTGTGGAGCTGACATCATGAGCAAGCCTGAAGCCGTCAAAGAGCCGTCGATGGACATGCAAAAGGCCATGATCGCGCGCAATTACGAAGCGATCACGTCCAAGCATGAAACCGGCCGCAAAGTGTCCAACACCTTCGTTCCGGGCAACCTGAACGAGTTGCTGATGTGTTTCGACATCGTCAACAACCTGCCCGAAATCAACGCCATCCAGGCCGGCATGCGCAAGGCCTCGGGCGGCTATATCATGGAAGCCGAGAAGTCGGGCCATTCCGAGGACGTCTGCACCTATGTGAAGGCCGATATCGGCCAGATGTCCAAGGGCAATATCGCGCCCAACGGCAAGCCCTATCCCGTGCCGGACGTGCTGATGCTCAGCTATACCGGCTGCTACACCTTCATGAAGTGGTTCGAACTGCTGCGTGAAGAGTACAAGTGCCCGACCCTGATGCTGCACGTTCCTTACGAGGGCGACGGCCACTCCACCAAGAACATGCGCGACTACATCGTCAAGCAGCTCAAGGAAGTGGTCATTCCGGGCCTGGAGCAGGTCTCGGGCGTCAAGTTCGACATCGACCGTCTGCGCCAGTACCTGAAGAACTCCGCCAAGGCCGAGGACGATCTGGTGTGGTGCCTGGAACAGGGCAAGGTCAAGCCCTCGCCCATCGATGCCTATTTCGGTGGCGTGTACTATATCGGCCCGATCTTCACCGCCTTCCGCGGCACCGAGGACGCGGTCTCCTATTACGAGATGCTGCGCAAGGAAGTGCAGGGCCGTATCGAGAACCACCAGGGCCCCATGACCCCCGAGGGCACCTATTTCAACGACCAGAAGTATCGCCTGATCGTCGAAGGCCCGCCCAACTGGACCAACTTCCGCGAATTCTGGAAGATGTTCTATGACGAGGGTGCGGTCGTGGTCGCCTCTTCCTACACCAAGGTGGGCGGTCTGTATGACCAGGGCTTCCGTCACGATCCGGACAACCCCCTGGAGTCGCTGGCCGATTACTGCCTGGGTTGCTACACCAACCTGAACCTGCCGACCCGTGTCGACCTGCTGGCCAAGTATGTCGAGGAATACGAGGCCGACGGCCTGCTGATCAACTCGATCAAGAGCTGCAACAGCTTCTCGGCTGGTCAGCTGATGATCATGAAGGAAGTGGAACGCCGCACCGGCCGTCCCGGCGCCTTCATCGAGACCGATCTGGTCGATCCGCGCTACTTCTCGGCGGCCAACGTCAAGAACCGTCTGGAAAGCTACTTCCAGATGATCGAGCAGAAGCGCCGCGGCGGCGGCTCCAAGACCGTCGCTGCGTAAGGGAGGAATACCACTATGCGTTGTTTCATCGGCATCGATCTGGGTTCCACCACCACCAAGGCGGTGGTCATGGACGAGAACCTGCAGATCCTGGGACGCGGCATCACCAATTCGCGTTCCAACTACGACACCGCGGCCGCCGTTTCCAAGCAGGAAGCGCTGATCGACACCCGCCTCACCCTGTTCCGCCGCGCCCTGGGCGGCGTGCCGGAAGTGGCGGGCAAGGTCGACGACATCCTGTCGGATCTGGAGCGCAATTTCCGCCATGTGCAGTTCCTCGAGCAGCTCGAGGATCTGCAGCAGACCTGCATCGCCAACATCAAGGGCCCGCGCTTCGCGGGCCGCGAGAAGACGGTGATCGAGGCTCTGGAAGGCACCTTCTCGCGCCTGCGTGACAGCTCGGCCAAGCAGTACGCCCCCGGCGTCAAGCGCAAGTCGGACTTCTTCCGCGATCTGGCGGGCGCCGAGTTCATGAGCCACGGCGAGGCCGTTTGCAAGGAGGCCGGTCTCGGCTTCGACCTGATCCTCAACGTCTATGACAAGTCGATCATCGAAGTGGAAAACCGTCCGCCGTCGGGCGACATGGAGGGCAAGTTCGTCCGCGCCTTGGAAAAGGGCACCATGACCGGTTCCTCGATCCTGGCTCCCGTCCAGTCGGCTCTGGCCATTCCGCTGGAGGAGACCTATGTGGTCGGCACCGGCTATGGCCGCGTCCGCCTGCCCTTCCCCAAGGAGCATATCCGCTCGGAGATCCTGTGCCACGGCCTGGGCGCTCATATGATGTATCCGGAAACCCGCACGGTTCTGGACATCGGCGGTCAGGACACCAAGGGCATCCAGGTGGATCCCGTGGGCATCGTCGAGAACTTCCAGATGAACGATCGCTGCGCCGCCGGTTGCGGCCGTTATCTGGGCTATATCGCCGACGAGATGAATATGGGCCTGCACGAGTTGGGGCCGCTGGCCATGAAGTCCAACAAGCAGGTCCGCATCAACTCCACCTGCACCGTGTTCGCGGGCGCCGAATTGCGTGACCGTCTGGCTCTGGGCGAAAAGCGCGAAGACATCCTGGCCGGTCTGCACCGCGCCATCATCCTGCGCGCCATGTCCATCCTGTCGCGCGCTGGCGGCGTCAAGGACCAGTTCACCTTCACCGGTGGCGTCGCCAAGAACGAGGCGGCGGTGCGCGAGCTGCGCAAGCTGATCAAGGAGAATTACGGCGACGTGACCATCAACATCGACCCGGACTCCATCTACACCGGCGCTCTCGGCGGGGCCACCTTCGCCGTGCGCGCGGTCGTCAACTGATCGGGAAGAAAGGAGACATCCATGTCTGAACTTATCACTACCGGTGTTGACATCGGTTCGGGCTGCATCAAGACCGTCGTCTTCAAGGTCAATGGCGACAAGGTGGAGTGGCTGGGCAAGGAAACCTCGCGTATCCGTAACCGCGACCCCTTCCAGCTGACCACCGAGACCTATAACCACATGCTGAAGTCGGCTGGCGTCGACGCCAAGGACGTCGCCTATGTGGCGTCCACCGGCGATGCCGAGAACCTGAGCTTCGCCACCGGCCATTTCTACTCCATGACCACCCATGGCCGCGGCGGTCTCTATCTCAACCCGGAAGCCCGCGCCGTGCTCGATATCGGTGCGCTGAACGGTCGCGCCATCCGCATGGATGGCGTGGGCAAGGTGCTGTCCTACAAGATGACCAGCCAGTGCGCCTCGGGCTCGGGCCAGTTCCTGGAGAACATCGCCCGCTATCTGGGCATCGCCCAGGACGAGATCGGCTCGCTGTCCATGAAGGCCGATGACCCCGAGAAGGTGTCGTCCATCTGCGCCGTGCTGGCGGAGACCGACGTCATCAACATGGTGTCGCGCGGCATCTCGGCTTCGAACATCCTCAAGGGCATTCACGTGTCCATGGCGGTGCGTCTGGCCAAGCTGCTGAAGTCCATCGGCGCCGTGGACGGCATCGTCCAGGTCACCGGTGGTCTGGCCCTGGATACGGGCCTGGTCGCGGCGCTCAACGAGGCGGCGGAGCAGGAGAAGGTCAATCTGAAGGCCGTCTCCCATCCGGACTCCATCTATGCGGGCGCCATCGGCGCCGCGCTGTGGGGCGCTTTCCGTCACGAAAAGCTGGCCCGTCTGGGCCAAGCGGCGTAATATCCGCGCGCACCCCGGCCACCCGCGATCAACGCGGGGGCCGGGGACAGCCTTTGTGGGGTTGCCAGGAGAGAGGAAAAACCCATGTCTCTGAAGATTACCGACGACTGCACCAGCTGCGACGCCTGCGTCTCCGCCTGTCCGAATCAGGCCATTTCGTCCGGCGACGTGATCTATGTGATCGACGCGTCCCGTTGCTCCGAGTGCGTCGGCGCCGAAGACAGCCCGCAGTGCCAGATGGTCTGCCCGGCGGACTGTATCGTGCAGCACGAATCCGAGAGCAAGGATGCCCTGTTGGCCAAGTACAAGGCCATTCACGGCTAAGCTTCGGGCCTTCCGCCAGAAGTTTGAAACCCCCGCCGGTGCGAGCCTGCGGGGGTTTTTTCATGGGGTTATGACGAAGGGTTCCGGCGCTCGGCCCGCGCACCACCGCTCCCACATGCTGGCATACGCCGCTTCAAGATGGCGGGTATAGAGGGCGACATCGAACAGCGGCGACGAGGCCTTATTCGCCATCAGACGGGCGCGCAACCCATCGAGCCGCCCGCGGTCGCGCGCCAATTCCAGCGCCCTGGCCTCGTATTGCTCCAGATCCGTGGTGATCAGCTCATCTAGTTCCAGGACTTTCAACAGGCTTCCCGCCACCCTTCCCGCAAAGGCGTGCCCCAGGCAGGTCAGTAGCGGCAGACCCGCCCAAAGGGCGTCGCTGGCGGTCACATGGGCATTGTACGGCAAGGTGTCGAGGAACAGGTCGGCCAGTTGCTGGCGGGCAAGGTGCAAAGGCAGCGGCACCCGAGGAGCGAGCACCACGCGCCCGCGATCCACGCCATGGGCATCCACCTGCGCCAGGATGTTGTCCTTCACCGTTCCGTTACGGTCCAGCAGCCACAAAACCGAATCCGGCACCGCCTTCAACAGCCGCATCCACACCGCGAACACCTCGGGCGTGAACTTTCCCGCGTTGTTGAAGCAACAGAATACGAATCCGGCTTCGGGCAGCCCGAAATCGGAGCGTTTCGGAACGCTCTCCGCCATAGATCGAGTCACCGTACCAGGGTGATAGCTATAGGGCATCTGGACGATGGCTTCGGCGAAATGGGGCTGCTCGGACAGGGGCAAGGTGACCGGATCACCGATGATGTAATCCATGAAATCAGCCCCCAGTGTGGCGGCATATCCCTGGAAGTTGACCTGTATCGGCGCCGGACGGTAAGCAAGGACGGCTGGATTGCCGTGATTGGTGTAGCCGTTGAGGTCCACGAGAATATCGATTCCATCCGTCTGAATGCGCCGCGCGGCCTCCGCACCTCCCATCTGGTCGATCTGAACCACCTCATCGAAACAGGCGGCGATGCGGCGGCGCATGGGACTTCCGTCGTCGTAGCCCAGGCTGTAGGCGCGCATCTCGAAGCGCGCGCGATCATGATTTTCGAAAATACCCACCATGAGATGGGCCAAGGGGTGGTCATGAAGGTCGGAGGACATATAGCCGATGCGCAGACGCCGTCCCGGCTCCGGTTCAGGCGGGACATGCCGGAATAGCGGGGCATCGGCCGGGGTGACAATCCTCGCCCATTGCCGGGCCGCCAGATCCTGATGGGCGGAATCCGCATCGGCCAGGATGGCCACAAAGGGATTGACCACCATGCGGTCGGCGCGGATGCGCTCCAGCAGCGCGGCTCTTAGCGGTTCCAGGCCGTCCCAGGCGCAAAGCTGCAATCGGGCCAGGACCAGCATATCAAGGATTCCGCCTTCGTCGGGGCTCAGACGGTAGGCCCGTTCCAACAGGGGCACCGCCTCATGGTCGCGCCCAGCCTCCAGGTGAACCCGCCCCAAGCCGACCAGCGCCGCCACCAGATCGGGATCGACCGCCAAGGCATGGCGATAGGCTTCGGTGGCGGCCTCGATACGGAATGCCGCCTGCAGTTCCGCTCCAAGCGCGCAGGCCGCGTCCGCATTGGCAGGTTGAATCTCCACAGCGCGGCGGAAATGCGCCGCCGCATCGTCATGACGCCCCATCGCAGCCAAGAATTCCCCTAAACCCATATGGGCCGGAACAAGGTCGGGCTTGCAGCGCAAGGCCTCGCGCATGGCCTTTTCCGCATCACTCTCCCGCTTCAGGGCAAAAAGCACTCTGCCCTTGGCGCACCACGCCTCGGCAAAGTCGGGCGCCAAAGCCAGTGCCCGCTCGTAACAGCCCAGCGCCTCCTCATAACGTTCCGCTCCCGCCAGAGCCGCCCCGAGTTCGGCATGCGCGGGCGCGAATTGGGGAACGGCGGCCACCGTCGCCTTGCCGCACTCCACCGCCTCATCATACTTCTTCAGATTGCGAAGCGCCGGTCCCAGCACCGACAGGGCACGGGCATGACCGGCAAACCGGGTCAGCACAAGGCGGGTATTGGCGGCCGCCTCCTGGAAAAGCCCCCTGCGCGACTGAGCCGTCGCCAGATTGACGCGAAACTCCGGATTGGCGGAATCGATCCGCAACGCGCCCTCGAAGGCCGCTTCCGCTTCGGCGAAGGCGCCGCGCCGCAGGTGAATATTGCCCAGCAAGTCGAAGGATGGGGGAAATTGCGGATTTCCCTCGATCAGACGTTTACAGCGCCTCTCGGCACCATCCAGATCGCCACGCTGAAAACACTGCACCGCCTCGGCGAACAGAGGGGGAAAGGGACTATGCGCACCCATAGACTATTCCTTGCGCAGCAGGTTGACACGCATGGGCTGTTCGAAGGCGAAGCCGCCATCCTCGGCGGGCTTTGCCAGGAGCGCGAAGCGTTCGCGCATCTCGTGATCCAGTTCCGTGAATTTGGCTTCACGCTCTGAATTTGCCGAAATGATCTTGTCGCGGAAGGCCTCGAAGCTCTTCAGCACCAAGGGGTGGATATAGGTGAACTCGCTGGCCTCCTCCAACCCATGGACCCAGGCGCCCTTGACGGTGGACAGCGCCGCCCCCCTTACCCAGGTTTCGTCATCGATGGGCCGCACCGCCTCGAAGAAGGCTCCCCAGGGCAGCGGCTCGGAGACATAGACCTCGCCGCCCGGCTTGAGCACACGGGCCGCCTCGGCCATGGCCTTGGCCTGATGGGAAATAGGGATGTGATGCAGCGAGTTGAAGAAGACCACGGCATCGGCGCTTTCGTCATCGGCGGGCAGGGCCTGGCCCACGCCCTCGACAATCTCTTCGTCGCTGACCTTGGCGCTTGCGCGGGCCTTGGCCAGTTGACGCGGGCTGCATTCCACCCCCAGCACATGGGCGCCGAAACGGGCCATCAGACGCACCAGGGCGCCGTCGCCACAGCCCACATCGATGACCCGCTTGCCTTCCAGGGCCAGGGTCTTCACGATGACATCGGTGTTGCGGCGCTTGTCCATGACATTCTCCAGAGATGATCGTTCAAGTCTTAATGATGACCGCCTCCCCTGTCGATAGCTTCGATGCTGCCATCATCCTGGGCGCCATGGTGCGCCCCGACGGCAGCCCCAGCCCGGCCCTGGCCCGCCGGGTCGAGCTCGGCGTGCGGCTGGCCAGGGACGGAAAAGTCGCGCATCTTCTGATGAGCGGCGGCGCGGTGCGTCACACCACGCCCGAAGCCCATGTGATGCGCGCCATGGCTCTGCAATCGGGTCTCGATCCCGACCGGCTGCATGTGGAGGATGCCTCCCGCAACACCATCGGCAATGCCCTGATGTCGCGGCCCATGATCGAGGCGCGGGGATGGACGCGGCTTCTGATCATCACCGATGCCTGCCACATGGCGCGCGCGCTGTACATCTTTCACCGTCTCGGCCTGAAGGCGCGGCCCGCCGCCGCCTGGCCCGAGACCAATCCCGGACCGGAATGGTATATGGCCTGGCTGCGCGAGGCCTTCGCCCTGCCCTGGACGGTCATCCGGGTCGAGCGGATGAAACTGAGGAAACAAGCATGACCAACGCCAAACGCCCCCTTGACGGCATTCGCGTCCTCGACATCGCCACCTTCATCGCCGCGCCCTATGCCTGCGCCATCCTGGGCGAGTTCGGCGCCGAGGTGATCAAGGTGGAGCAACCCCAGGGCGGAGATTCCTTTCGCCGCTTCGGTTCCATCACCGGACGGGACGGCGATTCGCTGATGTGGCTTTCCGAAGCCCGCAACAAGGAATCGGTGACGCTGGACTTGCGCAAGCCCGAGGGCCGTGAACTGTTCCTCAAACTCGTCGCCCGCACCGACGTCATCGCCGAGAATTTCCGCCCCGGCACCCTGGAGAAATGGGGGCTGGGCTGGGAGGAATTGCGCAGGGCCAATCCGGGGCTGATCTTGCTGCGCATCTCGGGCTATGGCCAGACCGGCCCCTATAAGGACCGCCCCGGCTTCGCCCGCATCGCCCATGCCTTCGGCGGATTGTCCTATCTGGCGGGCATGCCGGGCGATGTGCCGGTCACCCCCGGTTCCACTTCGCTGGCCGATTACATGAGCGGGCTTTATGGCGCCATCGGCGTGCTGCTGGCGCTGCGCCACAAGGATGCCACCGGCGAAGGCCAGATCATCGACCTTGCCCTTTATGAATCGGTCTTCCGTGCGCTGGACGAGATCGCCCCGGCCTTCGCCATGTTCGGCAAGGTTAGGGAAAGGGAAGGCTCGGGCACCGTCAATGCCTGCCCCCACGGCCATTTCCGCTGCGGTGACGGCAAATGGGTGGCCCTGGCATGCACCACCGACCGTATGTTCGCCCGTCTTTGCGAGGCCATGGAACGCCCGGAACTGGCCGAGGAAGCCAAATGGGGCCTGTTGCGCCACCGGCTGGCCGAACGCGTGGACGTGGACGCCCTGGTCGGCCATTGGATCGCGGGCCGCCCGCGCGAAACAGTGATGGCGCTTTGCCTGGACTTCGAGGTGCCCGCCGCGCCGCTCAACACCATCGCCGACATCTTCGAGGATCCACAGTTCCAGGCCCGCGGCAATCTGCAAGAGGTGGCCGATGCGGTGCTGGGCAGCGTGGTGGTACCGGGCGTAGTGCCCAAACTGTCGGCCACACCCGGAAGAGTCGAGCATCTCGGCCCCCGTCTGGGCGAGGGCAACGGCCGGGTCTATGGCGGGCTGCTGGGTCTCGGCAAGGCCGAGATCGAGGCCTTGAAGGAAAAAGGGGTCATCTGACTCCCTATTCCGTCATCCCCACCACCTGCATCCTGACCGGTACGGCGCCCAGATAGCTCATGCTCAGCCGCCGGGCTGCCGCCCGTGACAGGTCGATGGAACGCCCCTGAACATAGGGACCGCGATCGGTGACCACAACGATCACCGACTTCTTCTTGTCGCGGCGCGATACCTCGACCAGCGTGCCGAAGGGCAAAGTCGGATGGGCCGCCGTCAAAGCTTTTGGATCGAATTTCTCACCGCTGGCGGTACGGCTGCCCTTGAATCCCGTTCCGTACCAGGATGCGACACCATAGCTTTCATGTCCCAGGGCTGCCGCACCGGCCATCTCGGCCATGGCTGGAAGAGACTTGGCCCCCACCAGGACAACGGCCAAAGCCGCGATCTTGAGTGTTTTCATGGTCTGGGTCCTGCATCTGCCTGCGTTATTCGCGGGGCATTCTGCCCGGACTTTTCCTAAGGAACTGTGAAATAAGACACAGATGCTAACAAATTGTAAATACGGATGAACAGGTTCATCCGTATTACAACCTATGCCGCCAGATCAGATGCCATGCGCGCCACCGAAACAACGGCATGACGGTAAACGGTAAGGCCTTGCCCAATGCCCCCCTGATGGGGCATGTTTCCTCCCTTTCCCAATGTTTTCCGGGCAGATCGAGATCGTCATGGCCGAGCGCGTTTATCTCTACGACACCACCTTGCGCGATGGCGCGCAGACTCAGGGAGTGGACTTCTCCGCCGCCGATAAGGTGCGGATCGCGCGCGAGCTTGACCGAATTGGCATCGACTATGTGGAGGGTGGCTGGCCGGGCGCCAATCCCACCGACGACGCCTTCTTTGCCGATCCGCCCGCCTTCAAGCGCTCGCGTCTCACCGCCTTCGGCATGACGCGCCGGGCCGGACGCTCGGCCGATAACGATCCGGGGCTTAACGCCCTGCTGGTCACTCCGGCCCGTGTCGCCACCATGGTGGGCAAGAGCTGGGATTTCCAGGTCACCGTGGCTCTCGGCATCGAACTGGACGAGAATCTGCGCATGGTTGCCGATTCTGTGCAGCACGCCCTGACCAAGGTCGAGGAGGTGATGTTCGACGCCGAGCATTTCTTTGACGGCTACAAGGCCAACCCGGCTTACGCCCTGGCGGCGGCCAAGGCCGCCTATGACGCGGGTGCGCGCTGGGTGGTGCTGTGCGACACCAATGGCGGCACCCTGCCCCACGAGATGCGACGCATCGTGAGCGAAGTGATCAAGGGCGGCATCCCCGGCAGCCATCTGGGCGTTCACTGTCACAACGATTCCGATACGGCGGTGGCCAACTCGCTGGCGGCGGTCGAGGCGGGCGTGCGTCAGGTCCAGGGCACCCTGAACGGGCTGGGCGAGCGTTGCGGCAATGCCAATCTGATCTCCATCATCCCGGCTTTGACGCTGAAGATGGGCTTCGACACCGGCATCGCCCCCGAGGACCTGAAGAATCTGGTCTCGGTCTCGCGTGCGCTCGACGAGGTGCTGGACCGCGCCCCCAATCGCGGCCAGCCCTATGTGGGCAACTCGGCCTTCGCCCATAAGGGCGGCCTGCACGTCTCCGCCGTGGCCAAGGACCCCAGATGTTACGAACATGTGGACCCGGCTTCGGTGGGCAATCTGCGCCATATCGTCATGTCCGATCAGGCCGGGCGTTCCAATCTGGTGGCGCGCCTGACCGAAATTGGCGTCGACCTCGATTCGATCAAACGCGAGAGCCTGGTCCGCGTGGTGGATCAGATGCAGGTCACCTTCGACGCCCGCGAAGCCACCGATCTGGTGGATCTGGTCAAGCGTCTGGAGCATGAGGGCTACGCCTATGATCAGGCCGCCGCCAGCTTCGAACTGCTGGTGCGCCGCGCCTTGGGCGAAGTGCCGGAATACTTCCAGTTGGAACGCTACCGAGTCATCGACGAGCGCCGCCGCAACGCCCATGGCGAGTGGATCACCCTGTCCGAAGCCACGGTCAAGGTCGAGGTGGGCGGCGTCGAATACATGGAAGTGGGCGAAGGCACGGGCCCGGTCCACGCCTTCGACGTGGCTTTGCGCAAGGTCTTGACGCGGGTCTATCCGGCACTGACCGCGATGGAACTCAAGGACTACCGGGTGCGCATCACCGAAAGCACCGTGGGCACCGCCGCCAAGACCCGCGTCACCATCGAAAGCGAGGACGACAAGGGCCATCGCTGGACCACGGTAGGCGTGCATACCAATGTGCTGGAAGCCTCGCTGGAGGCCCTTCAGGATTCCATCACCTTCATGCTGTTCCGTTTCCGGGACGAGTGATGAGCGGTCCCGCCATCATCTTAGTCCGGCCGCAATTGTCCGAGAATATCGGCACAGCGGCCCGCGCCATGCTCAATTGCGGCCTTAGCGACATGCGCATCGTGGCCCCGCGCGAGGGCTGGCTGAGCGAAAAGGCCATCGCGGCCGCCTCGGGCGCCGACCGTGTTTTGCTGGCCGCCAAGGTGTTCGAGAGCACCAAAGACGCCGTAGCCGACCTTAACCGGGTCTGGGCCACCACGGGCCGCGACCGCTACATGACCAAGCCGGTGGACACGCCGCGCGAAGCCGCCGCCCATATGCGAGCCGCCGATGCCGAGGGCCTCAAATTCGGCGTGCTGTTCGGGCCCGAGCGGACGGGGCTGGAGAACGACGACGTGGCGGTGGCCGATACCGTGCTGACCGTGCCGCTCAATCCCGACTACTGCTCGCTGAACCTGGCCCAGGCGGTGCTGCTGATCTCCTATGAATGGCACCAGTGCGAGGCGGCCGAGACCCTGCCCGCCATGACCAAGGGATCGGAAGGCCCGGCCTCCAAGGAAAAGCTGATCTTTTTCTTCGAGCATCTGGAACGCGAGTTGGATTCCTGCGGCTTTTTGCGCGTGCCCGACAAGCGCCCGGTGATGGTGAGGAACATCCGCAACATGTTCCAGCGCGCCAACCTCACCGGCCAGGAAATCCAGACCCTACATGGCATCGTCCACGAACTGGTGACCTATCGCCACAAGAAGGGCGAGAAAGGTTGACACAGCCCGCCTGATCCGTATATTTCGCCCCTTCTCCTCCCGAGAAAGCGGGTGGCCGGCCGTTTGGCGCGCCCACCCCTCCCCGTCCATAGTGGGCGGACCAGGACTATCGGGACAAACCGAATAGGCTGATCAATTCGGCCAGAAGGAAGACCATGAGCAAGCGTATTGAAGCCAAGTACAAGATCAACCGCCGCCTGGGCGCCAATCTGTGGGGCCGTTCCAAGTCCCCGCTGAACCGCGGCAAGGAGAACCCTCCCGGCCAGCACGGCCAGCGCCGCAAGAAGCCGTCCGATTTCGGCACCCAGCTGATGGCCAAGCAGAAGCTGAAGGGCTATTACGGCAATATCAGCGAGAAGCAGTTCCGCCGTCTGTATGACGAGGCCGTGCGCCGCCGTGGCGACACCTCCGAGAACCTGATCGGCCTGCTGGAATGCCGCCTGGACGCGGTGGTCTATCGCCTCAAGTTCGCCCCCACCCCGTTTGCCGCCCGCCAGCTGGTCAACCACTGCCACATCCTGGTCAATGGCAAGCGCGTCAACATTCCGTCCTATCGTGTCAACGAAGGCGACGTGGTCTCGGTGAAGACCAAGTCCAAGGACATGGCCCTGATCCTCGAAGCCGCCCAGTCGGGCGAGCGCGACATTCCCGATTATCTGGAAGTCGACCACAAGGAGATGAAGGGCAAGTTCATCCGCATCCCCAAGCTGGGCGATGTCCCCTATGCCGTTCAGATGGAACCCAATCTGGTCGTCGAATTCTATTCGCGCTAAGACGGATCCCTGTTCAAGACGAAACGGCCCGGAGGAAACTCCGGGCCGTTTTTCTTTGGCAAAGCGAAATGGGTCAGGCCGAAGCCACGCCCTTATCGGCCATCAGCTGCTTCAGCTCGCCCGATTCGGCCATTTCGCGCACGATGTCGCAGCCGCCGACGAACTCGCCCTTCACGTAAAGCTGCGGCAGGGTCGGCCAGTTGGTGAACTGCTTGATGCCATCGCGCAAGGAGGGATCGACCAGGATGTCGATGCCCTTGAACTTGACGCCCAGATTGGTCAGCACCTGCACCACGGCGGCCGAAAAGCCACACTGCGGGAACATGGGCGTGCCCTTCATGTAAAGGACCACATCATTTTCGGAAATGTCCTGGCGGATGCGGTCGAAAACGGGATTGTTCATCGGTCAAACTTCCTCGGAAATGATCGTGACGGATCGTTATTGAGATGTAGGCAGCCGGGGGCCATCCCGCAAGCGCGGGCCCCCTACGCCTTGGCGAAATCGGGAACCTTGTCGGGCGTCGTGGTCTGCAGCGCCATGGCATGCAACTCGCCGCCCATCTTGCCCTGCATGGCAGCGAAGACCATCTGGTGCTGGGCGACGCGGCTCTTGCCGCGGAAGGCCTCGGAAATCACCAGGGCCGAGTAGTGATCGCCGTCGCCTTTCAAATCCTCGATGATGACGCGGGCGTCGGGAATACCCTGACGGATCAGGGCCTCGATCTCACTGGCTTCCATGGGCATGCGCGTCGTTCTTTCCTGAAAGATACCCTTCCGCCCCCACAATACGGTTCCGCCTTCGCGCCCGCAACAATGCTATGTCCCCAGGAAGAGAAGGGACACGGGCAAAAAGAAGGCCCCTTTGAAGGGGCCTTCTCGTCTCAAGAGGATGGAACGGTCGAGAGCCTTTAGTGACCCGACATTTCCTCGCCCATATAGCCGGGCAGCCAGCCCTCGTTGGCTTCAGCCAGTTCGAAGACCGGAACGGCGCTGCCGCCGACGCTGATGGCCGGGCCGCCGGTCTTGCCGATGACGCGGGCCGCAGTATCGTGTTCGGCCGCCTCTTCCAGCACGCTGGCCAGATCGTTGTCGGACACTTCCAGAATATAGCGGCCCTGATCCTCGCCGAAGCACCAGGCGTGCAGAGCCAGGTTATGGGGCGCATCCAGCTTGGCGCCGATCTTGTCCTCGGACGCCATGGCCATCTCGGCCACCGCCACCAGCAAGCCGCCATCGGAAACGTCGTGGCAGGCCAGGACGAGGCCGTCGCCGATCAACTGGCGGACCAGTTCACCGGCACGGCGCTCGCGGTGCAGAGCCACGGGCGGCGGGGCGCCGTCTTCGCGCTTGGCAATCTCGCGCAGGTAAAGCGACGAACCCAGCCAGCCCTTGGTCTCGCCGATCAGCACGATGGACGACCCCGCCTGCTTGAAGGCGACGGTCGCCGACTTGTTGACGTCTTCCAGAAGGCCGACGCCGCCCACCGCCGGGGTCGGCAGGATGGCCGTGCCCTGGGTCTCGTTATAGAGCGAGACATTGCCCGAGACGACGGGGAAGTCCAACTCGGTACAGGCCTGGCCCATGCCGCGGATGGCCTCGACGATCTGGCCCATGATCTCGGGCTTTTCGGGATTGCCGAAATTCAGATTGTCGGTGATGGCCATGGGCAGGGCGCCCACCGCCGACAAATTGCGATAGGCCTCGGCCACCGCCTGACGGCCGCCCTCGTAAGGATCAGCCAGCACATAGCGCGGCGTCACGTCGGTGGTGATGCCCACCGCCTTGTCGGTGCCATGGATGCGCACCACGGCGGCATCGCCGCCGGGACGGCCCACCGTGTCGCCCATGACCATGTGGTCGTACTGGGAATAGATCCAGCGCTTGGAGGCCAGATCGGGACAGGCCACCAAGGTCTTCAGCGCCTCGGCGACGCAGACCTGGGGCACGTCCTTGGCGTCAACCACCGGGCGCTTGGCCGGTGCGGTCCAGGGACGGTCATATTCGGGCGAAGCCAGAGCCAGCGGATCGATGGGCAGATCGGCCACCACCGCGCCGTGGCGCTTCAACACCATGCGGCCGGTATCGGTGAGCACGCCCACCACGGCGAAGTCCAGTTCCCACTTGTCCATGATGGCCTTGGCCAGGGCCTCGCGACCGGGCTTGAGGACCATCAGCATGCGTTCCTGGGATTCCGACAGCATGATCTCGTAGGCGCTCATGCCCTCTTCGCGCATGGGCACGGCGTCGAGATCCATCTCGATGCCCAGGCCGCCCTTGGACGCCATCTCGAAGGAGGACGAGGTCAGACCCGCGGCGCCCATGTCCTGGATGGCCACGATGGCGTCGGTGGACATCAGTTCCAGGCAGGCTTCGATCAGCAGCTTCTCGGTGAAGGGGTCGCCCACCTGCACGGTAGGACGCTTCTCCTCGGATTTCTCGTCGAATTCCGCGCTCGCCATGGTGGCGCCGTGGATGCCGTCGCGGCCGGTCTTGGAGCCGAAATAGACCACCGGATTGCCGATACCGGCGGCGGCCGAGTAGAAAATCTTGTCCTTGTCGGCCAGACCCACGGTCATGGCATTGACCAGGATATTGCCGTTATAGCTGGGATGGAAATTGGTCTCGCCGCCCACGGTGGGCACGCCGACGCAATTGCCATAGCCGCCGATACCGGCCACCACACCCGCCACCAGATGACGGGTCTTGGGGTGCGAGGGATCGCCGAAACGCAGAGCGTTCATATTGGCGATGGGACGCGCGCCCATGGTGAAGACATCGCGCAAGATGCCGCCCACGCCGGTCGCCGCGCCCTGATAGGGCTCGATGAAGCTGGGGTGGTTGTGGCTTTCCATCTTGAAGACGATGGCCTGACCATCGCCGATATCGATGATGCCCGCATTCTCGCCGGGGCCGCAGATCACCCAGGGCGCCTTGGTGGGAAGGGTCTTCAGCCACTTCTTCGACGACTTGTACGAGCAATGCTCGGACCACATCACCGAGAAGATGCCAAGCTCGGTGAGATTGGGCTCGCGGCCCATGATCTCCAGGATCTTCTTGTACTCGTCGGGCTTGATGCCGTGCTGGGCGATGACTTCCGGAGTGATCTTGCTCAACGTAACGCCTCCACCAGCGAATCGAACATGGCCTTGCCGTCGCGGCCGCCCAGCAGATCTTCCGCCAGACGTTCGGGATGGGGCATCAGGCCCAGCACGGTCTTGGCCGCGTTATAAACACCCGCCACATTGGACAGAGCGCCGTTAGGATTGACCGCGTCGGACACTTCGCCATGCTTGGAGCAATAGCGGAACGCCACCTGACCATTGCCCTCCATGGCGCGGAAGGTCTCGGGCTCGACAAAGTAATTGCCCTCGGCGTGGGCGATGGGATAGCGCACCACGTCGCCCAGCTTGTGCTTGCGCGTGAAGTCGGTCCCGGCATTCTCCACCCGCAGATAGACGTCCTTGCAGATGAATTTGAGATTACGGTTACGCATCAGGACACCCGGCAACAGCCCCGTCTCCGTCAGGATCTGGAAGCCGTTACAGATGCCCAGCACCCGTGTGCCCTTGTCGGCCTGGGCCTTGACCTCGCGCATGATCGGCGAATGCGCCGCCATGGCGCCGCAGCGCAGGTAATCGCCATAGGAAAAGCCGCCGGGAACCACGATGAGGTCCAGGTCGGGCAATTGGGTGTCGCGATGCCACACCATGAGGGGCTTGGAGCCCATGCTTGCTTCCAGCGCCACGGCGACGTCGCGGTCGCAGTTGGAGCCGGGGAATACGATGACGGCGGCTTTCAAGGGCGTTGCCTTCACGCAGGGGAAAAGGAAGGCCCTGTGTACCCCGGAACCGATTTGGATTCCAGACGCTTTACGCGGCTTGAATCAGGGTCGGCTCGATCCGGTTGGCGGCAGAGCCATTGATCCGGTCCAGGGTCTCGCGGATATGGCCGGAATCCCGGTCATCGCCGCTGGTGGTGAAACGGGCGCCGAGGCGATGGGCCAGCCAGCGGCCCACGGTGCCCGACCGTCCACGGCCATTGCGGCAGACCACGAAAAGCTCGGCAATGCCCTTGTCGGCCAAAGAATCGGCAAAGGCGGCGATGGCCACGGCATCGGCGGCGATGAAGGGACGCCAGGGAATGTCGGACCCGAACAGCCGCCCGGCCAGCGCCTCGAACACCGCGCGGTTGCGGCCCCACAGGCGGGTGATCAGATGGCCCTTGACCCCCAGGGCCGAGGAATCCATGTCCCAGAACGCCAAGGTCAGGGTGGAACCCCAACCGGCCTGGGCCAAGCCCCGGCCTTGGGCCCGCCAGTCGTCGGTGGGATCGCAGATGCGCAGCACCGCCGCATCGCTGCGGGGCGACATGCCATCAAACTCACCGACACGGAATGCGGACACCAACATGACAGGGCTCGCGAACATGCTTCGATAATTCAGATATCGTGCATGTTGCATCGCAATGCAAGTGCCGGGATGGAATAGGCCTATGCGTTTTTGGGCGCGGCCTGACGCCGCCCTCAGACGCCGGGCGGGCGCGAGCGCCCTTGGCTTCCGCGGCATAAGCCGCGCGGCGCGTTGCGCCTAGGCCAAAGTCCGATGGTCGGCCTTTGGCCGGATCAACCCCGCAAGTCCAACAAAGGCGGGCAGCGGATGGGTGATCAGCCAGGTGGGGATGGCGGCCAGATAGGGCTGGAAACGCCCATGGGCCTCGAAGCGGGTCCTGAAGGAGGAGGCGCGGAAGGCATCGGCCATGCGCGGCAGGATGCCGCCCGCGATGAACACGCCGCCCTTGGCCCCCAGAGACAGAGCCAGATTTCCGGCCACAGTCCCCATCATGGCGAAGAATGTCTCCACCGCCTCGCGGCTGATGGGACACGATCCGTCCAGCCCGCGCTTGGTGATGACGTCGGGGGTGGAGAACACCGCCTGATGCCCCGACAGGGCGGCGACCGCCTGATAGAGGTTGACCAGCCCCTGGCCCGACAGGACCCGCTCGGCGGAAACATGGTCGAACTGGGTGCGCAAGCGGTCGAGGATGCGGGCCTCGCGCTCGCTGGCGGCGGCCATGGTGACGTGTCCGCCCTCGGTGGCCAGGGCTGTCCACCGACCGGATTCGCCAGGAATCAAGGCCGACACCCCCAGCCCCGTTCCCGGCCCCAGCACGGCAATGGGCAGACCCGCTTGCGCCGCGCCGCCGCCGATGGTCAACAGATGTTCAGGCTTCAGATGGCGTACCGACAGGGCCACGGCGGTGAAGTCGTTGACCACCTCCAGCCGCTCCAGCCCCACGGCCCTTTGGGTCTCGGAGATGGAAAAGCGCCAAGGCGAATTGGTCAGTTCGATACGATCGCCGTCAATGACCGAGGCCACGGCGAAAGCACCGCGTCTGGGTGCGGCGCCCGCGCCCTGATCGGAAAGATAGGCCTTGATGGCCGGAGCCGGGCCGTCGTAATCGGCGCAGCGCAACACGACAGGATTGACCGCCTCCCCGTCCTCGCCCACCAGGGCGAAGCGGGCATGTGTGCCACCGATATCGGCGACCAGGACAAATCCTGATGCACTCCCGCTCATGCCTTCTTCTTCCCCTTGCCGTTCCCGGCCAGCGATTTATAGAGCTCGCGGTACAAAGCCGCCGAACGGCTCCATCCGAAATCCTGGGCGTTGCAAGCCTTGACGATGCGGGTCCACTGATCCTTCTTGGCGTAAAGCCCCACGGCGCGCTCTACCGCCCACTGGAAGGCCCCGGCATTGCAATGCTCGAAGACGAAGCCGTTGGCCTTGCCGGTCATCAGGGTATCGTAACCCGTATCCACCAGGGTATCGGCCAGCCCGCCCGTGGCATGGGCCACCGGCACCGTGCCGTAACGGAACGCGTAGAACTGGGTCAGGCCGCAGGGCTCGAAGCGCGACGGCATCAAGAGCATGTCGCCGCCCGCCATCATGCGATGGGCCAGGGGCTCGGAATAGCCGATGCGCGCCGCCACCTGAGCGGGATGGGCGGCCGCCGCGGCGCGGAACCCGTCCTCCAGCGGACGATCGCCGGTCCCGACGACCGCCACCTGGGCGCCCAGGCGCAGAATATTGGGCAGGGCGGCGAGAACCAGATCCATGCCCTTGTGATCGTTGAGGCGGCTGACGATGACCATCAAGGGCGCATCCGGGTCCTGGGCCAGCCCCAGTTCCGCCTGAAGCGCCGCCTTGTTGCGCGCCTTGCCCGCCGCATCGCCGGGGGCGAAGGGATGATCCAGATGGGGATCCGTGGCAGGATTCCACACCTGATAATCGGCGCCATTCAGGATGCCGGTCAGATCGGCGGCGCGATAGGACAACAGCCCATCCATGCCGCAGCCAAAGGCCGGAGTCTGAATTTCCTTGGCGTAACGCGGGCTGACCGTGGTGATGCGATCGGAATAGAACAGCCCGGCCTTGAGGAAGGAGAGCGTGTCGTAATACTCGAACCCCTCCATGGCATACATCTCGGGCGGAAAGCCCAGGCGCGCCACCATCTCGGGCGGAAACTGGCCTTGATAGGCGATATTGTGGATGGTGAACACCGTCGCCGGGCGCTGCGCCACATTCCAGGCCTGCAGATAGGCCGCCGCCAGTCCCGCCTGCCAGTCATTGGCGTGCAGCACCTGGGGACGCCATTTCACCGGGCTATGCTCGGTACACAGATGGGCCGCCGTCCACGACAGCAAGGCAAAGCGCAGCGCGTTATCGGGCCAGTCACGGCCCTGCAAATCCTGATAGGGGCCACCATCACGCTCGAACAGAGCGGGACAATCCACCAGCCAGACGGGAACGCCGCTATCGGGCAGCTTGCCCGACAGCAGTTGCACCTCGGCCCCCAGGCCGAACGGATCGCCCAGAGACCCGACGGACTTCTTGGCGCCCGAAGCCTTGATGGCCTCGGGATAGCCGGGCAGCAGGATTTTGACGTCCTCCCCCGACTCGGTCAGGGCGGCGGGCAAGGCCCCCGACACATCGGCAAGCCCCCCGGTCTTGACCAGGGGAAACACCTCGGAGGAAACGAAGAGAACGCGCATCGGGAACCCCGTTCGGAGGTTGAAGCACTCCTACCCTCAGCCTATCCCGGATTAGGCCCGCCGTCGAGAGAGGCCGTGCCCCCACATGGCGGCATCGCGCCGCCCGCGATTGTGCGCTCGAGGGGAATGTGGCACCGTCATCGCCAATGAAGAACGTCCAAGGGGTGATGAATGTTTGATCCCACCGAGCGCGGTACCGCCATCGATATCGAGGTCAACGAGCGTCTGCGCCGCACCCTGGCGCTGATTCTGGCCGGAGGGCGCGGCGCGCGCCTGATGGACCTCACCGACTGGCATGCCAAACCGGCCATCCCCTTTGCCGGAAAGTTCCGCATCGTCGACTTCACCCTTTCCAACTGCATCAATTCCGGCATCCGCCGCATCGGGGTTCTGACCCAGTACAAGGCCCATTCCCTGCTGCAGCATATCCAGCGCGGCTGGGGTTTTCTGCGCGGCGAATTCAACGAGTTCATCGAACTGCTTCCCGCCCAGCAGCGCACCCAGGGCGAGGACTGGTACAAGGGAACCGCCGACGCGGTGTTCCAGAATCTGGACATCATCCGCGCCCACCGGCCCGAACACGTGCTGATCCTGGCTGGCGACCATGTCTACAAGATGCATTACGGCAAGATGCTGGCCCATCACCTGGCGGCCGGGGCCGACGTCACCGTCGGCTGCATCGAAGTGCCGCTGGAAACCGCCAAGGGCTTCGGCGTCATGGCCGCGGACGAGGACGACCGGGTCATCCGCTTTGACGAAAAGCCCGCCAATCCGCAGCCCATGCCCGGCCATCCCGATCAGGCCCTGGCCAGCATGGGCATCTACATCTTCAATTACCAATTGCTGCACGACCTGCTGATCAAGGATTCCACCTCGGCCGAGACCAGCCACGATTTCGGCAAGGACATCATCCCCGCCCTGGTCAAGAGCCACCGGGTCATTGCCCATCACTTCCAGGATTCCTGCGTCATGCACGAAGGTGCGCGCGAACATTACTGGCGCGACGTCGGCACCATCGACGCCTATTGGGAGGCCAATATCGACCTCACCACGGTGACGCCCGCCCTGAACCTTTACGATGAGAGCTGGCCCATCTGGACCGACCAGCCGCAATCGCCGCCCGCCAAATTCGTGTTCGATTCCGAGCACCGGCGCGGCATGGCGGTGGATTCCCTGGTGGCGGGCGGCTGCATCGTCTCGGGCGCCGTGGTGCGGCGCTCCATGCTGTTCTCCAATGTCCGCGTCAACTCGTTCTGCGTGGTCGAAGACGCCGTGATCCTGCCCAACGTCGATATCGGCCGCCATGCCCGCCTCAAGCGCTGCATCGTCGACCAGGGCGCGGTGGTGCCGCCCGGCCTGGTGGTCGGCGAAGACGCGGCGCTGGACGCATCGCGCTTCCACCGCACCGAAAAGGGCATCACCCTGGTGACGGCGGAGAGGCTGAAGCTGCTGGGGGCCTAAGGGGAAACAGGCATCATTCGATGACGGCATCCGGCACCGTATGCGAATACGGTCGATGAAGCGTCGCGCCATGCGGGGGAGGATCAAGCTGCCCTGGTCAGGCCGCGGCGGAACCATCCTGAAGCGTGAAGAACAATGTCGTTCCCTCGCCGGGAATGGATTCCAGCCAGATGGCTCCACCGAAACGATGAACGATCCGCCGACAGAGTGTCAGACCGATACCGGTGCCTTCCCTGCGGGAGGTCGGGTCCAGGCGTTGAAAAATCTCGAATACTTTTTCCTGATATTGCGGCTCGATACCGATCCCGTTGTCGGTCACGGCAAACCGCCAGCGGCCTGAGGATACGCGCATTGCAGAAACCGAGATCACAGGCTTTCTGTCCGCCGCACCATACTTGATGCCATTGCCCACCAGATTCTGGAACAGACTGACCAAGTAGGTCTGATCGGCCATTACCAGTGGCAAATCATCAACGTTCACCTCTGCCTCAGATTTGGCGATCTCAAGCTCGAGATTTTTAAGCGCTTGAGTGATGGCTTCGGTCGCGGATATCGGTGTCAGCGGGGCGGATTGCCGAGACACGCGGGAAAATTCAAGGAGATCGCTGATCAACTGGGTCATGTGCTTACCGCCATCGACAATGAAGCCGATGAAGGCATCGGCGTCTGAATCGATGCGGCCCTTGTAGCGACGCTCCAGCAACTGAGCGAAACGGACGATGTTTCTCAGTGGGGTTTGAAGGTCATGGGATGCGACATAGGCGAACTGCTCGAGATCGGCGTTGGATTGCTCGAGGGTCCGGGTCTTGGCCTCCAGTTCCTGATTTTTGTGGGCAATGTTACTGTGAAAGCTTTCCACCATCCGGTGAGAGATGTGGGAGAATTTCCATCCGATTGCCAGTGAAATGACAATCCCCGTCAAGGCGGCGAGTACGGTTACCAGCACCTTATTCCGGATGCTTTCGTCCAGCGCGGCTCTGCGGCTTGCTATAGTCGCGGCCAGATCGTCGAGGTATAGGCCAGCGCTGATGACCCAGTCCCAATCCGGAACCTTGGAGACATAGACCAGTTTTGTCGACTTGTTCGATGTGCCTCCATCGATGGCCCAGTCATAGCGGACGAAACCATCCCCTTTCTGTCCTTGATCGAAGATCGTATGGGCGACGGCCCGCCCATCTGACGGGAGCTCATCAATCAAATGATCCTCGCTCTCCTGTCGCGACGGAGAGACCAGGACCTTCTCCCCAGGGCCATAGATCACGAAATACCCCTTGGCATGGGGTCCAAAACGCAATCCCCGAAGCCGGTTTCGGGCCTCGGCTTGAAGCACTTGGTCCACGTCCGAAATATACTGCCCGGTACCGATCAGCCAATTATAGGGTTCAAACTTACGGACATAGGCAATCTTCTCGAGCATCTTCTTACCGCTGCCCGGCGCATACCAACGATAGCGCGAGAACCCTTCTCCGCTGGGATTGTTGGCCGCACTGATCAGGCTTCGCATGATATAGGTTCCGGCATCGTCCCGATTATTCAGGAGCGATGTGCCCTCAAGGTTCGGATTGATGGGCAGCAGCAGACAATTCCCGTCCATGTCATCGACGAAATAGTATCCCTTTCCGTTGAAAAAGCGGATGGGACGAAGGGCTTCGATCACCAGACGCTTCACCTCGCCTTCTCCCAAGCGTCCCTGCTCGCGGTCATAGAGCGCACTGCTCAGCGCATAGGCTTGGTCGACTTGATCGGTGATTTGCCGCCTGAGGACTTCCTCGGTGCTGGCCTGCATGGTTCTCAGGAAGTTCTTGGCAGTCTCGACCTGGCGGATCAACTCTTCCTTCATCGCCTGGGTTTCCTGCTCTTCCAAGGCGAGGAGGCTGGCGTCGTATTCACTGCGGGCCTGAGTGATTAACAGCCCCCCCAATGCTAGGGCCATCACCGCGACGATAATCGCCGAGGAGAATAGTTGGAGCTTGAAAATTTGCCGCTCATTCCCCTGCACGGGTGCCCCCTGTCGGATGACGTGCGATTGTCCCCCCAGGCAAACGAGGACGGAGCCTTAGTAGGGCATTATCGTGTAATACAAAGGGGGTATGTTGCCACGCAAAAATACGCAAATCACAAGAGCGGCTTTGTGCCCTGGGATTTGGATCGATCCCACCGGCAAGGTCTACGAATTGGTCCACCCGACCGGTCCCACAGCATCCGTTCCGCTTTGCGGCCATGTCGGTCAGCCAATAACCCAAGCGCTGCGCTCGTGAAGCGCGCTTGGCGGGCTGCCTCACCGCGAAACGGAATAGTGCGAATAAGGCGATACTAATGTAGCTATAAATCCCGGCATCATCCTGCCCCTCCAACCAGGGATGGATTTTAAAATATCCGATTGCCGTTTAAGCATTTCCTTCGCTATACCCATTCGCAGGGAATGAAAATTTCTGCGGCCATTCTGCTGACGCGGCCCCCACGGAAGGACTGGACCCATGACGTTGCGTTTCCGTCTGTTCGCCATGCTGGCCTTCATCTTGGTGACTTTTGCGGCGGCCCTGGTGGTGGCCCAGAGGTCCATCGGCACTCTGAATGCGGCGGTGGAAGAAAACTCCCGTTCGGTAAAGGGCTTCACCGCGAAGGAAGTGGTGCTGCTCGGCCAACTTTACAGCCTTCGGCTTGAGGTTGTTCAGGTCCAGCAATTCTTCAGCGATGTCTCTGCCACACGGGGGCAAGATGGGCTGGATAGCGGCTTCGCCGAAGCCGAGGAGCATGCCAAGGCGTTCCGTGAGACGTTGGCCCAGGCCCGCGCCACCGCCAAGGCCGGGGGATTGACCGAGGCGGATGCCCTCCTGGCGCGGATGAGCCAGGATTTCGAGCCCTACTACGCCACCGGCCGGCGTATGGCCGAGGCCTATGTCGCTGGCGGGCCAGGAACCGGTAACCCGCTGATGCCCTCCTTCGACGCGGTTTCCGACAAAATTCAGGGCGAGGTCAAGGACGGCGTCGATCTGGTCCGCGCCCGGGTTGACGAGGTCGCCATCAAGCTGGCCGGGGAATCCGAGGCCACGGTGGAAAGCTCTGGCCGGGCGACCACCCTGGTTCTGGCTTTGGGCCTATTGGCGGCGCTGACCGCCGCCATCGTCGGTATACCGGTGGTGCGCAGCGTCACCCGCGCCTTGGGCGGGGTCGAATCGGCTATGAAGGCGATCGCTACGGGCGACACCGATCAGGAGCTGCCGTCCCACACCGGCATGGCCGAAATAGATAACATGATCACCTCGCTCGGCTGCTTGCGCGAAACCTCGGTGGCTTCATTCCAGCAAAGCCAGATGCTCGACCAGATGACGGCGCGCGTGATGATGGCTTCGGGGCCGGATCTCACCATCTCGTACCAGAACAAGGCCAGCCGCGAACTCCTCTCCACCCTGGAAAGTCATCTGCCCTGCCCTGCGGCCGAGGTGGTCGGCAAATCGGTCGATATCTTCCATAAGAATCCCGAGCATGCCCGGCGCATCCTCCAAGATCCGACCAAGCTTCCGCACGTGGCCAATATCAGTCTCGGGCAGGAGGTCATCGAACTGAACGTCAGCGCCATCCTTGACCGAAAGGGCCATTATGTGGGCCCTCTGCTCACCTGGATGCCGGTGACGGAAAAAGTCCGCATGGCGGAAACCTTCGAGCGCGAAGTGGGCTCGGTGATCACCGTGGTCAAGGAGGCGGTGGGATCGATCTACAATTCGGCCTCGACCTCGGCCCAGCGCCAGGAATCGGGAACCTCGCGCTCCCTGGGGGTGGCCGACACGGCCTTGCAGACCACCCAGAAAGTCGAAGGGCTGGCCGCCGCAGTCGAAGAACTGGGAGCCTCCATCGCGGAGATTTCCCGCCAGGTCACCAATGCCAATGAGGTGTCGGGCGACGCCGTCAACGATGTGGACGGCGCGGCACAGCAAATCAAGCTGCTGTCCGATTCCATTCAGGAGATCGGCCATGTCGCTGGCATGATCGGCGATGTTGCCAGCCAGACCAATCTACTGGCCTTGAACGCCACCATCGAGGCTGCACGGGCTGGCGAAGCCGGAAAGGGCTTCGCGGTGGTGGCGGGCGAGGTTAAGCATCTGGCCAATCAGACCGCCAAGGCCACCGAGGAGATTGCCAGCCGCATCGCTGGCATCCAGGAACAGACCCGCGTGGCGGTGACGGCCTTCGAGCGGGTCCGGGGCGGCATCTTGTCGGTCAACAACATCTCGACCGGCATCGCCGCCGCCATCGAAGAACAATCGGCGGTGACCGCCGAAATCACCCGCAACGTGACCGGCGTGGCCGACGACATGGTGCATGTGTCCTCTGCCATTTCCGAGGTGACGCTGGGTTCGCTCAAGACCGGCGCAGGGGCTATCGAGGTTCTGTGGTCGGCCGATTCGCTGCAGGATGCCTCCGAGACTCTGGACCGCCAGACCCAATCCTTCCTTGCCATGGTCCGTCGCTGACCGGAGAACGCCACAATGCCCCTGAACCACACACTATCCCGGAACGGCAACGTCCTGACCATCAAGCTTTCCGGCGACTTTTCCTTTTCCGAGAACATGGCCTTCCGCACGGTGGTCGACGCGGTGGTGTCGTCCGGCGCCAGCTCGGTCGAGGTGGATCTGACCGGCATCGGCAGTCTGGATTCGGCGGCGCTCAGCATGCTGATCCTGCTGCGCGAGCGCTTGGCCAAAGCTGGCGGAACGCTTACTCTGGTCAAGCCGCCGCCGCAGGTCGACCGCATCCTCGAAGTCGTCGATTTCGGTAAGCTCTTCACCATCGTCCGCTGATATGGGATCGGCGCCGCCGTCGGGGGAACGATCGGTCTTAGACGCCTCGATTCTGGTGGTCGATGATCTCGAAACCAACCGGATGATGATTTCCGCCCTCCTGGCCCGGCACGGTTTCACGCAGGTGAAATGCGTCGATGGCGGCGAGGCGGCTCTCGCGGCGCTGTCCAGCCAGCGGGTGGATTGCCTCCTGCTCGATCTGGTGATGCCGGGGATCGGCGGCCTTGAGGTTTGTCGGCGGGTGAGGAGCAATCCAGCGCTGGCCGGGCTGCCGATTCTGATCCAGACGGCTATGACGGCGCGCGACGAGGTCCTGGCTGCCTTCGATGCCGGCGCCACCGACGTCATCCACAAGCCCTTCGACCCACGGGAGTTGGTGTCAAGGGTGTCGGTCCATACCGCCAATGCACTGATGAGCCGCGCCATGCGCCTCGACAATACCCGCATGGTGAACGAACTGGCCGAGGCGGCCCTACTGATGACCTCGGTGTTGCCCCGCACCGAAACTCTGAAGGCCATAAGGACGGCAGCGGGGATTGCCTTTGACTGGTTCTCGCGTCCCTGCTCGGCGGTTGGCGGCGATTTGTGGCAAGCATGGCTGCTGGGTGGCGGCAAGGTGGCGCTGTTCTTCGGCGACGTGTCCGGCCACGGAATAGGCGCGGCACTTCGCGCCTTCTCGACCCATTCCGTTCTGTCGCCATTACCCTCTTTTGCCGATGATCCACTGAAAATGGCGGCGTTGCTCGACTGCCGACTGGTCTCGGTGGATCGCGACCACCACCATTTCGTCGCTGGCGTCTATGGCGTGTTCGACCGGGTGGAGGGCTGCTTCAGCTATGTGGCGGCGGGGCTCAGAAACGCTGTTCTGCTGCGTGCCGATGGACGCCGCGAGGCGCTCAAGCTGTCGGGTTTGCCCTTTGGGCTGACCGAAGATGCTGGACGCCAATTGGGGAGAGTGGCCATCGGCAAAGGCGACCGCCTGTTGATCTACAGCGACGCCTTGGTCGAGCAGGCCGCAGAGGGCAGCATGACGGAAACGGCCCTGGCCGGTTGGATAGAGGAGCAGGTGGCCCGGGCTGGCGAGACGGGCGAAGCCGAGGTGGCCCGACACCTTGGCAAGACCTTTCTGGCCAGCAATCCAGATTGCGCCGACGACCTGCTTTTGGTTTCAGCGACCTTTCCCGATTATCCGGTCTTGGTGAACGGACGACCGCTCCATCCCTTCACCGGTCCGGCCGAGTTGCTGCCCGGGCACGGTGCCAGTCTGCTGGTGGTGGACGATATGCCCATGAACCGCAAACTGCTCGATACGATGCTGAAAGCCGAAGGCTACGCCATCGCCGAGGCAGAGGATGGTCTCGTCGCCCTTGAGCGCCTGCAAGCCGAGCCCGAACGCTTCGACGCCATCCTGCTCGATCGCCAGATGCCGCGGATGGACGGCATGACCTTGCTGCGGCATTTGAAGTCAGATATCAGACTGGCTCAGATTCCGGTCATCATGCAGACCGCCTTCGGTTCGTCCGAAGATATCGCCGAGGGAATTCAGGCCGGAGTCTTTTATTATCTGGTCAAGCCGCTGCAATTGCAGATTCTGAGTTCGGTGGTCAAGGCGGCGGTGGCCGATCATCGCCGAGCCCAGAAGCTGCGGACCGATCTTCGCCGACAAAGTGGGACCCTGGCGCTTCTGGAACAAGGCGAATTCGCCTTCCGCACCCTCGCTGAGGCGGATTGGCTGGCGGTTGCCCTGGCCAGTTTATGCCCCTGGGCCCCCGACGTTGTGACCGGCCTATCGGAACTGATGGTCAACGCGATCGAGCACGGCAATCTGGAAATCAGCTACCAGGAAAAGACCGAGTTCCTGACTTCGGGACGCCTGATCGAGGAGATCGAGGCGCGGCTGGCGCGTCCGGATCTGGGAGACCGGCGCGCCAGTATCGCGGTGAGCCGTGAACCCCAGGGATTGCGCTTCACCGTTCGCGATCAGGGACCGGGATTCGACTGGCGTCCCTATATGGACATTTCACCCGAGCGGGCATTCCACTCCCACGGCCGTGGTATCGCCATAGCTCGTCGGCTGTCCTTCGATACCCTGGCATACCATGAACCCGGCAACGTGGTCGAAGTCGCGGTCGCGATGCCGTCTTAGATCGAGACATCGCAATCATCAATGGGCCGCAAGATGCGGCGAGACCACTCAGGCCAACTCGGCATAGATTCCAAGACGTTCTCGAAGGGTTTCGAGCATCTCATCGCGAATAGGATCCCGCGTCCCCCGAACCCATGCGGCGGCCAGAGGAAGCTTGTTCATGCCGCCTCCGGCGGTCACTTCGAGGGGGATATATCGCACCCCGGTGACAGCCATCCGAGATGTCCAACGCGGCACGATAGCGACACCGATATTGGCTGCGACCAGATTGACGATCGTCTGCTTCTCTTCCGCCAACTGGGCGACCCGCGCCTGCAAGCCAGCTTCGGCGAACAGCTTCATGGTCAGGTCATGGCTGTGCGGACGGGATCGACGTTCTGGAACGATCAGGGGCTGGTCGGCCAAATCCTGAACCGTCACCTTGTCGTACTCAGCCAAGGAGTGATGCTCGGGAACCGCCACAACCGCCGTCTCGTGGAACAGGAACAGGAGCTCGATACTTTTATCCGGATGTTCCGGCGGGCGGACCAGGGCAAGATCAATCCGCCCCGATAGAAGGCGCGGGAGCAGGCGGATCGACTTGTCCTCGACAAGCTGGATCACCACATCGGGGCGCTTTTGGCGAAAGTCGTGAAGCAGCAGAGGGATCAGCCCGGCCGAGGCGCTGTCGATGGCCCCGATTTTAAGTGTCGTGGCCCGGTCCCGTCCGCGTCCCCGGAACCGCTTGGCGATGGCCTCGGCCTGGGCCAGCAGGGCGCGGGCATCGTCCAGCAAAACGGCGCCATCGTCGGTCAGCGCCACATTGCGGGTGGTCCGCGTCAGCAGGCGCGTGCCGAGGTCTTCTTCCAGCATGCGGATATGGCGGCCCAAGGCCGATGGCAGCATGGCGAGACGCTGCGCGGCCTTGCCGAAATGAAGCTCCTCCGCCACCGCGATGAAGCACCGAAGCTGATGCAGATCCACGACCTCTCCTCCCGGCCCGGATTGTATCATTTTTTTGTATAAACCTGCGCGATTTATCGCGGCCGGATCACAAGACTACGATCACCTCCAGGATCAAGCGCGGATGTCGCGCCAAGTATCTGCAATGCCCAAGGAGGTTGAGCGTGACAAGTCAGGCGCCCGTCGAGGTCATGACCGACATCATGACCAAGTTTACATCCTATATCGGTAAGCGGCTGCCCACCGATATCAAGGAAAAGCTGGCCGATCTACGGGAGGCGGAGACCAACCCCATGGCCAACGTCTTGTTCGATTCCATGGCTGAAAACCAGGAGGCGGCGGACAAGCTGAACCGGCCGAGCTGCCAGGATACCGGCGTCATCCAGTATTTCATCACCGCCGGAGCCAAGTTCCCCCTGCTGGGCGAGTTGGAAGAAATCCTGCGCAATGCCACCCTGGGCGCCACCAAGCTGGGTCCCCTGCGGCACAATGCGGTGGAAGCCTTCGACGAAAAGAATACCGGCACCAATACCGGGTCACGCATTCCGTGGCTGGATTGGGAGATCGTCCCGAACGACGACGGCGTGATCATCGACGTCTACATGGCTGGCGGCGGTTGCACCCTTCCGGGCGCTTCGACGGTGCTAATGCCGGGCCAGGGATACGAGGGCGTCGTCGATTTCGTCTTCGACGTGGTCACCTCGCGTGGCATCAACGCCTGCCCGCCCTTGTTGATCGGGGTTGGGGTCTCGACCTCGGCGGAGACGGCGGCGCGCCTGTCCAAGAAGGCGATCTTGCGTCCCGTGGGGTCCCATCATGACAACGCCAATGCCGCCAAGATGGAAACCCTGCTGGAAGACGGCCTGAACGAGCTGGGCATCGGCCCGCAGGGCCTGACCGGCAACAGCAGCGTGATGGGGGTCAACATCGAATCCTCGGCGCGGCATCCGTCCACCATCGGCGTGGCCGTCTCCACCGGGTGTTGGGCCCATCGCCGTGGCCGCATCCGCTTCAATGCGGACCTGTCCTACGAAATCGTCTCGCATGAAGGAGTGGTGCTGTGAAGAAGATCCTGACGACGCCCATCAAGGACGAAGATCTGGCGGATCTCAATGTCGGCGACATCGTCTATCTGACCGGCCGCCTGGTGACCTGCCGCGACGTGGCCCACCGCCGCCTGATCGAACAAAAGCGCCAGCTTCCCGTCGATCTCAAGGGCGGGGCCATCTTCCACGCCGGTCCCATCGTGCGAAAGACCGATGAGGGCGACTTCGAGATGGTCTCCATCGGCCCGACCACCTCCATGCGCATGGAGAAGTTCGAAAAGCAGTTCATCAAGGAAACCGGGGTCAAGCTGATCATCGGCAAGGGCGGCATGGGGCCGGAAACGGTTGCCGGATGCGCCGAGGACAAGGCGGTGCATGCGGTGTTCCCCGGTGGCTGCGCCGTGCTTGCCGCCACCAAGGTCGAACGGATAGAAGGCGCCGAATGGCAGGACCTGGGCATGCCGGAGACCATGTGGGTCAACAAGGTCAATGAATTCGGCCCCCTGATCATCTCCATCGACACCAAGGGCAACAATCTGTTCGAGCAGAACAAGGCCCGCTTCAACGAGAAGAAGGGTCCGATTCTCGAGCGGATCAAGAGCCAGGTGGGCTTTATCCGCTAAGTCTTGAATTCAGCGCCGCTCCCGCACCATGTCCCGATGAGGTCGCCTCGTCGGGACTTTTCGTTGCCATCGGCGTCCCTTACCTGGCTGCGGGATTATATCATTTTTTTGTATAAACCTGTGCTGTTTAAGCCCGCCGGATTGCTCGCGTACCATGCTCGTCAAGATCAGGCGTGATACCGCGCCAAAGATAAAACAATGCTGGGCGAGGAGTCTGTCCAATGAATACGGATTTGGAAAAGCGCGTGCTGCGCAGGATCAGCTGGCGCATCGTCCCCTTTATCATGCTCCTGTATTTCATCGCCTATATCGACCGGGTGAATATCGGTTTCGCCTCGTTGACCATGAACAAGGAACTCGGCTTTTCATCCTCGGTCTTCGGCTTTGGCGCAGGCATCTTCTTCTTCGGCTACTTCCTGTTCGAAGTGCCGTCCAACCTGATCTTGAACAAGGTCGGCGCACGCCTGTGGATCACCCGGGTGATGATCACCTGGGGCTTGATCTCCGGTGCCATGGCCTTCGTCCAGAGCAGCACCAGCTTCTACGTCATGCGCTTCTTGCTGGGCGCGGCCGAAGCGGGGTTCTTTCCCGGCATCATCCTCTATCTCAGCTACTGGTTCCCCGCCCGCCACCGGGCCGGGGTCACGGCGTTCTTCATGGCCGCTGCCCCCATTTCCACCGCTCTGGGCTCTCCCATCTCCGCCGCCTTGCTCGAGATGAACGGCGTCATGGGGCTGGCCGGTTGGCAGTGGATGTTCATCATCGAGGCCATTCCCGCCCTGATCCTGGGTGTGGTGGTGTTCTTCTTCATGACCGACCGCCCGGAAAAGGCCGCATGGCTGGCCGATGACGAACGCGAATGGCTGGTCAACGCCATGAACGAAGAGGCGGCGGCCAAGTCCGGTCATGCCAAGCACAGCGTCTGGCGCGGATTGGCGGACCCTCGCGTTCTGGCCCTGGCCCTGATCTATTTCGGCACCTCAGCCGGTCTTTACACCCTGGGCATCTGGGCGCCGCAGATCATCAAGCAGATCATCAAGCAGCTTGGCGTGTCGTCCATGACGGTGGGCCTGCTCAACATGATCCCGCCGACGGTTTCGGTCGTCGCCATGGTCTTGTGGGCGCGTCATTCCGACCGCACCGGCGAGCGGACCTGGCATGTGGTCGGCGCCTGTCTGGTGGCCTCCGCTGGCCTTGTCTTCGCGGGCAATGCCGACGGCGTCGTCACCGTCATCCTGGCCCTGACCCTGGTCAATATCGGCATCAGCGCCGCCAAGCCGCCATTGTGGAGCATGCCGACCATGTTCCTGTCCGGCTCGGCCGCCGCCGCGGGGATCGCCACCATCAATTCCATCGGCAATCTGGGCGGCTTCGCCGGTCCCGCCATGATCGGCTGGATCAAGGACCTGACCGGCAGCTTCATGGGCGGGCTTTATTTCGTCGCCGGGCTTCTGGCTGTCTCAGCGGTGACGACCCTGCTGCTGGCCCGCTCCCAGCGCAATATTGGATAGGAGGGAGCTATGCAAGAAGGAATCACGATGACACGGCGCGGTTTCTTGGCAGGAGCGGCTGCGATGACCGCTGTGGCGACCAAGGTCTCTGCGGCGGAAGGCAGTGCGACGGGACTAGACGGCATACGGGCGCTTGCCTTTGACGTGCAGGGCACCTGCGTCGACTTCTTTCAGCCCATCTTGCGCATGGGCGAGACGGTGAACCGTGCCAAGGGCCTTGACCTCGACTGGGCGGCGCTGTCCGCGGAGTGGCGGGATCTTTACCGCATCGGCCTCGACAAGGTCATTTCCGGACAGCGGCCCTGGCTGCGGGTCGATGCCATCTATCGCGAGGCGCTGGATATCTTACTGGAGCGTCGTGGCCTCTCCGGGAGATTCACATCTGACGAGCGCGAGGAGATGAATCGGGTATGGACCCGCCTCGATCCCTGGCCGGACAGTGTGGAGGGGCTTACACGGCTAAGGCGGCGCTTCCTGACGTCGACGCTGTCCAATGCTGGTATGGCGGCGGTTGTCGCGGTGGTCAAGCACGCGAGCCTTCCCTTCGATGCCGTTCTGACGGCCGAATTGGCTCACACCTACAAGCCGTCGCCTGCCGTCTATCAGGTCGCAGTGGACTATCTGGGGTGCCGTCCCGATCAAATTTTGATGGTGGCCTGCCATAAATACGATCTGAAGGCGGCACGCGCCTTCGGAATGCGCACAGCATTCGTTGCCCGACCTCTTGAATTCGGACCCGCGGCCAAACCGGATATCTCACCGGAACCTTGGTTCGATCTCTACACGGACAGTTTTACCGCCCTGGCGAATGCCTTGGGGGCGTAATACCGAACCGCGGCGGGTGGAGCCCATTGTCGGTCGGCTGGGCTCAATAGAGACATGTGGGAGAAAGCATGATGCGGACCTATGCTATCGCGGCCATTCCGGCCGATGGAATCGGCAAGGAAGTGGTGGCCGCTGGCCTGGAGGTTCTCGATGCCCTTGCCAAGCGTGATGGAGGCTTTCGCCTGAATGTCGAGTCCTTCGACTGGGGCTCGGATTACTACAAGAAACACGGCGTGATGATGCCGGAGAACGGCCGTGACACGCTGAAAAAGTTCGACGCCATCTATTTCGGCGCGGTGGGCGCGCCCGACGTTCCCGATCACATCACCTTGTGGGGGTTGCGCCTCAACATCTGCCAGCCCTTCGATCAGTACGCCAATGTGCGCCCGACCCGCATCCTGCCGGGCATCAAGAGCCCGCTGGGCAATGTGAGGCCCCAGGATCTGGATTGGGTCATCGTCCGCGAGAATTCCGAGGGTGAATACGCGGGCCAAGGCGGCCGCTCCCATCGCGGCTTCCCCGAGGAGGTCGCCACCGAAGTGACCATCTTCACCCGCGCCGGGGTGACGCGGATCATGCGCTTCGCCTTCAAACTGGCCCAGTCGCGTCCCCGCAAGCTGCTGACCGTGGTCACCAAGTCCAACGCCCAGCGCCACGGTATGGTGATGTGGGACGAGATCGCCGCCGAGGTGGCCGCCGAGTTTCCTGACGTTACCTGGGACAAGATGCTGGTCGATGCCATGACCATGCGCATGACCTTGAAGCCGGAAACCCTGGACACCATCGTGGCGACCAATCTCCACGCCGACATCCTGTCCGATCTGGCGGCGGCGCTGGCTGGCTCGCTTGGCATCGCGCCCACCGCCAACCTCAATCCGGAGCGCAAGTTCCCGTCCATGTTCGAGCCGATCCATGGGTCCGCCTTCGACATCACCGGCAAAGGTATTGCCAACCCCATCGGCACCTTCTGGACCGCCTGCATGATGCTGGACCATCTGGGCGAGACGGCGGCCTCGGCCCGACTGATGCGGGCCATCGAGCGGGTCACCGCCGATCCGGCGCTGCACACGCCAGACCTCGGCGGCAAGGCGACCACGCGGATCGTCACCGATGCCGTAATCGCGGCAATCAAGGCCGATAACGAATAGGCCCGACGACAGGGGGGCGAAGGAGGAAGACCTTCGCCCCGTTGGCCTTTCACCCAAGCCACGGATGGATCGATCATGACCCAATCCCCCAGGGATCTGCTGCGACGGATGTTCGATGCGGCCGTCGCTGCCGCCCAGCCGGCCCATTGCGTTCCGGCGCACCTGCCCGCCGCCCCCAAGGGGCGCCTGATCGTCATCGGAGCCGGAAAGGCATCTGCAGCCATGGCCCGAGCGGTCGAGGACAACTGGTCGGGCGAGTTGTCCGGGCTGGTGGTCACCCGCTACGGCTATAATGTTGCGTGCGCCCGCGTCACCATTGTCGAGGCGGCTCATCCCGTTCCCGATGCAGCCGGGCTGAATGCCGCTCGGAGAATGATGGATCTGGTGTCAGGGTTATCCGCCGACGATCTGGTGTTGTGTCTGATCTCGGGTGGTGGTTCGGCGTTGTTGCCTTTGCCGCTGGATGGCCTGACGCTGGAAGATAAGCAGGACGTCAGCCGCGCCCTGCTCAAATCCGGCGCGACCATCAGCGAAATGAACTGCGTCCGTCGCCATCTGTCGGCCGTCAAGGGCGGCCGTCTGGCGGCGGCCTGCCACCCGGCCCGGGTGGTGACGCTGCTGATTTCCGATGTCCCCGGCGACAATCCCATGGATATCGCTTCGGGGCCGACAGTGGCCGATCCCACCACTTGCGCCGATGCCCTGGCCATCATCCGGCGCTATGGCATCGTGGTTTCCGACAAGGTTCTCGACATTCTTGAGGGCGGACTGGGCGAAAGCATCAAGCCGGGCGACCCCAGATTGGCCAAGACCGAGACGCGCATCATCGCCGCACCTCAGATAGCACTGGAAGCCGCGGCCAGACTGGCGCAAGACGCCGGATTCGCCGCCCATATCCTGGGCGACAGCATCGAGGGCGAGGCCAAGGATGTGGGCACGGTCATGGCCAACGTAGCGCTTCAGGTGGCCAAGCGCGGCCAGCCCTTCACGCCACCCTGCGTGCTGCTATCGGGCGGCGAGGCCACGGTGACCGTCCGGGGCCAAGGGCGCGGCGGCCCTAACGTGGAATTCCTGCTGTCCCTGGCCGTCGCCTTGAACGGACAGCCGGGAATTCATGCCATCGCCGGAGATACGGATGGCGTCGATGGCATGGAGGATATCGCAGGCGCCATCATCACGCCCAACACCCTATCGCGCGCCTGGGTCATGGGGATCAAGCCCAAGGACAGTCTGGCGGCCAACGACGCCCACCGCTTCTTCCAGGCCTTGGGCGATTGTGTGGTAACCGGCCCGACACTCACCAATGTCAACGATTTCCGGGCGATTCTGATCGCCGACAAGGACAGCTCCCCATGAGACAGAAGCGCAATACCCGTATCGTCGCCACCTTAGGGCCAGCCAGTTCCCGCCCGGAAATGATCCGCACGCTGTGGGAGGCTGGCGCCGATGTCTTTCGTCTCAATTTCAGCCATGGCAGCCATGACGACCACCTGGAGCGGTTCAAGGAAATCCGCCGCCTGGAGGCCGAACTGGGTCGCCCCATCGCCATCCTCGCCGACCTTCAAGGGCCGAAGCTGCGGCTTGGCGTCTTCAAAGCGGGCAAGGTGGTCCTGAAGCCGGGCCAGACCTTCCGCCTCGATCTGTCGCCAGAGCCGGGCGACACCACCCGCGCCCCGCTGCCGCACCCGGAAATCCTGTCGGCCCTGACCCCCGGCTCGGAGCTTTTGCTAGATGACGGCAAGGTCCGGCTGCGGGTCGAGGCTTGCGGTTCGGACTTCGCCGAGACGGTGGTGGTGGTGGCCGGTCCCTTGTCCGACCGCAAGGGCGTCAACGTCCCCGATGCGGTGATTCCCCTGTCGGCCTTGACCGAGAAGGACCGGCACGACCTTGCCTTCGCCCTGGAACTGGGTATCGACTGGATCGCGCTGTCCTTCGTGCAGCGGCCCGAGGATGTGGAAGAGGCCCGCGCCCTGATTGGCGAGCGCGCCCGCATCCTGTCCAAGCTGGAAAAGCCTTCGGCCATCGACCGCCTCGACGAGATCGTCGCCTTGTCCGACGCGGTGATGGTGGCTCGCGGCGATCTGGGCGTCGAATTGCCGCCCGAGGATGTGCCCGGCCTGCAAAAGCGCATCATCCGCTCGTGTCGCGCTGCCGGTAAGCCGGTGGTCGTCGCCACCCAGATGCTGGAATCCATGATCGAGGCGCCCACCCCGACGCGGGCCGAGGCGTCCGACGTGGCCACCGCCGTCTTTGCCGGAGCTGATGCGGTGATGCTGTCGGCGGAATCCGCCTCGGGCCGTTATCCGGTCGAGGCCGTCACCATGATGAGCCGCATCATCAGCCGGGCCGAAAGCGATCCCAATTATCTCGACGGGTTGGGCAGCGGTTGCGCCAAGCCCGAGGCCAACGACGCCGACGCCATCAGCGCCGCCGTCTGCCAGGTGACCGGCATTGTGTCGGTCGCCGCCATCGTCGCCTACACCACTTCGGGCTTCACCACCTTACGGATCGCTCGTGAACGCCCGGCATCGCCCATCCTCAGCTTAACCCCCAACGCCGCCACGGCCCGCCACGTTGCCTTGGCTTGGGGCGTCCATTCCGTCCACACTGAAGATGCCGCCAATGTGGAGGACATGGTCGCCAAGGCGTCAGGGATCGCGACCCGAGAGGGTTTCACCGAGGACGGCAAGCCACTGGTGATCATCGCGGGCATGCCATTTGGAACCGCCGGGTCAACCAACCTGCTGCGCATCGTGCGCGTGCCCAGAACTTCGCTCTGACCAACAGCTTTGGAATTTGCGGCGCCTTCCGCCGCAATGACCCAGGTTCGGCGAATATTTATTGCCCTGGGTTTCCAAAAGGCCTTGCCTTATGGCGGGGGCGGGCGGAGACCGGCCCCCTACTTCCCCGCTTTCTCGATCTGACGCCACTTGGCCACGTTGGCGTTGTGTTCGTCGAGCGTGCGGGCGAAGGTGTGGCCGCCGGTGCCGTTGGCGACGAAGTAGAGTTCGTCGCTTTTGGCCGGGTGCAGTACGGCTTCCAGGGAAGCGCGGCCGGGATTGGCGATGGGGGTCTTGGGGAGACCGTCGATGGTATAGGTATTCCAGGGGTGATTGGTCTGAAGTTCGGCCCGCGTCAGGGGGTGGTCCAGTTCGCCCAGGCCGTCCGAGACGCCGTAGATCACTGTCGGGTCCGACTGAAGCCGCATATTGCGGGCCAGACGGTTGTAGAACACGGCGGCGACGCGGGGGCGTTCGGATTCGGTGCCGGTCTCGCGCTCGACCATGGAGGCCAAGATCAGCGCCTCCTCCTTGCTTTTGAGCGGCAGACCGGGGGCACGGGCCACCCACAGCACGTCGAGCGTCTGGGTCATGGCCTTTTCCATGCGGGCGATGACGTCGTCGCGCAACTCGTCGCGGACCATGTGCCAGGTCTCGGGCAGCAGGTGGCCCTCGGACACTTTGCGGGTGATGGGACCGGCCAGGAAATCGGCCTCGCTGACCATATCCAGCACCTGACGCGTGGTCAGTCCCTCGGCCACGGTCAGCTTGTGAATCACCACCTTGCCGTCGGCGATGATGCGCATGGCCTCTTCCGGCGAGACCTGGGCGGGAAAGGCGTATTCACCGGCCTTGAGGGTGACGCGGCGCAATTTCACGCCTGCGGCAAAGACGTAGCGCGACGAGATCACCCCGGCCCCTTCCAGGGAGTGGGCGATAAGCTCGGTGCCCGACCCCTTGGGGATGATCACGATCACCGGCTTAGGCGACGGTCCCGGCGCGGTGAAACGGCGATGGCCTTCCCAGGCGGCCCAGCCGAGCCCGATCAGGATGATGGCCAGGACACCGGCGACGATCTTCATCCACGGCTTCATTGCTCATCCTCCAGACAAGACAAAGGCCCCCGGATGATCGGGGGCCTTGCCTGAACATACAGCGTCAAAACGCTCAGTAGCCGCGCAACACCAACGAGGCGTTGGTGCCGCCGAACCCGAACGAGTTGGACAGCGCCACCTTGATCTTGCGCTGCTTGGCCTTCAGCGGAACCAGATCGATATCGCAGCCCTCATCCGGATTGTGCAGATTGAGGGTCGGCGGCGCGACCTGATCACGGATGGCCAGCAAAGAGTAGATGGCTTCCACCGCGCCCGCCGCGCCCAACAGATGGCCGATGGCCGACTTGGTAGACGACATGGAGAGCTTGTAGGCGTGATCGCCGAACACCTGCTTGACCGCGCCCAGCTCAATGGTATCGCCCATGGTGGCGGTGCCGTGAGCATTGACGTAGTCGATCTCGTCCAGCGACACCCCGGCCCGCTTGATGGCGGCCCGCATGGCGCGCACGGCGCCGTTGCCGTCCTCGGCGGGAGCGGTGATGTGATGGGCGTCACCGGACATGCCGTAGCCGATCACCTCGCCATAGATCTTGGCGCCGCGCTTCTTGGCATGCTCGAGTTCCTCGAGCACCACGATACCGGCGCCCTCGCCCATGACAAAGCCGTCACGATCCTTGTCCCAGGGGCGCGAGGCCTCGGTGGGACGATCGTTATAGCTGGTGCACAGCGCCTTGGCGGCGGCGAAGCCCGCAATGCCAAGACGGTGAACGGCCGCCTCGGTACCGCCAGCGACCATCACGTCGGCATCGTCGAACATGATCAGACGGGCGGCATCGCCGATGGCGTGGGCACCCGTGGCGCAGGCCGTGACCACCGCATGATTCGGCCCCTTAAAGCCGTAGCGGATGGAAACATGGCCCGAGACCAGATTGATCAGGGCGGCGGGAATGAAGAAGGGGCTGATGCGGCGCGGACCGGATTTCTCCAGCGTGATGGCGCCGTCGGCGATATTGGGAAGACCACCGATACCCGACCCGATCATCACGCCGGTCCGTTCCAGCGATTCGGAATCGGTGGGCATCCAACCGGAATCCTCCACGGCCTCGGAAGCTGCGGCCAAGCCATAGACGATGAAATCGTCCATGCGGCGGCGGTCCTTGGCGGGAGCGACGGCATCGAGATCAAGCTCGCCCGGATTGGTTCCGCGCGGCACGACACCGGCGATTTGGGCGGCGAGGTCTGAAACATCAAAGGCGTCGATACGACGGATACCGGACTGGGCGGCGATCAGACGCTCCCAGTTGGTGTTAACACCGTTACCGAGCGGAGTGGTCAGGCCGAGGCCGGTGACGACGACACGTCTCATGGAACCCTGGCTTTCGGAAAGTGTCTGGGACAAAGGATAAGAACGCCGGACCCGCCATGGGCGGCCCGGCGTCCGCAAATCCGTTTAGGAATTCGCCGTGATGAAATCGATGGCGTCCTTGACCGTGAGGATCTTCTCGGCGGCGTCATCGGGGATCTCAACGGAGAATTCTTCTTCGAAGGCCATCACCAGCTCGACGGTGTCGAGGCTGTCGGCGCCCAGGTCATCGATGAAGGAGGCGTTCTCGGTCACCTTGGCCTCTTCAACGCCCAGATGCTCGACGACGATCTTCTTAACCCGTTCAGCCACGTCACTCATTTGCGAATCCTCGAAAAGTCTCGTCAAAGGGAAAACTGTTTAATGCGCCGGTCCGGTGCGTGCCCCAACAGGCGGAAAGTGCCCGTCTGTACCATACTTTTTTTGGCATTGCCAGCATCGGCAGCCTTATTTTTGACACCTTTTAGATCGCCCTCAACCGGCGGGCGGACATCCTTGTCCCCCCGCCGCATTAAGGTGCGCGGCCCCTTGGGCCCAACCAAGATGCCAAGACGGCATCTTGGTTAGATCATTGCCATGCCGCCGTTGACGTGGAGCGTCTGCCCCGTCACATAGGCGGCCTCGGCGCTGGCGAGATAGACCACCGAGGCGGCAATCTCCTCGGCCGTACCCATCCGCCCGGCGGGAATGCCCGCGTTCAGCTTGGTCTTCTGGTCATCGGACAGCACGTCGGTCATGGCCGAACTGATGAAGCCCGGCGCCACGCAATTCACCGTGATGTTGCGGCTGGCCACTTCCTGGGCCAGGGCCTTGCTCATGCCGATCATGCCCGCCTTGGAAGCGGCATAGTTGACCTGCCCCGGATTGCCGGTGACGCCCACGATGGAGGTGATGTTGATGATGCGGCCCCAGCGGCGCTTCATCTGGCCTTTCACGGCGGCGCGCGACAGGCGGAAGGCGGCGGTGAGATTGACGTCCAGCACCGTCTGCCAGTCCTCGTCCTTCATGCGCAGCACCAGACCGTCCTTGGTCAGGCCCGCGTTGTTGACCAGGATGTCGATGGAGCCCAAGGCGGCCTCGGCATCCTTGGCAAGTTGCTCGACAGCCGCCCCGTCGGACAGATTGGCGGGCAGCACATGGACGCGCTCGCCCAGTTCGGCGGCCAGGGCGTCAAGAGCCTCGCGCCGGGTGCCGTGCAGGCCGACAGTGGCCCCCTGGGCATGCAGGGCTTTGGCGATGGCGCCGCCGATGCCGCCCGAAGCGCCGGTCACCAGGGCGGTCTTGCCGGTAAGATCGAACATGGGTTCCCCCTAACTTAAAGAGACGCGAGGAAGGCTTCGATATCGGCGGGGGCGCCCACCGAAGAGCCGGTCAGTTCCTTGTCGATGCGCTTGGCCAGACCGCCCAGCACCTTGCCCGCGCCCAGTTCCACCAGCGAGGTCACGCCCTCGGCCTTCATGAACAGCACGCTTTCGCGCCAGCGCACAGTGCCGGTGACCTGACGGACCAGCAGGTCGCGGATGGCGGCCGGATCGGTGACGCGGGCGGCGGTGACATTGGCCACCAGGGGAATGCGGGGCGCCTTCATCTCCACCTTGGCCAGGGCCTCGGCCATGGCATCGGCGGCGGGCTGCATCAGGGCGCAATGGAAGGGGGCGGACACTGGCAGCGGAATGGCCCGCTTGATCCCCTTCTCGGCGGCGATCTTGATGGCGCGGTCCACGGCGCTCTTATGGCCGGACAGCACAACCTGGGAGCCGCCATTATCATTGGCGGCCTCGCAGACCTCGCCCTCGGCGGCCAGGGCGGCAATTTCACGCGCCTGCTCCAATTCCGAGCCCAGCAGAGCGGCCATGGCGCCCATGCCGACGGGCACGGCCTTCTGCATGGCCTGACCGCGGATCTTCAACAGGCGCGCCGTATCGGCCACGCTGAACGTCCCGGCAGCGGCCAGAGCGGAGTACTCGCCGAGCGAATGACCTGCCACGAAAGTGGCGGCCTTGGCCAGATCGAACCCGCCCTCGGCCTCCAGCACCCGGACCACGGCCATGGACACCGCCATCAGGGCGGGCTGGGCGTTCTCGGTCAGCGTCAACTGGTCCTCGGGACCCTCGAACATCAGGGTGGAGAGCTTCTGCGACAGGGCGTCGTCCACTTCCTGGAACAGCTGGCGGGCGGGGGCAAAGGCCTCGGCCAATTCGCGGCCCATGCCGACAGCCTGGGATCCCTGGCCGGGAAAGACGAACGCGCGGGTCATGGAAAACTCCCCTCGAAACGATTGGTGGGCGAGAAGAAAGGAGAAAGCACCGCCGCCTGTCAAGCAATCCTTGGCCCCGCGCCGCATCCGCTTGCATCCCGATTCGATTTGTGTATAGTGCGCGGCTTCCAACCCTTGCCGGCTCCCGAAAGGGGGTTACGGCTATGCCTGTTCGTCCATTGGGGACGATATGGGAAGAGAAAAGCCATAAGGGGTTTTCGAATGTCTTTGTACGAATGCGTGTTCATCGCGCGCCAGGATATCTCCACCCCCCAGGTGGAAGCCCTGACCGACGAACTCTCCAACATCATCGCCCAGGGCGGCGGCTCGGTCTCCAAGAAGGAGTACTGGGGCCTGCGCAACATCGCCTACCGGGTGAAGAAGAATCGCAAGGGCCACTACGTCCTTCTGAACATCGATGCGCCGTCCGCCGCCGTCAAGGAGATGGAGCGCCAGATGTCCATTAACGAAGACGTGCTGCGCACCCTGACCATCCGCGTCGAGGAACTCGAAGAGGGTCCGTCGGCCATGATGCAGTCCAAGTCCCGCGACGACCGTCCCCGCCGTGGCGAGGGCGATGACCGTCCCCCGCGTGGCGACCGCGAGGATCGTCCGCGCCGCGACCGTGAACCCCGCCGTATGGAAGGAGGCGAATAATGACCGAGGTCAAGACCGAGCGTCCCCGCCCCGCCGCCGCCGCCGCTGCAGGCGGAGCCCAGCGTCGTCCGTTCTTCCGCCGCCGCAAGACCTGCCCGTTCTCGGGCGAGGGTGCGCCGAAGATCGATTACAAGGACATCAAGCTGCTGTCTCGGTTCATCTCCGAGCGTGGCAAGATCGTGCCGTCTCGCATCACCGCGGTGTCTGCCAAGAAGCAGCGTGAACTGGCCCAGGCCATCAAGCGCGCCCGCTTCCTGGGTCTGCTGCCCTATGTGGTGAAGTGAGTTCAGGTTCGGCCGGGTCACCGTGACCAGGTCGTTTGGCGTTCCGCTGGCGGCAGGATTGGTATCGTCTCTCCTGTTCCTGTCGCTGGCAAAAGGCTTTGCCGCCGGAATGCTGCTCTCTTACCTGGCGCCTCTGCCTTTGATGATGGTGGGGCTTTACCGGGGCAATGGAGCGGTTCTGTTGGCGGGTCTGGCCGCAGCGGCCGCCGTGGCGTTGACGGCAGGAGGTTTTGCCCCCTTGCCCTTCGCCGTGGTGGTCTTGCTGCCAAGCCTGGTGGTGGTCCGTCAGGCGTTGTTGTGGCGTGCGAATGCCGACAACAATGTCGAGTGGTATCCGCCGGGTCTGGTGCTGAGCTGGCTGACCGGAATTGGTTTGGCGCTGATCGCAATCGGCGCGCTGCTAATCCCGGACCGACCGGACGGCGTGGAGAATGGAGGCCTTCAGGCCTGGGTGGCCGATACCATCGGACGCACCCTGGACATGATGGCTCCCGATCTCACCCCCGGGCAGCGTAAGTCTGCCTCTGAGTGGTGGGTTCCGTTCTTCCCGGCCATGGTCGCTGGCTCGTGGTTGGCGATGGCGGTGGTGAATGCCGTGACGGCCCAGGGCTTCCTGGTCCGACTCGGCAGAAACCGGCGGCCCACTCCATCCTATCGGGAGCTCGAGCTTCCGCTGTGGCTGGGTGTGGTGCTGGCAGCCGCGATGGCCACCGGGGCCACAGCCGAGGGCGACCTCGGTTACGTGGCCCGCAGCGCGGTTCTGGTGACGCTGATGCCGTTCGGCCTTCTGGGGCTGGCGGCGGTACACGGATGGGCCGCTGGCCGGTCTAACGCAAGGTTGATCCTTGCGGGCTTATACGGAGGTCTGTTCCTGGCCTCGGCCTGGGTGTTCATTCCCGTGGCCGGCCTGGGGCTGGTGAGGTTCATGACGAGATTCCGCCGCGCCGGATCAAGCGGCGGCGGCAAGGAGGAATAAGATGGAAGTCATCCTGCTCGAGAGGATCGAGAAGCTGGGCCAGATGGGCGACGTGGTCAACGTCAAGCCCGGCTTTGCCCGCAATTTTCTGCTGCCCCAGAAGAAGGCGCTGCGCGCCTCCAAGGCCAATCTGGCCTTCTTCGAAAAGCAGCGCGTCCAGCTCGAGGCCCTGAACCTCAAGCGTCGTGACGAGGCTCAGGCCGTGGCCGACAAGATGGCTGGTCTGTCGGTGCTGATGGTCCGTCAGGCGGGCGAGAGCGGCCAGCTCTACGGCTCGGTGTCGGGCAAGGACGTGGCCGATGCGGTCAAGGCCTCGGGCTACACCATCGAGCGTCGCATGGTCAACCTGGACCAGCCGATCAAGACCCTGGGCTCCTACGGCGTGCGCGTTTCGCTCCACCCGGAAGTGTCGGTTGTGGTGACCATCAATGTCGCCCGCTCCGCCGAGGAAGCCGAGCGCGCTGCCGCCGCCGCAGCCGCCGCGACCGAGGTTGAGGAAGCCGAGGAGGCTCCGGCCGAGGAAGACGTGGCCGATGAAGTCACCGAGGAAGCCGCCGAGGCCTAAGCCTCGACATCTTTCAAAGGATGCGGCGGTCGGACTTTTCGGTCCGGCCGCCGTTTTCTTTTGCGTCACAAGAATACGTCATCCCGGAAACCCGCCAGGCTTATCCGGGATCCATACCGGGAAACGGCACCATGGATCCCGGATCTCGGCGATGCCTCGTCAGAGATGACGAAAAATAAATGGTTGCCCCCGATATCCCCGTTATCCACAGGCCGAAATAAGATGGATGCCGCATCGCTACGGCGCCGCTTCTGCTAACATGCACGGGTCATGACCGCTTTCCAGCCAGACCATCCCGCCGCCCCCACCGAGGGACTCGGCTTTCGCGTGCCCCCTCACAACTATGAGGCGGAGCAGGCCCTGCTGGGCGCCATCTTGCTGTCCAACCGCGCCTATGAACGCGTCTCGGAATTCCTGAAGGCCGAACACTTCGCCGACCCGGTGCATGGGCGCATCTTCGCCACCTGCGGCAAGCTGATCGAGCGCGGCCAGATGGCCAATCCGGTGACGCTGAAGACCTATTTCGAGAATGATGGCGGGCTGGCCGAGATCGGCGGAACCAATTATCTGGCGCAGTTGGCCAATGCCGTGGTCTCGGTGATCAATGCCGAGGATTACGGCAAGCTGGTCTTCGACCTGCATCTGCGCCGCTCGCTGATCGGCATGGGCGAGGACATGGTCAACGACGCCTTCGCCCCCGATCTGGACGTGCCGGCCATCGATCAGATCGGCAGGGCCGAGGCCAAGCTCTATGATCTGGCCACCACAGGCCAAACCGAGGGCGGGTTCGAGGATTTCAAGACCGTCCTGGTGGGCGCCATCGCCAATGCCGAGGCCGCCCACAAACGCCAGGGAAAGCTGTCGGGCGTGCCCACCGGGCTGATCGACATGGATGCCAAGCTGGGCGGCCTGCACGATTCCGACTTGATCATCCTGGCCGGACGCCCCTCCATGGGCAAGACCGCGCTGGCCACCAACATCGCCTTCAACGCCGCCTATGCCTATAAGGAAGAGGTGGACGCGCTCGGCCGCAAGAAGGGCGTCGATGGCGCCATCACCGCCTTCTTCTCCCTGGAAATGTCGTCGGAACAGTTGGCGGCCCGTATCCTGGCCGAGCAGGCCGAGATCAACAGCCACAAGATCCGCCAGGGCGAGATGTCCAACGAGGAGTTCGAGCGCCTGGTGGTGGCCGCCCAGAACCTGCATCGCCTGCCGCTGTTCATCGACGATACTCCTGCGCTGACCATCTCGGCGGTACGGACCCGTTCGCGGCGCTTGCAGCGTCAGCACGGTCTGGGCCTGATCGTTATCGATTATCTGCAATTGCTGCGGGGCTCGTCCTCCAATTCCGAGAACCGCGTGCAGGAAGTGTCCGAGATCACCCGCGGCCTGAAGGCCCTGGCCAAGGAATTGTCGGTGCCGGTGATCGCGCTCTCCCAGTTGTCGCGCGCCGTCGAACAGCGCGAGGACAAGCGGCCCCAACTGGCCGATCTGCGCGAATCGGGCTCCATCGAGCAAGACGCCGACGTGGTGATGTTCGTCTTCCGCGAACAATACTATCTAGAACGCGCCGAGCCGGGCCAGCGCCCGGAAGAGGCCCAGGAAAAATTCAACGAGCGCCATGCCAAGTGGATGCAGCGCTGCGAAGAGGTCCACAACACCGCCGAAGTGATCATCGCCAAGCAGCGTCACGGCCCCGTGGGCACCGTGCGCCTCGCTTTCCAGGGCGAATACACCAAATTCGGCAATCTGGCCGCCAGCGACCATTACGAAGAGCCACCGGGGTACTGAGCTTGCTGGACCAGACTTTCATGACCGCCCCTTATATCGTGATTGCTGCAATCCTGGCTCTGGCGACCCTGGGCGCATATCTCGTGGACAGGAGCTTGCGGGGCCCCTTGGCCCAAGCCGCTATGGAAAGCCTGCTTGCGGATCTCAGGACAGCCCGGCCCGGCACGGCCGATGCCGAGTTGATCGCCGCCATCCGCCGGGCGCCCGATCTTCCCGAACAGGCCATCGCCGCCCTGCTCCGGCATCACCCGACCCTGCCCGCCTTTTCAGGCAGTTGGAAATTCCGCTATGGCCTGCGCCGCAGTCTTGCCATGCGCCAGACATCCAAGTCCTCTCCACATCTGCGGCTGGCTGCCGCCGTCATCCTCTTGGCTATCGGCCTGCCCACCATGGTGATTGCTGGCCTGCCAGCGGCGCAATTGGTTCTTAATGCCTTTGCCATCGGATTGGATGCCACCGGTTCCCGATCGGCGGATGTCGCGCTCAACCTTTTCCTGGGCGCCATCCTCGGCTTCTTTGCCCTGGCCGGAATGGCCGTCACCGGTGTGGGACTGTGGCAACTTCGCCGTTACCTGCGGCAGCGCTGAACAGAGACTTGTCTTCGCGTGCGAAGAGAGGGATGGTGCGCACTCCGTTTTGCCTGGACAGACCATGACCGACCTTGCCCGCGCCACCGCCCTGCTGACCATCGATGTGGCGGCCATCGTCGCCAACTGGAAGCGGCTTTCCGCCCTGGTTGCCCCCGCCGAGGCTTCCGCCGTGGTCAAGGCGGATTGCTATGGGCTGGGTATGGAACACATTGCACCGGCCCTCTCCGCCGCTGGATGCCAGTCCTTCTTCGTGGCCTGCGTCAATGAAGGCATCGCCCTTCGCCGGATCCTGCCCGCCGCGGTGATCCATGTGCTGAGCGGACCTTTGGGCGGCGATGAGGGCGAGTTCGCCGCCCATAATCTGATCCCGGTCCTGAACTCCCTGGCCCAGATCACCGGCTGGGCCGGTTTTGCCAAGAAGGGCAGCGGCGCACCGGCGGCGGCCATCCATATCGACACCGGCATGAACCGCCTCGGCTTATCCGAGACCGAGTTGGAACGCCTGGCCGCCAAGCCGGAAATCACCGCCGCCATCCGCCCCATTCTGGTCATGAGCCACCTGGCCTGCGCCGATGACGCCGATTCGCCCATGAATGCCCGGCAGCTGACGACGCTGCGGCGGCTGGCATCCCATCTTCCCGCCCTGCCCCAATCCATCGCCGCCTCGTCGGGCATCTTCCTGGGCCGCGGCTTTCACTTAGGGTTGGTGCGCCCTGGCGCCGCCCTCTATGGGCTGAACCCCATGCCGGGCCGCCCCAATCCCATGAGCCAAGTGGTTAAACTGCAAGGAAAAATCGTCCAGGTCCGTGACGTTGACAGCCCCCAGACCGTTGGCTATGGTGCCACCCACCGTGTCGAGGGGAAGCGAAAGCTGGCGGTCGTGGCGGTCGGTTATGCCGATGGCTGGTTCCGGTCCCTCTCCAATCGCGGACATGGCATGATCGGGGGAATGAAGGTGCCGGTGGCCGGACGGATTTCCATGGATTTGACCACCTTCGACGTCACCGACGTCCCGGCGGAGCATGCCCATCCCGGCGCCTGGATCGAGTTGATCGGCCCGGATCTCAGCCCGGATCGTGTCGCGGACGAAGCCGGTACCATCGGCTACGAGATCCTCACCTCCCTGGGGCGCCGCCATCATCGCCGCTGGACCGGCACGGAGACGGCAAAATCATGACCTCATTCTTGGCCACCATCGGCCGGGTCTTCCTGGCATTCCTGGCCCATGTGGGGCGGCTGTCGGCCTTCACCGCCATGGCGGTGTCGCACACGGTCCGCCCGCCCTTCTATCCTCGCCTGATCCTGCGCGAATTCGTCGAGATCGGTTATTTCTCGCTGCCCGTGGTCGGCCTGACCGCCGTGTTCACCGGCATGGTGCTGGCGCTGCAATCCTATTCGGGCTTCTCGCGCTTTGCCGCCGAGGGCGCCGTGGCCACCGTGGTGGTCCTCTCGGTGACCCGCGAACTGGCGCCCGTCCTGGCCGGTCTGATGGTGGCGGGGCGCATCGGCGCCTCCATGGCCGCCGAAATCGGCACCATGCGCGTCACCGAGCAGATCGACGCCCTGACCACGCTATCGACCAATCCCTTCAAGTATCTGGTGGCGCCGCGCATCCTGGCCGGGACCCTGATGCTGCCCTTCCTGGTGCTGATCGCCGACATCATCGGCGTGTTCGGCGGCTATATCGTCGGTGTCTACAAGCTGGGCTTCAACTCGGCCACCTATATCGCGCGTACCTGGGAATTCCTCGAGCCGCTGGACGTGATCTCGGGCCTGACCAAGGCCGCCGTGTTCGGCTTCTTGATCACGCTGATGGGCTGCTATAACGGCTATTACTCCAAGGGCGGCGCCCAGGGCGTGGGCGCGGCCACCACCAATGCGGTGGTGTCCGCGGCCATCATGATCCTGGTGTTCAACTACATCATCACCGCCATGTTCTTCGGGAAATAAGCCATGAGCACTCAGCCTCCGAAGATCGAGCTTACCGGTGTCCACAAGGCCTTTGGCCCCAAAGTGGTGCTGGATGGCATAGACCTCAGTGTTGCCAAGGGCGAGTCCGTGGTGGTGATCGGCGGCTCGGGCACCGGTAAGTCGGTGATGCTGAAATGCATCCTGGGCCTGCTGCGCCCCGAGACCGGCTCCATCAGGATCGATGGCGAAGAGGTCGTCGGCATGGGGGCCAAGGACCGCGACCGCATCATGAAGAAGTTCGGCATGCTGTTTCAGGGCGGTGCCCTGTTCGACTCGCTGAAGGTCTGGGAGAACGTGGCCTTCGGCCTGATCCAGGGCCAGAAGATGGAGCGGGCCAAGGCCCGCGACATCGCCATCGAGAAGCTGGCCCAGGTGGGTCTTGCCGCCTCCACCGGCGAATTGTCGCCGTCGGAACTGTCGGGCGGCATGCAAAAGCGCGTCTCCCTGGCGCGCGCCATCGCCACCAACCCGGAAATCATCTTCTTCGACGAGCCCACCACCGGGCTGGACCCCATCATGGCCGACGTGATCAACGACCTGATCGTCAAGTGCTGCAAGGAAGTGGGCGCCACGGCGCTGTCCATCACCCACGACATGGCCTCGGCCCGCAAGATCTCCGACCGCATCGCCATGCTTTATAAGGGCAAGCTGATCTGGGTCGGCGCCGCGCGTGACATCGACCATTCCGGCAACGAGTTCGTCGACCAGTTCATCCACGGTCGCGCCGTGGGGCCGATCACCATGGAACTCAGGGCTTAGGGCAATTTAGGAATGGCGGAATAGGGATTGTCCGCCCCCAGGAACCGGGCATAACGGCTGCGGATCGCCTTGCGGGTGCCATCGGCTTCCATGGAGAGATAAGCCGCCCGCAAACGGGTCAAGACCTCCGGATTGGTTCCGCGGCTGGCGATGGCGCAAAAGGGAAATTGCTTGATGGGGATGCTCCTGACCGAGTTCAGGGGGATATTCTTGGCCTCCATCAGATAGTAGGCGGAAGATTCGAAGGTGGCCCAAGCCTCGACCCGCCCGCGCACCAACATTTCCGCCACCTGCCAATTTTCGCTGGCAAGCTGGAGATCATATCCCAGTTCGGTGAAGTGCTTCTTCAAGGTGTATCCCAAAAAGGCGCCGATACTGGCGGATCGCGGAATGTCCTCCAGGCGGTTATAGGGACTGTCGGCCTTGACGAGCAGGGCGTGGGATGCCGTTTCAAAGCAGAAGGGCCAATGGGAGGATCCGTAGCGGACCACCGCTTCCGGGGTCAAGGTGCCCGCAATGATGAAATTCGGGGTTCCGTGCAGCAATTCCGTCGCGCGGACAACCGGAAAATCCTCGATGGAAAAGGACAAGCCAGCCCGGCGCACGGCCTCTTTAAGGATGTCCAGGCTGTAGCCAGTCTGTTGGGAATTTTCAGCAAAACCGAATGGAGGGTAGTCATAGGCGCCGATGGTCACGGCAGGTACAGACACCTCTTGCGCGATCACGCCCCGGGTGATCAGACCAGTCATCGCGAACACCAATAGGCAGCGCCACACTTGACGGATACCCATATCCCCCCCTTCCAATCGGAGAATCATCCCCGGAAGGCAAATGGATGTCCAGCCCCAAAACTTTGAAATGGCATTGCGGGCTTTTCATTTGTTGCCCCAATGTTCCCATGTTACTGTCCTTTTACCGGAATCGCGTCTCGGCGAGGAAAACAGCTCTCTTGGCCAAAGCCCCCTCCTCCCAATTCGTCTGCCAGGATTGCGGTGCCGTCACCCGCAAATGGGCGGGCAAGTGCGAATCGTGCGGCGCCTGGAACTCCATCACCGAGGAAGCGGCGCGCGAAGAAGTGCCCAAGGGCCTGACGGCGGGCAAGGGCAAGCGCATCGAGTTCGTTGGGCTGGAGGGCTCATCCGCGCCGCTGTCGCGCTGGCTGACCGGCATCGGTGAGCTTGACAGGGTGTGCGGCGGCGGGCTGGTGCCTGGGTCCTGCCTGTTGGTGGGCGGCGATCCCGGTATCGGCAAGTCCACCCTTTTGCTTCAGGCCACGGCACGGCTTTCCGCCCAGGTTTCCGTCGCCTATATCTCGGGCGAAGAAGCGGTGGATCAGGTGCGCATGCGCGCCGCCCGTTTGGGCTATGCCAAGGCCAATGTGGCACTGGCCTCGGCCGGGTCCTTGCGCGACATCATCGCCTCCCTGGATCAGCCCGACGCCCCCCAGGTGGTGGTCATCGATTCCATCCAGACCGTCTATGCCGACAACATCGAATCGGCGCCCGGCACGGTCAGTCAGGTCCGCGCCTGCGCCGCCGAACTGATCCGGCTGGCCAAGCGCCGGGGCTTCGTGCTGTTCCTGGTGGGCCATGTCACCAAGGAAGGCACCATCGCCGGGCCCCGCGTGCTGGAACACATGGTCGACACCGTCCTTTATTTCGAGGGCGACCGGGGCCATCAGTTCCGCATCCTGCGTGCGGTCAAGAACCGCTTTGGCGCCACAGACGAGATCGGGGTGTTCGAGATGACCGAAGGCGGGCTGTCGGAGGTGGCCAATCCGTCTGCCCTGTTCCTGGCCGAGCGGCGCGGCAATGTGTCGGGGTCTTGCGTCTTCGCGGGCATGGAGGGCACGCGCCCCATGCTGGTGGAAATCCAGGCCCTGGTGGCGCCAAGCTCGCTGTCCTCGCCCCGGCGCGCCGTGGTAGGCTGGGACACTAACCGTTTGTCCATGGTGCTGGCGGTGCTTGATGCCCGCTGTGGGCTTGCTTTGTCGGGAAATGACGTTTATTTGAACGTCGCCGGAGGATTGCGGATCGCCGAGCCTGCCGCCGACCTTGCGGTCGCCGCGGCGCTGGTGTCGTCCGCGTCCGATGTGCCCGTTCCCGCCGACATGGTCGTGTTCGGCGAGATCGGGCTGTCTGGCGAGGTCCGGGCGGTGGCCCAGGCCGATACCCGCCTGAAGGAAGCCGCCAAGCTGGGCTTCGATCAGGCGCTGGTACCGGCCCGGCCGCGCAAGGACAAGGGCGGAGGAGCAGCGGGCGCGGCGTCGCCTCTCGCCATCCGCTCCATAGGCCATTTGCAGGACGTGCTGGGGCTGTTCCGGCACGAGTGACCGGATTAAGCCGACGAGTTGGGCTTCTTGCCCAGCGAGGAGTTGCGGCCAAAGGCCGGCGCGCCAGCCGGCTTCGCTGGCAAATTTTGCGATCGCACGCCTGCGCGTGCGGGGCGCGGGAGCCAAGCGCGCTTAAGGCGCGCGCCCGGCGCCTGAGGGACACCAGGCAGGCTGCAAGAGCAGCCTGCCGTATAACAGGAAGAGGCCATGGGGAACCTCAACACCACCGCTGTCGACATTGTGGTCGCCGTGGTGCTGCTCGGCTCGGCGGGCTTTGCCTTCCTGCGCGGCTTTGTCCAGGAAGTGCTGTCCATCACCTCCTGGGTGGGCGCTGTCTTCGCCGCCCTGTATGGCTTTCCCCATGCCCAGCCCTTCTTCCGCTCCCATATCGGCAGCACCATCGTGGCCGATATTGCCGCCGGGGCCTGTCTGTTCCTGGTCACCTTGCTGATACTGTCGCTGTTAACCAAGCGGGTCTCGGACACGGTGAAGCGAAGCGCGCTGAACTCGGTGGATTCGTCCCTGGGCTTCGTCTTCGGCCTGGCGCGCGGCGCGGTGCTGGTGTCGCTGGCCTATATGTCGGCGGCCTGGCTGTTCGACAGCCCCGAGCAGCAGCCCGACTGGCTGGCCCAGAGCCGCTCGCGTCCCTGGCTGATGCGCGGTGCCGCCACCCTTCAGAGCCTCGCCCCCGAAGGTCTGGGCAAGGCCGAGGGCAAGGCCGAGGGCAAGGCCAAGGAGGCCTCTTCCGAAGCCCGCCAGTTGATGGAAGCCGAAAAGACCTTCCAGAAATTCATTTCGCCCCAGCCCGCCGCAGCCAACGCCCATCCGGCCGCTGATGGCAAGGCGCCGGGCAAACCCGCCGCAAAACCCGATCAGACCTATGACAATGAAAGCCGGACCCAGATGGAACGGCTGATCCGCACCCAGCAATAACCTTCCGCCCGAACCGAAGCCCCCCCCCGCAGCGAAACCAGGACCTAAATCCCATGCTGACCACCCACCCCTTCGACGACGACCATCTCCGCGAGGAATGCGGCGTGTTCGGCATTTTCGGCCATCCGGAAGCGGCGGCCCATGTGGCGCTGGGGCTTCACGCCCTTCAGCATCGCGGCCAGGAAGCGGCGGGCATCGTCTCCTATGACGGCACGACTTTTCACAACCACCGTGGCCTTGGCCATGTGGAGGATAATTTCGGGTCCGAATCGGTCATCCGCAAGCTGAAGGGTTCCATGGCGGTGGGCCATGTGCGCTATTCCACCACGGGCGAGACCCTGCTGCGCAATGTGCAGCCGCTTTTCGCCGAGATGGAATTCGGCGGTCTGGCGCTGGGCCATAACGGCAATCTCACCAATGCCATGGCGCTGCGCCGCCAGTTGGTGCGGCGCGGCTGCCTGTTCCAATCCACCACCGATACCGAGGTGATCATCCACCTCATCGCCATCAGCCTGTATTCCACCGTCGAGGACCGCCTGATCGACGCGCTGCGCCAGATCGAGGGCGCCTATTCCCTGGTGGCGGCCACCACCGACGCGGTGTTCGGCGTGCGCGATCCGTTGGGCATCCGTCCGCTCTGTCTGGGCCGGTTGGATAAGGCCTGGATTCTGGCGTCTGAATCCTGCGCGCTCGACATCATCGGCGCCGAGTTCGTCCGCGATGTAGAACCGGGCGAGATCGTGGTGTTGTCGGCCGAGGGCATCCGTTCGGTCAAGCCCTTCACCAAGCGTCCGTCACGCCTGTGCATCTTCGAATACATCTACTTCGCCCGGCCCGATTCCGTGGTGGAAGGCACCAGCGTCTACGAGGCCAGAAAGCGCATCGGCTCGGAACTGGCCCGCGAAAGCCAGGTGGATGCCGACGTGGTGGTGCCGGTTCCCGATTCCGGCGTGCCCGCGGCCATCGGCTTTGCCGCCGAGGCCGGGATTCCCTTCGAACTGGGCATCATCCGCAACCATTATGTGGGCCGCACCTTCATTCAGCCCACCGACAGCGTGCGTCATACCGGCGTCAAGATGAAGCATAACGCCAACCGGGCGACCCTGGCGGGCAAGCGCGTCATCCTGGTCGATGATTCCATCGTGCGCGGCACCACCAGCCGCAAGATCGTCGAAATGGTGCGCCAGGCTGGTGCCACCGAGGTGCACATGCGCATCTCCAGCCCGCCGACCACCTATTCCTGCTATTTCGGCATCGACACGCCCGAGCGCGAGAAGCTGCTGGCGGCGCGCTACGACGTGGACGGCATGGCCAAATTGATCGGCGTGGATTCGCTGGCCTTCATCTCCATCGACGGCCTGTACCGCGCGGTGGGCGAACCGGGCCGCAATTCGGCCGAGCCGCAGTTCTGTGACGCCTGCTTCACCGGCGACTATCCGGTGGAGCCCACCGACTACATCAACGCCAAGACCGACACCAAGCAGCTTTCCCTGCTGGCCGAGGACAGCCACTGATGACCGGGCCTCTCGAGGGCCGCGTGGCGCTGGTGACCGGCGCCTCGCGCGGGATTGGCGCGGCCGTGGCAAGACGTCTGGCCGCCGAGGGGGCCGAAATCGTCGCCATCGCCCGCACGCAAGGGGCGCTGGAGGAACTGGACGACCAGATCCGGTCAATGGGCGGCAAGCCGCTGGTCCTGGTGCCCGAGGATCTGCGCAAGCCCGGCCTCATCGAACAGGTCGCCGCCGCCATCTTTCAGCGCTTTGGCCGCCTGGATATCCTGGTGGGCAATGCGGGCGCCATCGGCGGCGGACTTACCCCCGTCGCTCAGCACTCTCCCGATGATTGGGAAGAGGCCTTCGCCGTCAACGTCACCGCCAACTGGCGGCTGATCCGCGCCTGTGACCCCTTGCTGCGCATGGCGCCCCTGGGACGCGCGGTCTTCACCACATCGGGCGCGGCTCAGGGCGCCGAGCCGTTCTGGGGAGCCTATGCCGCCAGTCAGGCGGCTCTGGAAACCATGGTCCGCACCTGGGCCGCCGAGATCGCCAAGGTGACTGCGGTCAAGGCCAACCTGCTCGACCCCGGCGTGGTGGCCACCCGGCTGCGCTCCATCGCCTTTCCCGGCGAAGATCCGTCGAAACTGGCACAACCGGACGACGTGGCTGGCGCTTTTCTCGAGCTTTGCCTGCCGGGCTGCACCCGCCATGGTGAGGTCATCCGAACTAGTCCGTAAGGTTTATCCCCTAGGGTTTTCCCAAGCTCCGTCACAATCAGTCACGGCGTGACGGAACAGGCTTGCGCCCTGCCCCGATCATGAGCTATCCCCATTGGGATTGGGGGGCGTTACGAGATCACCTGGGGGGTGATCCGGTCACGGTTTCTGGGAAGGAGCGGCCACCAAGGCCGACAGGACGCGCATGACGGGTTCCGATCCGCGAGAGGGGGCAAAAACCTTTGAGACGAAGGTTGCCAGCCTTATTGCGGCCACGCGCCACCTGGAAATCCCCCATATCCTGATGCTGCGCCGTATGACGCTGAAGGACCCCGAGGCGCGCAAATGGGCCAATGAGAAGCAACTCAGTGTGGTCTTCTCGGTGATTCTCACCAAATCCATCGAACGCTACGGTTTGGGCAAGCTCAAGGAAGCGCGCGAGCGTAACTTCCAGTCCCTGCTGCCCCCCGGCGATGGCCGCGAGGAGGATCTGCGCGTCCTGGCCGACATCGCCATGCAATTGCTGGGGCCGCCCCAGATGACCGAGGCGGAAAGCGCCCAGGCGGGCTTCCAGGCGCTGCTGGCGCGTGGCGCCATCGCCGCGCCCACCCGCACCGTCCGCTCGCAGGCCCCGGTGCGCGAGCCCCCGCCCCTGTTCGCCGCCCAGTTGGGTTCCCCCGGAGACCGCATGGGCAAGATGATGCCCAAGTTCCAGGCCCCGCTGCCCGGCGCGCCGACCAGCGGTGCTAACGAACCGGACAAGCCCTTCACCGATTTCCCCACCCTGTTCGACGACACCATCTGCGCTTATACCGAGAAGATTCTCAGCATTTTCCGCATCAGCCAGCCGTCGCGGGGACTGCGCCTGCCTTTCCTGCTGGCTCCCGAATTCGGCGTGGCCTACCGCGAGGTTCTGAACAAGTTTGTTTTGCCGCAGATGCGCCAGACCCGGCACATGCAGACCCTGGCCCACAGCTACAACTGGGCCGAAGTCGGCGGCGAGAAGATCATCGAGATCATGCAGGGCAGCGAGGTCAACAATCCCATCTTGCACAATTGGGATGCCCGCTGGGCCTCGTTCCGCGGGGCCAAGGCGCCCAAAGGCAAGAAGGCCCCGCCGCAAAAGCCCGAGGACAATCCCTGGCCGCTGTTCCGCGAGGATGCGACGCGCAGCAATTACGAGCCGCCCAATGAGGACAACCTGATCCTGCTGCAGGATCTGATCCGCTTCGAAGCCGATGTCATGGCCAAGTGCTGGCGGGAACTGAGCCAGCTTTACACCCAGGAATTCGCTCCCTCGGGCCGCATGGATCAGGCCCGCGAGGGTGCCTTCCGCGACGGCCTGATGAAATGGACTTCCAAGCTGCCCGATTACGTGGGCGAGCATTTGGCCATGAGGGCCCATTTCGAATTCGAACGCCTGGACGGCACCTGGATGCGCAGGCTGCTGGCCAATTTCGGCCGCACCGATTCCGAACGGCGGCGCAACGCCCCCTTCCTCACCGAATTCGTGCTGCAGCTGAGCGACTGACGGCTCCAGATCACTGCGTGACGGGGCTTTCCGCCCCGACCCGATCAGGGGCTCAGCCCCTGAAACCCCAGTTAATTTATTGATGGAAAGAAAAGGGGGTCTGGGGCTTGGTCCCAGGCCGGTGCGGGCGGCAGCCCGACCGCCAAGCGGGACTTTGTCGCAAGCCCGCTACCGCAACGCCGTTCCCACATCCAGGCTTGCCGGGCGCGAGACCGGTCCCGCCCGGGTGGATTTGGCGGCGCCCAGGCGGACCGCCAACGGGCGCAGGGCATCGATCCCGGTGGCCACTCCGGCTTCACCCTGGGAGGGGATCACCGCCACATTGACCGCCACCAGACGCAGTTCGCCCTCGCTCCAGCCCAGGACCGGGCCGCCCGACTCGCCCTGGACCGCATCGCAGTCATGGATGAAGACGCCGGGCAGCGCCTGACGGGTCAGATGACAGCCCAGATGGGCCAGCGGCACCTGGGCCTTGTCGCGGCCATAGCCCGCCACCGCCACCTTCATGCCCGCCTGGGGCGCGCCCAGCGCGATCCAGCCGATCTCATCGCCCAGGGGCTCTTCAAGCTCCATCAGCGCCCAGTCGTCGGCCCGGCTGGCCAAGCCACGGGATTCACCGTCCAGCACCCAGTTGGGGGCGGCATGGATGGCCGCGACCTTGGAGACACGCAGATATTCCCCCCGGTCCCATCCCGCCACGAAGGTGAATGACGAAACGGGAAAGGGCTTTTGGGTCCGGCTGTTCCACAGGCAATGGGCGGCGGTGGCGATCAGGCGCGGCCCGATCAGGCTGGCGCTGCAATGGCCACTGAAGAAATTGAGCCGCCCCATGGCGCTCCAGGGGAATTCCTGCGCCGCCATGCGGACCCGCTGGTCCTCATCGCCCTTGATGCCGTGCAATTGCCGCGTCTCGGCCCCGGCAGGCATGGCGAGCAGCAGTACCAGCAACAGGGCGACCAGCCCCCTCATGGCAACAAACGCTCGCGGATCACCCGGGCGACCTCCTGGGCGGCATTGAGACGGGGACGTTCCCACCCCTCCAGGGATGCCGCCCCATCCAACGGCCGGGCCAGACCGGCCTGATAAAGCTGGGCATGCAGGCGGGCATGCTTGGCCGCCACCCAGCCCTCGGGCGCCCAGAGAAAGACGGGGGCATCCGCCGCGCAGGCCTCGCAGCACATGGAGACGGAATCACCCGTGACGATGATTGCATCGGCCAGGGCCAGGAAGCCGAAATAAGGATTCTCGCCGCCTTGGGAATACAGGTGCAGCCAGCGCGGCTCGGGCAATGCCGCCGCCAGGGCCGTTTCCTGATTGGCGCCGGTGCGGCGGCTGGTGGTGAGCAGGACCGAACCACCCGCCTTGGCGGCCAGCCGGGCGACGCTGCGGCCCAAGGTTTCGGCCATCTCTGCCGGAAAGGGCCGGTTCTTGGTGGCGCCGCCCACGATCACCGCCACCCAGGGGCGCGGCAGATGGGCGAATGCCGGAGCCCACTTTTCCGCCTCGGCGGCCAGACGCTGGGGCGTCACCCGATGGGGCGCCCCCAGCACCGCCATCACATTGCCGCCAGCCTTGCGGCCATCATGGGCGGGAGAGACGATCAGGTCGAAATCTCCCCGCCCGGGAAAGCCGGGATCCATGATCTGCACCAGCCGGGCCCCGCATTGCCGCTTGATCCAGCGCGCCACGGGCGCGGTACGCCGCCCGGCGGCGATCACCAGACGCGGCCAGGGGGCGGCGAGACCGGCCCGGCTCTCATCCGTCACACCGGTCAGCCCGGCTCCGCGCAAAAGATTGGGCAGGCGCGCCAGCCGGTCATAGCGCAGTGTCTTTACCGCGAAGCTCCGCCCCAGCGCCTCGGCCACCCCCAGGCATTGGGCCACATTGCCAGCCCGATCATCGGCCAGCACCCAGATTTCGGCTGCGTCGGTCATCCCTGAAGTCATGGCGACAAGCTCGGCGAAATGGCCGGGCTTTGCAAGCCCTCCCGTCGTATTTGTGGACGCGAGAGCGTTTACCCCCTATATTTGGAAGGACCTTTCGTGAAGCGGAACAAGCCATGTTCGCCGACAACACATTGACCCCCAAGGAAGCCGTGCGCCTGTGCGCGCTGGGAACCATCGCGTCCCAGCCCATGCGCTACAGCGAACTGGCCGGGTCGGTGCGGCACTTCACCAGCCGGATCATGGGCCCCAGCCTGGAATTGATGGGCATCTCCATCGAATTGCTGCGCTATGAAGGGCTGGTCGAGGCCGTGGACGACGGCCAGGGCATGGAAGACGATGCCATGCTTGCCATCTCGGCGGCCGGGCGGCGCGAATTGCACAGCCTGCTGACCGCCCGGCTTCGCCCCGGCTCGGACCTGTCCAAGCTGGTGGTGGCGTTGAAGATGCGCTTCCTCGGCCTGATGGAGGCGGAGGAACGCGCCCACCAGATCGACCTGCTGATCGAAGGCGTCGACAGCGAACTGGCCCGCCTTGCCGATCTGCGCGGCAGCGATGGCGAGGGTGGCAGCGCCCTGGCGGCATGGCTGGACCATGACATGGCCCTGCTGGAAAGCCGTCTGGCCTGGCTGGAAGACTTCCGCGCCCGCCTCTAGGCCCCAAGCTTGGTGCGGACGAATGCCCTGACATGGGCGGTTTTCGCCTCGGTAACCAGCGCCGCCGATGCCGCGAACGCCACACACACCAAAACCGCTCCAAACCATGTGGCGTAGGACCCTATCCGCCTGGGGTCCAGCGGATAAAGCGCGTCGTAATTGGCCTCCACCCAGCCAGTATAAAGCAGCAGCACCGGCCAATGGGTCAGGTAGAGGGTAAAGGAAAATCCGGCCAACCGCCGCCCCCAATCGGCCGAACGACCTGGATGGCCCGAAGACGGTTTATGGGCCGCCGTCGCCAGGAAGAGAACCAGAGCCATGGCGATCAAGGCATCGCGCAGCCAGAAAATGCCGTCCAGAATGTGACTACGCGACACAAGCAAAGCCGCCCCAAACAGAGCCAGAGCCGCCCATCGCCCGGTCACGGGGCGCGGCAACCAGAACACCATCATCCCCGCCGCCCAAAAGGGCAGATAGAGCAGGACGTTCTGGCTGTTCCATGAATCGGCAAGCAGCAACAGCGCCGCCACGGCGATTCCGGCTCCCAAGGCAAGGCGGCTTCCCCGCCAAGCCAGCACCGCCGCCAACCCCAGGGCGTAGTACCAGAACTCGTTGGCCAGACTCCACAAAGGCATGTTGCAGGCCGTATTGCGCACCAGGATATGCTGGAGGTAGAACACCGCCCCCAGCCATTCCGAGACCCCATCACCTTGGCAGTAGCCAAGCGCCGCCACGCCATAACTCAAGGCCAGGGCCGGAATCAGCACGACGTAAAGCCGCGACAGCCGATCGATGACATAGGCCCGCAGGGGAAATTCGGAACGCCCGGCATAGTCCAGCAATTTACCGCCGACCAGAAGACCGCTGATGACGAAAAAGCAGATGACCGCCTCGTTCTGCAGATTGGTCAGGGCGTAAAAAACCTTTCCGGCCAGTCCCAGATCGGGAAACTGGACATAGGGCAGGAACAGCGCGTTGCGGGAATGGCCGCACAGGACTGCGAAAGCCGAAAGCCATCGCACATGATCCAGAAGCACCGAAAATCCAGGTCTTTCTACGATGGCATAATTGGGCAATGCGGCCGTCCCCGGCATTCAGAGGGTTGATCTTGCAACACACCAGTTCCAGGAATGGCCGTCAACACCCGTCCCTGCACGGGATCGGCTTGTGCATCCGTCGCTTTATGGATATTCGTTGAGGACAGCTGAGAGTTGGGAGAACGCAGCATGACGAAACTCGCCGGGGCATCCCCCTCGACGGGTCAGACGGCGGAGCACAAGGGCCACCGGGAAAGGCTGCGCTCCCGCTTTCTCGATGCCCCCGAGGCCCTGCCCGACTATGAATTGCTGGAACTTCTGCTGGGCGCCGCCATTCCGCAGAGGGACACCAAACCGCTGGCCAAGGCGCTGATCAAACGCTTTGGCAGTTTCGCCGACGTGATCACCGCCGATGTGGAAGACCTCAAGACCATCGACGGCATCAAGGACGTGGCCGCCGCTGTTCTGAAAGTAGTGCGCGAAGCCGCCATCCGGCTGGCCCGCGCCCCGGTGCTCAATAATTCGGTGATCTCCAGTTGGGACGTGCTGCTCGATTACTGCCGCACCGCCATGAACACCTTGCCCACGGAACAGTTCCGCCTGCTCTTTCTCGACCGCAAGAACACCCTGATCGCCGACGAGGTCCAGCAGACCGGAACCGTGGATCATACCCCGCTCTACCCGCGCGAGGTTGTTAAACGCGCCCTGGCTCTTCACGCCAGCGCCATAGTGATGGTTCATAATCACCCGAGCGGCGACCCCAAGCCGTCGCGGGCCGACATGGAGATGACCCGCGCCGTCAAGGACGCCCTGGCCGCCGTGGGTATCGCGCTTCACGACCATGTGGTGGTCGGACGCAAGGGCCATTCAAGCTTCAAGGCCATGGGGCTGCTATAGCCCTCTCGCCCCTTCCCGGGAGGGCATTACCCTTTATCCCCGCTTGTGGTATCGCCCGTTCAGGTTATCCTGACCGCATCTGATGCAGTCACGGGGGAACGTCGATGCTGGTTTCCGATATCCTTGCCAAGAAGGGCAATAAGATTTTCAAGATCCTGCCTTCCAAGGCCATGATCGACGCCGTCCAGGGGATGGCGGCCTTCAAGGTGGGCGCGGTTCTGGTGGTGGACGAGAAGGACAATACCCTGGGAATCTTCACCGAGCGCGACGTCACCCGCTGTCTGGCCGCCCACGGCGCCCCCGTCCTGGCGGAACCGGTCGGCGATCACATGACCCGCAATCCGCTGACCTGCCAGGGAAGCGACACGGTGGCCTCGGTGATGAGCACCATGTCCACCCATCACTTCCGCCACATGCCAGTCATGGATAATGGCCAGATGAAGGGCATCGTCTCCATCCGCGATCTGGTGTCCAACAGCCTAGAACGCGCCGAATTCGAGGCCGAAGCCATGCGAGCCTACGTCACCGCGGGCTGACGCAGACAATTGCCACAAGGGGAAAGCCCCTCTCCTTGGCGGGAGAGGGGCTTTTTTCGTCAGGGCAGATAGCGCGCCAGATTGCGGCGGATGCGATCCTTGACCGTCTCTGCTGATGACGGCGCCTCAAAGGGCAAGCCAGTCACCGTCTCGAACAGCGAGATGTACTTGGCGGAAAACTCCACCAGGGTGTCGTCGGGAATGACCGGAATGGGCTGGGTATAGGGATCGCAACGCGCGGCGATCCAGATGCGCAGGAATTCCTTGTCCAGGCTTTCCGGCTCCTCAGCCCGAGCATGGCGCCCGGCATAGCTGTCGGCCTTCCAATAGCGGCTGGAATCAGGGGTCAGGATCTCGTCGGCCAGCGTAATGCGCCCCTGCCCGTCCACCCCGAACTCGAACTTGGTGTCCACCAGGATCAGCCCGTGCTTTGCCGCGATCTCGCGCCCACGGGCAAACAGGGCCAGGGACAGGCGCGCCAGTTCGTCCCACTGAGCCTGGGTGAGAAGCCCGCGCGCCACCACATCGGCGGGCGAAATGGGGGCGTCATGGCCGCCAACATCGGCCTTGGTGGTGGGCGTCAGGATGGTCAAAGGCAGTTTGTCGTTCTTCACCATGCCGTCGGCGAAGTCGAGGCCGTACATATTCCGCCGCCCCGCCTTGTACATGGACCAGATGGAGGTGTCGGTGGAGCCCGTCAGATAGTCGCGCACCACCATCTCGATGGGCAGCATGTCCAGACGCTTGCCCACCACCACATTGGGGTCGGGATATTCGATCACATGGTTGGGGCAGATATCCTTGGTCGCCTCGAACCAAAAGCGTGCCGTCTGAGTCAGGACCTGCCCCTTGAACGGCACCGCCGCCAGCACCTGATCAAAGGCGCTCTGGCGATCTGTGGAAATCAGGATGCGCCGCCCGTCGGGCAGGTCATAGTTCTCGCGCACCTTGCCACGATAGTAGTTGGGCAGTTCGGGGAACTCGGCTTCGGTAAGCACGCCGGGGATGGCGGCGCGGATCGCGGCGGCTAAGAGCATGTCCAGACATCCAAGAAAAATGGGCTGCCTTTATCGCATTCCCGAGGGCTGCGGGCAAGGGAGCGGCCTAGTTTGGAAAGAGTCTCGATTATATTGTTGTGCAGCACAACAGTTTTTGTTCCCAACAATGCCCTTGACGAATGCTGGCGACTGCCTCACAGTCATATGCATCAAAGTCGCCAAAGAGCGACCCAGGAGGCTTTCGACTGCGAAAGGGACGTCCCAATGTCTGACAACACCACGAGTCTGTCCGCGTCACGGACCATTACCCGCCGCCAGTTCACCACGGCCGCGGCGGCCGGTGCCTTGGTCACCAGCACCGGATTGCCGCTGCGCTCTGCCAGGGCCGCCACGCCGCTGAAGTTGGGCGTTCTGCTGCCCCGCTCCGGCCACCTTGCCCTGATCGGCCAGGCCTGCCAGCGCGGCGCCGAGATCGGCCTGCCCATGCTGAAGGACATGGGTTATTCGGTCGAATTGATGAATGCCGACACCGAGTCCAACCCGGATGTGGGGCGCACCCAGGCGGAAAAGCTGATCCGCGAAGGCGCCAACATGCTGATGGGCTGTTTCGATTCCGCCACCACCCTGGCGGTGGCTGGCGTGGCCGAGGCCAAGGGCGTGCCTTTCGTGGTCAACATCGCCTCCGAGCCCAAGCTGACCGAGCAGGGTTTCAAGTATGTATTCCGCAATTTTCCCTCGGCCGGCATGCTGGGCAAGGGCGGACTGCTGCTCTACAAGGACATCTTCGCCGCCACCGGCGTGACCCCCAAGACCGCCGTCCTGCTGCATATCAACGACAGTTTCGGCATGGCCATGCTGGGCGGCATCAATGCCCTGATGCCCAAGCTCGACATGCCGTTCACCATCGTCGAGACCATCGCCTACGATCCCAAGGCCCGTGACCTGTCCATCGAGGTGTCCAAGGCCAAGGCGGCCAAGGCCGACTTCATCATGACGGTGACGCGCCTCAACGACGCCATCTTGCTGGTCCGCGAAATGGTCAAGCAGCAGGTGGAGACCATGGGCATCATCAGCCCCGGCGCTCCCGGCATGTACGACAAGCAGTTCTTCAAGGCCTTGGGCAAATACGCCGAATACTGCACCACCAATGTGCCGTGGTTCGACCCCAAGCAGGAAATGGCCAAGTCTCTGGAAAAGACCTTCGAGAAGGCCTTCCCCGAGGAAAGCTGCGACCTCAATGTCGGCTTCACCTTCGAGGCCGTGCTGATCGCCGCCGACGCCCATAAGCGGGCCGGTTCCAACGATCCGCAGGCGCTGACCGAGGCACTGCGCACCACCAATCTCAGCCAGCGCGTCATGCTGGGCGGCGCCATCAAGTTCGAGGCCAATGGCCAGAACATGAACCTGATCTCGGCGGCGGTGCAGAATCTGGGCGGCAAGCCGACGGTGACTTTGCCCGCCGCTTCGGCCGAAGCCAAGCCCATCTTCCCCATGCCGCCCTTCAAGGGACGCGGCTAGGACCTCTGAACGTTCCGGGCGGATGAACCTTCTTCATTCGCCCGGAATTCAGGGCTCACGGGAAATCGCTTGGGCAGGAGCCGGGATGGACGCCACTTTCTTCATGAACGTGATCAGCGCCGGTCTGTTGACCGGTCTGGTCTACGGCCTGATGGCCCTGGGGCTGTCGGTAATTTTCGGCGTTATGCGCGTGGTCAATTTTGCCCATGGCGACATGATGGTGGTGGCCATGTATGCCGCCTTCCTGCTTTACACCAAGATGGGAATCGAACCGGTGCCAGCCCTGCCGCTGGTGGCCGGTTTGCTGTTCGTGGTCGGCTATCTGCTGCAGCGCTTTTTGATCAACCACTTCCTGGGCGTCACCGAGCATATCCAGTTCCTGCTGCTGCTCTCGGTGGCCATGATCATCACCAATATCGTCCTCATGGTGTTCGGCCCCGATGCCCGCAACATCCAGCTTGACGCCAGCTTCGAGAGCTACTCGCTGGGGCCGCTGGTGCTGGACAAGGTGCGTGTCACCGCCGCCTTCACCGCGGGCGGCGTGGCCGCCCTGCTTTGGGCCTTCTTTAAGTACACCACCACGGGAACCGCCATCCGCGCCTGTGCCGACAATCCGGTGGGCGCCCGCGTGGTGGGCCTTAACGTTGAGAAGCTTTACGCCATCACGTTTGGCATCGGCACCGCTTGCGTCGGCGCCGCCGGTTGCCTGCTTCTGCTGCTGGTGGACGTGCATCCCCATCTATCATCCGACTACACCTTGCTGGGCTTTATCATTGTCATCCTGGGAGGCCTGGGCAGCCTGGGCGGCGCCCTGCTGGGCGGCATTCTGGTGGGCCTGTCCGAGGCCCTGTCGGGCGTGCTGATCGCGCCCTCCTTGAAAAGCATGTTCAGCTTCGGCCTTTTGATCCTGGTCCTCTTGCTGCGTCCGCAAGGCATCCTGGGGAAGAAGCCATGAGCGCCCTTTTCCAAGACCGCCGCGCGGTCCTGCTCCTCGGGCTGCTGGCCATTCTCGCCCTGGCGCCGCTCACGGCGGGCGATTACGTGCTGTCGATCCTGATCACCGTCCTGCTCCAGGCCTATCTGGGCATGAGCTGGAACGTGATGATGGGTTTCGCCGGGCAGTTCTCCCTGGGCCACGCCCTTTATGTGGGCCTGGGGGCCTATGCCGGGGGAGCGCTGTTCGTCCATTACGGCACGCCGCCCTGGATCGGCGCCTTCGCCGGAATGGCGGTCTCGGCCGCTGTGGGCGCGGTGATCGGTACGCTGGGCTTCCGCTTCAAGGTGATGGGCGTCTATTTCGCCCTGCTGACCATAGCCTTCGCCGAGTTCACCCGTGTTCTGTTCGACCATTGGGGCTGGGTGGGAGCTTCCTCGGGCCTGTTCCTGCCGCCCGCCCCCAACAACAGCCCGAACAATCTGTGGCTGCTGCGCGGCTCGACCACCATGTTCTACTACGTGATCTTAGGGATGACGGCGGCGGCCTTCTGGTTCTGCCGGACGCTGCTGATGCGCCGCATCGGCTATTACTGGCAGGCCATCCGCGAGGATCAGGACGCCGCCGACGCGTTGGGCATCGATGTCTTCAAGAACAAGATGATCGCCGTGCTGATCTCGGCGGCCATGACCAGCCTGGGCGGCATGTTCCTGGCCTTCTTCAACAACAATCTCTATCCCGAGAGCATCTTCTCCATGCATCGCTCCATCGAGCTGATGTTGGGGACCATCATCGGCGGCATCGGCACCCTGTTCGGGCCGATCCTGGGCGCCGTGGTGCTGACCGCTCTGGGCGAGGGCCTGACCATCCTGGGCGCCCATATCGGTATCGACGGCGTCAAGCAGATCGCCTACGGCATTTGTCTGATGCTGATCCTGGTCTTGAAGCCGGGCGGGCTGTGGCCGTGGCTGCGCAAGGCTCTGCGCCTGGAGGGAGACGGACGATGAATACCGCCGCCACTCCCATGCTCAGTGTCGAGAATTTGGGCAAGAGCTTCCGCGGTCTGCGGGCCGTCAATCAGGTCGAGTTCACCGTGCCCCGTGGCGACATCGTCGCCCTGATCGGCCCCAACGGCGCGGGCAAGACCACCACCTTCAACCTGATCGCGGGCGCCCTTCCGCCCAGCGACGGCAAGGTGGTGCTGGATGGCCACGACATCACCGGGCTGGGCCAGGCGGCCATCTGCCGCGCCGGAGTGGGCCGCACCTTCCAGATCGTCAAGCCCTTCGCTGGCCTCTCCGTGGAAGAGAACGTCATGGTGGGCGCGCTGCGCCACGACAATGGCGATGTGGAAAAGGCTCGCGCCGCGTCGCGCGCCATCCTCGATCTGCTCGAACTTGGTGATCGGGCCAAGGACCCGGCCCAGACCCTGACCCTGCCCGACCGCAAGCGCCTGGAAGTGGCCAAGGCCCTTGCCACACGGCCCAAGCTCTTGCTGCTCGACGAAGTGATGGCGGGTTTGCGTCCGGTGGAATGCGACCGCATGGTGGCCATCCTCACCGGCCTCAACAAGGAAACCGGGCTGACCATTCTGCTCATCGAACATGTCATGCGCGCCGTCATGGCGCTGTCCGACCATGTGGTGGTGCTCCATCACGGCGAGAAAATCGCCGAGGGAACTCCGGCCGAAGTCACCAGCCATCCCAAGGTGCTGGAATGCTATCTGGGAGAGGATCACGAATGATGCTGGAAGTCCGTGATCTCGACCTCCATTACGGCGACGCCCAGGCCCTGGACGGCGTGTCCCTCGACGTGGCCGAGGGCGAGGTGGTGGCCATCATCGGCGCCAATGGCGCGGGCAAGACCTCGCTGATCCGCGCCATCGCTGGCATGAAGAGACCGTCGCGCGGCACCATCTCCTTCGAGGGCCAGAACATCACCGGCCGGGCCAGTTCCATCATCTGCGATCTGGGCGTGGCCCAGGTGGCCGAAGGCCGCCAGATCTTCCCCAGTATGAGCGTGCGCGAAAACCTGGACATGGGCGCCGTTCTGCCGCGCGCCAAGGCCAAGCGCAAGGAGACGCTGGAACGCTGCTACGAGATGTTCCCAAAGCTCAAGGTGCGCTCGGATCAGGCCGCCGGAACGCTGTCGGGCGGCGAACAGCAGATGCTGGCCATCGGCCGCTGCCTGATGGGCCAACCCCGCCTGATGATGTTCGACGAACCCTCGCTGGGCCTGGCGCCCGCCGTGGTCAGCGAGATGTTCAAGATCATCAAGACCCTGCACGCCGAGGGCATGACGGTCATCCTGGTGGAACAGAACGTATCAGCCTCGCTGAAGCTGGCCGACCGAGGCTATGTGCTGGAAAACGGCCGCGTGGTGCTTTCGGGCACCGGCAGCGGCCTTTTGAACGATGACGGAGTCCGTCAGGCCTATCTCGGCCTGTAGAAGACCCCGCAGGGAAGACAAGAAGAGCGGTCCTTTAAAGGCGGCTAGGGAGGTTTCTCATGAATTCGGTTGCCTGGGCACCCATCAATTTCGCACCCGCGCGGGTGGAAGTGGAAAAGCTGGAAGACGGCGCATTCATCATCCGCTCGCCTGACAGCCTGAAGCCCTATTCGCGCTGCCTTGGCGACCTGCTGGTCCATTGGGCCGAGCGCATCCCCAACCAGACCTTCCTGGCCCAAAGGGCTGCCGATGGCTGGCGCAAGGTCAGCTGGGGCGAGACCCTGAAGAAGGTCGAAGCCATCGCCCAATCCCTGCTGGACCGGGGCCTCAACAAGAACCGGCCGGTGATGATCCTGTCGGACAACAGCATCGACCACGCTCTTCTGGCGCTGGCCGCCATGCATGTGGGCGTGCCGGTGGCGCCCATCTCGCCCGCCTATTCGCTGATCTCCCAGGACCACTCCAAGCTGCGCTACATCGCCGATTTGCTGAAGCCCGGCCTGGTCTATGCCGCGGACGGCGCCCGCTTCGCCGATGCCCTGGTGATCCCCGAACTGGCCCGCGTCGAGGTGGTGACCAGCGTCAATCCCATCGCCTGCGGCGTAACCTTCGACACGCTGCTGGCCGCCACGCCCGGCCCGGAGGTCGAGAACGCCTTCGCCAATGTGCGGCCCACCACCGTGGCCAAGATCCTGTTCACCTCGGGCTCCACCGACATGCCCAAGGGCGTGATCAATACCCAGAAAATGCTGTGCTCCAATCAGCAGGCCATCCGTCAGGCCTGGCCCTTCCTGCTGGAAAGCCATCCGGTGCTGGTGGACTGGCTGCCTTGGAATCACACCTTCGGCGGCAATCATAACTTCAACATGATGCTGCGCCACGGCGGCACGCTCTATATCGACGAGGGCAAGCCCATGCCCGGTCTGGTGGAGAAGACGGCGGCCAATCTCAAGGAGGTTTCGCCGACGCTGTATTTTAACGTGCCGCGCGGCTTCGACATGCTGATCCCCATGCTGGAGAAGGATGACGAACTCAGGAACAGCTTCTTCAAGAACCTGAAGATCATCTTCTATGCCGGTGCGGCGCTACCCCAGAATCTTTGGGAAAAGATGGAGCAGCTCTCCATCCGCACGCTGGGGCACAAGGTGCGCATGGTGTCGTCCTGGGGGTCCACAGAGACCTCGCCCATGATCACCACCGTTCATTTCGACATTCCCAGGGCCGGTATCATCGGCCTGCCCGCCGCTGGCTGCGAGATCAAGATGATCCCCAATGGCGGCAAGCTGGAGATGCGTATCAAGGGCCCCAACATCACGCCGGGCTATTTCAAGCGCACCGACCTGACCGCCAAGGCCTTCGACGAGGACGGCTGGTACATGATCGGCGATGCCGGCAAGCTGGCCGATCCCGATGATCCGTCCAAGGGCATCGTCTTTGACGGCCGGGTGGCCGAGGATTTCAAGCTGACCTCGGGCACCTGGGTGCATGTGGGAGCGCTGCGCCTGTCGGCCATCGACGCCGCCGCGCCGGTTCTTCAGGACGCGGTAATCACCGGTCACGACCGTGAATCGGTGGGACTTCTGGGTTTCGCCAGTCTGCCCGGATGTTTGCGCCTGTGCCCCGACGCGGCCCCCGACACGCCACTCAAGGATTTGATGAAGCGCCCGGAAGTCCGCGAAAAGGTGCTGGCCGCCATGAAGGCCCTGGCCGCCGAGGGCAAGGGAACCTCGCACCGCATCACCCGCGCCTTGCTGATGGATGCCCCGCCCTCCATCGACGCCAACGAGATCACCGACAAGGGCTATATCAACCAGCGGGCCGTGTTGACCAATCGCGCCCATCTGGTGGAAAAGCTCTACGCCCCGGGGGACGACCCCGATGTGATCCGGATGGGGTAGGTTTAAGCATCACCCCGGTTCATATGAAATTCGTCGTCCCGGAAGCGCGCCAGCGCTATCCGGGATCCAGGAGCCGCTCCCCCTGGATCCCGGCTCAAGGCCGGGATGACGGGAGAGAAAGCCCAGGGACAAGACACCCATGATCGATTACCGCACCCCCCTTCCCGACCTGCTGTTCGCTCTGCGTCACGGGGCCGAGGCGTCCCGCCTGCCCCATTGGGATGACGAGACGGCCGAGACCGTACTGACCCACGCGGCCGCCATGGTCGATGAGGTCATCGCGCCGCTGGACCCGCTGGGCGACACCGAAGGGACAAAGCTGGTGGATGGCCGCGTGGTCATGCCCCAGCCCTTCGTGGAGGCCTATCGCCAATTCGCGGGCGACGGCTGGCAGGGCCTCGCCGTGCCGGAGGAGGACGGCGGCCAGGGTCTGCCCCATATCCTGGCCTCGGCCCTGTCCGAGATGCTGTCGGGGGCCTGCATCACCTATCAGATGGTGCTGTCGCTGGCCCATGGCGCCATGCGGACCCTGGCGGCCAGCGGCTCCGAGGCGCAACGCGCCGCATGGATTCCCCGCCTCGCCGCCGGTGAGGTTCTGGCGACCATGTGCCTGACCGAGGCCCAGGCGGGCTCCGACCTCGGCCTGGTGCGCACCATGGCCAGCCCCCAGGCCGATGGCTCATGGAGCATTTCGGGCGGCAAGATCTTCATTTCAGGCGGCGACCAGAACCTCACGGGCGGCAAGATCATGCATCTGGTCCTGGCCCGTACCCCGGATGCGCCCGCGGGCGTCAAGGGCCTGTCCCTGTTTCTCTGCCCCTCCCACCTTGACGATGGCACGCGCAATGCCATTCAGGTGGTTCGCTTAGAAGAGAAGATGGGCATGCATGCCTCGCCCACCTGCCAGGTGGCCTTCGACGGGGCCAAGGCCGAGATCATCGGGGCGCCCGGCGAAGGGCTGGCCCGCATGTTCACCATGATGAATGCCGAGCGCCTTGACGTTGCCGTGCAAGGCGTCGGTCTGGCCGAAGTGGCGCTGCAACGCTCGCTCGCCTATGCCAATGAACGCAAACAGGGCCGTGCGGGCAAGGATGCCGGTCCCGATTTCATCGCCAAGCATGGTGACGTGCGCCGCATGCTGCTGACCCAGATGGCGCTGGCCATGGGCTGCCGCGCCATGGTGATGCGCACCCTGGTGGACCTGGAACTGGGCGAGAAGCCCGCCCTGATGGAACTGATGACCCCGGTTTGCAAGGCCTTCGCCACCGAAGCCGCCATGGAAGCCGCCGACCACGCCATCCAGGTGCATGGCGGCTATGGCTTCCTGCGCGAATACCGGGTGGAACAGATCCTTCGCGATGGCCGCATCACCCGCATCTACGAAGGCACCAACGGCATTCAGGCCGCCACAGTGGCCGGACGGGTCATCCGCCTGGACAATGGCCGGGCTCTGGCCGAGTTCAAGGCCGAGGTGGAAGACGCCATGCGCCTCGCCTCCCCGGCCTTCGCGGGTGCCCTGGACAAGGCATTGTCCGCCTGGATGGACGCCGGAACCGTCATGCAGTCGCGCAAGGATATCGGCCTGACCGCCACGTCCTATCTGCGGCTCACCGGCTTGCTGGCCTTCGGCTCTGCCTGGGCGCGGCTGGAAGCCAAGGCCGAGCATGCCGCCCATCCCGCCCGCATCCGCGCCGTGGCCGAATTCGTGCGCGACTGGATGCTGCCCGAATCCAGGCATCTGGCCGACCTATGCAAGAATGCCTCGGAGCTAGGGTCCATACCTGATGAAGTGTTCGGCGCCTGATAAATCCTGGGGAAAACCCCCAGCAATTCGGGACAGGACGGTTGTATTGTTGCGCAAAAACGGACACATTGCTTAACTCCCCGTTGGCCGGAAGCCCCCATGAAGTGGGCCCTCCGCCTGGGGTTCGGGTTTCGGCCGAGGCGTCGGCATGCAACAGAATTGTTGACGTTCGCCATGGCCGTGTCATTTTCAACCGCTAACGACAATTCCATTGGGGGTCTCATGAACAAGCAGGATCTGGTGAACAAGGTTGCCGAGCTCAGCGGTCTGTCCAAGGCTGCCGCCGACAATGTGATCGACGCGACCTTTGCTGCCATTACCTCGGCGCTCAAGGCCGGCGACGATGTCCGCCTGGTCGGTTTCGGTTCCTTCTCGGTGACTCAGCGCGCCGCCAAGGAAGGCCGCAATCCCCGCACTGGCGCCACCATCAAGATCGCGGCCTCCAAGGCCCCGAAGTTCACCGCCGGTAAGGGTCTGAAGGATGCCGTCAACGGCTAATTCCTTCGCCTAAGGGTGAAAATGCCAAGGCCCCCGGAGAAATCCGGGGGCCTTTTGGTTTTCGCGAATGAATATCAGCCCCGGACCCGCATGGGCTTGCCGCGCCGCGCTGCGATCAGCTCGGCCAGGATGGACACCGCGATTTCGGCCGGAGTGCGCGCGCCGATGTCGAAGCCCACCGGAGCGGCGATACGCTTTAGCGCCGGTCCCAGATCTTCCAGCCGCTGACAGCGCTTGGCGTGGGTCCGCGTACTGCCCAGAGCGCCGATATAGAAGGCCTCCGAGCCCAATGCCGCCCTAAGCGCCGCGTCGTCCAGGCGTGGCACATGGGTGAGGCTCACCACCGCGCTGCGGCGGTCGAGCGTGATACTAGCCAGCACCTCGTCGGGCTCGCCACAAATGAGGGTCGTGCCGGGAAAGCGCGCCTCGTCGGCAAAGGCGCGGCGGGGATCGACCACGGTGACGGCAAAACCTGCCTGACGCGCCATCCCGGCCAGCACCTGAGTGATATGGACGGCGCCCGCGACGATCAGGGTCCAGGGCGCCTCGTGGGTGCGCACGAAGACTTCGTCGGCCACCACGCCGCAGGTGCCTTGGCCCAGATGCATCTGGGCCGCCACCAACCGTGTCTCGTCGAGGGAAAGCGGACCGATCACCCCCGCATCACCGACCAGCGCCTGAGCGCCGCTGTTCAGGTCAAGGACCAGGGCGGTGGGCCTGCGCGATGCTTGGCTCCGCACCGCCTCTTCCAGGAGATCGCGTTCGGGATGGAACACCGCCACCCGGATATTGCCGCCGCAGGGCAAGCCGACGGCCCAAGCGGTTTCGTCCTCCACGCCAAAGGACAGCAACCGGGGAGCCTCACCTTCCTCCAGATCGCGCGCCTCGGAGATGACGGCGGATTCGACGCAGCCTCCCGAGACCGATCCGGCGAAGGTGCCGTCGGCGTCCACCGCCATATAGGAGCCGATGGACCGAGGCGCCGAGCCCCAGGTGGCCATGACCACGGCCATGACCACCCGGCGCCCCCCATCCATCCACTTCAAAGCGGTCGCCAGAACCTCGCAATCATCGGCGGCCATATCGGCGGGGTCGCATTTGATGGCGTCGAGGCACATGGGGCTATTTCCCGTTCCAGAGATCGTCCATCTGCTTGCGGGCCACCGCCAGCAGGACCCTGCGGCGGTATTTGACCCCGGCGACCGTTGTCTTCAAGACGTTGGAGACCTTGCGCACCGCCTGGACCAGAGCCTCGGCGGTCTCGTCGTTCCAGGAACGGCCCCACAAGGCATCGGTGGCAACCATCAATGGCGCCGAATTGGTGCCAGTGATGGCGACCCGCAAGCCCGCGATGGCGTTGCCATCACGCTTCATCGCCACGGCCACCCCGGCCAGGGGAAAGTCGATGGCGTCCCGGACGCGGACCTTGGAATAGGCGGCGACCCAACCGCTAGCGGGCGGCACCAAAACGGCAGCCAACACTTCACCCGATTCCAGCGCGAGGTGTTCGGCGCCGCTCTCCTTGAATAGATCGGCCATGGCCAGTTGGCGCAGGCCCTTGGGGCCGACGATCTCGGCCGTGGCGTTCAGCACCATCAGGGCCGGAGCCACGTCACCGTGATAGGTGGCATAGCAGCGGTCAGACTTGACCACCACATGGCACTTGTCGCCTTCGTATTTGAGGCAGAAGCCATTGCCGGACCGCCACCACTCGGACTGGTTATAGAACACGCAGCGCGTGTCCTGGCACAGATTGCCGCCCAAGGTCGCTGCGGCGCGGTGGCTGGGCCCCGCCACCAGACTGGCGGCATGGGCGATGGCCGGCCAGGAAGCCAGGATGCGGGCATCCTCGGCGATGTCTTCCAGCGTGGCGCCCGCGCCGATACGCAAGGACCCGTCGGCTCCCACCGAGATGGCGGCGAATCCGGTGATGCCGGTGAGATCCACCAGAGTCTCGGGCTTGCCCAAACCGCGGCGCAGATTGGGCAGAAGATCGGTGCCGCCGCTCAAGGGTTCGGCCCCCGGAGCGGCCAGGGCGGCCACTGCTTCGGCCAGGGATGCGGGGCGAATTGTGCGGAAATCGGGAAGGATGTTCATTCTGCAGCATCCCTTGCGTCAAGCAGTTCGGTGATGGTCTCTGGGCTTAAGGGGAATTTGACAGAGCGCACCCCCACCGCCTCATAGACCGCCTCGTGGACGGCGGGCAGGAAACCGGCCAGCATGCCCTCGGACGCCTCCTTGGCGCCGAAGGGCCCGTTGGGGTCCAGGCTTTCCACGATGATCACTTCGATATCGGGGCTTTCCGCCATGGTCGGCACTCGGTAATCCAGGATGTTGCCGTGCATCATGCGGCCATCGTCCCAGCGGGTTTCCTCGGACAGGGCCTGGCCCATGCCCATCCATACGCCGCCCTGGGTCTGGCCCTCGACGGCGAGCGGATTGAGCGCCTTGCCCACATCCACGGCCACCCACACCTTGTGGGCGGTGACGCGGCCGGTGATCTCATCGACGCTGGCTTCGACCACCTGGGCGGCATAGCAAAAGCCCATGGTGGCGCCGATGGCGCTGCCTCTGATCTTCTTGTCGCCCTGGAACTCGATGGGGCAGGTGAAGGTGCCCTTCACCGTGATGGTGCCGGTATCGATCAAGGCGGCCTTGACCACCTCTTGGAAGGTCAGGCCGGGATCCTGGCTGCCCGCCACCATGAACACTTCGTCGATAACCTCGATGTCTTCCTCTCTGGCGTCCAGCTTCTTGGCCGCCGCCTTGACCAGGATGGATTTCAACTCCTCCGCCGCCGAGATGGAGGCATTGCCCACCATGAAGGTGACGCGCGACGAGTACGACCCGTTATCCTTGGGGGTCAGGGCAGAGTCGGCGGAGATCACCCGGATGCGGCTCATGCGCACGCCCAGCACCTCGGCCGCAACTTGAGTAGCCATGGTGTTGGAGCCCTGGCCGATATCGGCGGCCCCGGTCAAGAGCGTGATACCGCCATCGAAGTCGAGCTTCAGATTGACGGTGGCATGGGGCTCGCCGGTCCAGTGCTTTGGGGTCGAGGTGCCCGAGACGAAGTGGGACAGGGCGATACCCAACCCCCGGCCCTTGGGCATCTTGCCCTTGCGGGTCGCCCAGCCCGAGGCTTCCTTGACCTTCTCCAGGCATTCCGGCACGCCGTAGCTCATGACCTTTTGAGCATACATGGTCGTATAGGGAATCTGGGGCAGCAGATTGATCTGGCGGATTTCCAGCGAACCGATGCCCAGTTCCTCGCCCATTTCGGTGAGCAGGGCCTCGAAAGCGGCGCGCGTATCCACCGTGCCGTGGCCGCGCATGGCGCCACAGGGCGGGGTGTTGGTATAGACGCGCCAGGCGTCATGCTTGATGGCCGGGATGTGATAGAGGCCGTGCATCAAGGCACCGGTGTACAGGATGGTGATGATGCCATAGCCCGCATAGGCGCCGCCCGCCTGGGTGGCTTCGAGCGCCAGGGCGGCGATCTTGCCATCCTTCATGAGGCCGATCTTCATCTTCACTTCCGTCCAGGGACGGCCGCGATGGGCGATGAAGGTCTCTTCGCGGGTCTGGACCAGCTTCACCGTACCCTTGGCTTTGCGGGCCAGCAGACCGGCGATGATCTCGAAATGCAGGCATTCGGTACGCGCGCCGAATCCGCCGCCGAGGAAGGGCTTGATCACCCGGATACGGGCCGAGTCCATCTGCAGGCAGGCCGCCACCTTGAGATGCACATAATAGGGCACCTGGGTGGTGGTGTTGAGCGTCAGCATGTCGCGGACGGGATCGTATTCCGCCAGGGTGGCGTTGAGTTCCATGTGGACATGATTGACCTCGGCGAAGGTGTAGACCTTCTCGCGGATCAGATCGGCTTCGCCAAAGGCCGCCTCCACATCGCCGAACTCGGCATGGACCTCGCGCAGGATGTTGTTGGGCTTGTCGTCGTGGAGCGCGACGGCCCCCTCCTTCATGGCCGCCTTGGGCGTCATATAGGCGGGCAGAACCTCGTATTCGACCTTGATGAGGTTGATCGCCTTCTCGGCGGTCAGTTCATCAACGGCCGCGACGGCGGCCACGGGATCGCCGCGATAGCGGACCTTGTCGCGGGCCAGCGGATACTCGTTCTCGGCGATGGGCAGCACGCCATAGGGGACCGGCGTTTCAGCGCCCGTGCAGACGGCATGGACGCCGTCCAGCGCCTCGGCCGCCGAGGTGTCGATGGAGATGATACGGGCATGGGCGACGGGGCTCCGAAGGATGCGCCCCACCAGGGCGCCGTTGGCGGCGATGTCGGCGGTGTATTTGGCCTTGCCGGTCACCTTCTCGACACCATCGACCAAAGGCGTGCGGGCGCCGACCGTGCCGTTCTTCGGGAATTTCGGGCTCATTGGGCGGCCTCCATGCAGGAGCGGGCATGGGCCGCCTCTTCCACCGATTCGATGATCTTCACATAGCCGGTGCAGCGGCACAGATTGCCCGCCAGGGCGGCCTTGATCTCATCGCGGGACGGATCGGGGTTCTTGCGCAGCAGCGCCTCGGCGGCCATCAGCATGCCGGGCGTGCAAAAGCCGCACTGGGTGCCCAGCTTCTCGTGGAAGGCGGCCTGAAGCCTGGAGATGGTGCCCTGGGTCGCCAGGCCTTCAACCGTCTCCACCCTCTTGCCCGCCACCTGATGGGCAAGCGTCGAACAGGCCAGCCGGGGACGGTCGTCCACCAGCACGGTGCAGGCGCCGCATTCGCCGCCATCACATCCCTGCTTGGTGCCGGTGAGATTGGTCACCTCGCGCAGGTAGTCCAGCAGCAGCATGTTATCGGGCACCAGATCCTCGCGGGCGCGGCCGTTGAGGGTCAATCGCAGGATGCTTTTCACGGTCTTCCTCCCTCGGAAGCTTTTGGTCTTTTGTTATCAGGTCAAACGCTTGAGCAGGCTGATCAGCAGGGCGCGGGCGTCGTCGGACAGCCCGGCAGAGAATTCACGGTCCTGGCGCGCCACCGCAGCCTCGATACGGGCCAGGGCCAGCTTGCCCTCGGCGGTCATGCGCAGATGGTAGGAGCGGCGGTCGTTGGGGGCGGCGTCGCGGCGGATCAGCCCCTTGTCCTCCAGCGCATTGACCACCTTGACGATGGACGAGCGGTCCACCTCCATCACCTCGGCCAGCGCGCTTTGGGTCAGGCCGGAATTGTTGGCGATCACCTGGAGCATGCCGTAAAGGCCCGGCGTGATGCCTTCGGCCGCCGTGACGCTCTGGGCGAAATGCTTGAACGCCGCCACCTGGGCTCGGCGCAGATGAAAGCCCAGTTCCTCGGTCATGGGACCGAAGGAGGTTCCCGCCCCCTCCTCGCGCTCCATGGACTTGGCCTGACTCCCCGGCATGGCGATACCCTCATTCCATTTCCGGGCATTGTTGACTAGGTCAACGACTTTGGCAACAAGATTGTTTACCTAGCAAACAATCTCTCCACGATATGTCATTCCGAGCGAAAGCGAGGAATCTCCGCTTGGATCTCTGGCGCCCATATGGAAAAGCCGTTCCAGAATGAGATCCCTCGCATTCGCTCGGGATGACACTCAAGAAAGTTCAGTCGGCCGATTGCAGTCCGCCGAAGCGGGTGTAATAGGCGGGATGGGCCTCGGGCACAGGGCCCTCGGCGGTTTCCAGCATGCCCATGACATGGGTTTCGGCCGCCGCCTGGACCAGACGGTAGAGATTGCGGCACAGAACACGGGCCGAGGTCCCCGGCCAATTGGCGGGCAGCAATTCGTCGGGCAACATGGGGTCGCGCAGCAAGGCGCGGCGATAGCCGTGCATCAACAGCGTGCGCACCACGAAGCACATCTGGGGATCCAGATCGCCATTACCCGACAGGACCTGCCACAAGGGACGGAAGGTATCGAGAAACTCGTTGTAATCACTGGCCAGCCGCTCCAGGTCCCAGCAGGTATGGATCAGGTCGCGCAACGCCTCTGGCGTCACCCAATCCTCGGCCGCGGCGGTCATCATCACGGCACGGTCCTGAACCCCCGCCTCGGCCAGGGCTTGGCGCACGGCACTCTGATCGGGATCGGGATGGACCATGACGCCGCTGGCGAGCTGGCCGAAACCCAGCCAGCCGAGATCGCGGCGCAGGGAATCCCGGCGTTCGGCATCCATGCCGTCGATATTGGTCACCGCCAGGGTCCAGCGACCGTCCCAGGGCTTGCCGTTATAGTGATAGATGCGGTTGTGGGCGGCCTCGAAGCGGCGGCGCCCCATCTCGGTCAGACGGTAATAGCTGCGCCGCCCGATCTGCATGGAGGAAAGCCATGCCTCCTTGGACAGGCGGAACACCGAGGTCCGCACGATACGTTCATTCAGGCCCAAGGGCTCCACCAGATTGATGACGCTGCCCAGCCAGGCGCTGCCACCATGATGCGAAATGGCATCGCCATAGACGGTAATGATCAGCGACTTCGCCTTGGGGCGAAGACGCGCCAGAACCTGCCCTACGATTTCCCCCACCCGTCGGTTCATGCCGCCTGCTTCAATAGAGACTGTGTCGCCCTTCCAAGCGCCACATCCTAATGAAGCCGCGTTTTCGGGCAACCACCAATTTCATCCTTGGGCTCATACAATTAACAGGCTGGAAAACAACATACCTAAGTTGTACAGTTCGCCTATTCGGGATAAGGTTTGGGGCTTTTCCCGGCAAGACCGCAGCAACGACCGGATCGTCATGCCCCTTCTCGTCCATTTCGGCATTCGTGCCAAACTCATCCTCATCTTCGTCCTGATCAAGGTGATCCCGCTTCTGGTCCTGGCGGGTTTCGCCTGGCGGGGGCAGGCATGGCTGGCGGAACGGGTCTCCGAGAACGTCACCGGCATGACTCGGGCCATGCGCGAGACCACCGAACTGGTGGTCAGCAGTACCACCAACTCGGCCATCAAGGCCTTGGACGACGCGGCCAGGGAAAGCCTGGAACGGCTGACCACCGACACCGCGCGCAATGTGGCCACCTTTCTCTACGACCGGGACGGCGACATCCGCTCGGCGGCCTTGATCGAGCCCAGCGAGGAAGCCTATCGCCGCTTCCTGCAGGGCCGCAGCCGTCTGATCGAGCGCCATTATCCCTGGGTCGTCACCCCGGACGGCACCAAATGGGTGCCCGGCCCCGAGGCGGTCCCCCATTACGACGCGCCTCCGATCCAGTCCTCCATCGAGGAAAACCGGCGCAACTTCAACTACCGCCCGGTCACCGAAGGCGGCCAGAAGGTGGAGCGGCCCCTCTTTCTCGAAATGACCTTCATCGGCCTGGATGGCCGCGAGAAGGTCAAGGTCACCACCTCGGATCTGGTCAGCCCGGAGCTTCGCGACGTATCGCGGCGTGAAAACACCTTCGTCAAGGCCGAGACCTATTTCAGCGCGCTTCGCGATCTGGGCCCTGACAATATCTACGTCTCCGACGTGATCGGCGCCTATGTGCCGTCCCCCATCATCGGCCCCTTCACCCCCAAGGCGGCGGCGGCGAAGAACATCGAATTCGCCCCGGAAAAGGCCGCCTTCGCCGGTACCGAGAATCCCGTCGGCACCCGCTTTCGCGGATTGGTGCGTTGGGTCAGCCCGGTGGTGCGCGGCGGCAAGACTGTGGGCTGGGTCAGCCTGGCGCTTGACCACGACCACCTGATGGAATTCACCGACCACATCCTGCCCACCAATGACCGCTATTCCCCCATCGCCGACGCGGCGTCTGGCAATTACGCCTTCATCTGGGACTACAAGGGCCGTTCGGTGGTTCATCCCCGCCACTATTTCATCACCGGATACGATCCTCGGACGGGCGAACCGGCGGTGCCGTGGCTCGATACCGGGCTCTACGCCCAGTGGAAGGAGAGCGGCAAGCCCATCGGCGAGTTCCTCAAGACCGCGCCAACCTTCCTCGATCAATCCCTGAAGAAGAAGGGCGCCCCGGAACTGGTCAAGCAGGGTCTGCTGGGCCTGGACTGCCGTTACCTCAACCACGCGCCCCAGTGCACCGGCTGGATGGATCTCACCAGCCAGGGCGGATCGGGATCGTTCGAGATCTCGTGGAGCGGGTTGTGGAAGCTGACCACGGCGGCGACCATTCCCTACTATACCGGCCCCTATGGAAAGTCGCAGCGCGGCTTCGGCTTCGTCACCATCGGTGCCAATGTGGACGACTTCCACGCCGCCGCCTCCAGGGAGAAGGAGCATACCGACCAGATCCTGGCGCTGCGCAACCGTGATCTGGAGGCCCAGTACAACGCGGTGATGGCATTGATCACCTCCCAGGTGGAAAGTCTGGCGCGGGAATTGTCCATCTCCACCGTGATCATGATCGCCCTGGTGGTCGGCATCGCCGTGTGGATGGCCTCGTTCCTGACCCGGCGCATCACCGCCGTGGTGGGCGGCATCCATCGCTTCAGCGAGCAGGAAACCGAATACCGGCTGCCGGTCCAGGGCCACGACGAAATGGCCAGCCTGGCCATATCCTTCAACCAGATGGCCGACCGCATCGGCGAATCCTTCGTCCGGCTGGACGAGGCACGCAAAAGGGCCGAGGAAGCCAGCCGCATGAAAAGCGAATTCCTGGCCAATATGAGCCATGAATTACGCACGCCCTTGAACGGCATCATCGGTTTTTCCGAGCTGATCCGCGACGAAGCCGCCGACGACGAGACCCGCGAAAACGCCGATATCATCGAAAAGAGCAGCCGTCATCTGCTGGAACTGGTCAACTCCATCCTCGACATCGCCAAGATAGAGGCTGGCGCCATGACCTTGGCGGTACAGGACGTGAAGCTGGCCCCCCTGGTGGCCGAGGCCGCCTCGGTTCACCACTCCGCCGCCCAGGCTAAGGGAATCACGCTGTCCAGCCAGGTCAGCGACAATTGCCCTGAAACCATCCGGGCCGATCCTCTGCGGCTGCGCCAGATCATCCACAACCTGTTGTCCAATGCCGTCAAATTCACGGAAAAAGGCGAAGTCTCGTTGAGCGTCGAGTTGGAGCCCGGCCATCTGATCTTCCGCGTTTCGGATACCGGCGCCGGTATCCCCGAGGGAATGCTCCATGCCATTTTCGAGAAATTCCGGCAGGTTGATTCGTTCCTCACACGCTCTCATAGTGGAACCGGCCTGGGACTGACCCTGGCACGGCACCTTGTCGAATTAATGGGCGGCACCATCGGCGTCCAGTCCACCGTCGGCAAGGGCACCGTCTTCCACTTCACCTTGCCCCTTCACCAGCCCGAGAGCTCCTCATGAAAAACGCCCTGGTCGTCGATGACAACGACGTCAACCGCATCCTGGCCACCCGCCTGCTGACCAAGGCTGGCTGGACGGTTTCGGATGTGGATTGCGGCGAGGCGGCGCTCAGCTTCCTGAGTAGCAATACCGTGTCGCTGATCTTGCTCGACGTCAGCATGCCCACCATGAGCGGCCAGGAGGTCTGCAAGCGTATCCGCGCGGAGAACCTGGGCGGCCCAGGGGTCAAGATCGCCGCCTACACCGCCCATGCCATGCCCGAGGAGGTTCAGGAATTCCTGGATTGCGGCTTTGACAGCGTCTTGCTCAAACCCATGTCGCGCGACCGCCTGACCTCCACCCTGACCGAACTGGGATTTTCCTGATGCGCCGCCGCCTTCTGCTTGTCCTGCCCCTCGCCCTCGGATTCGCCGCGTCCGCTCTGGCCGCCGAGCGTCCCACCCAGGATCAGATCCAGGCCCTGACGATCAAGGCCGCCGCCCTGGTCGCCGCCAATGGCGTCGAAAAGGCAAAAGAGGCTTTCCATCGCGAGGGTGAGTTCCGCTTCGGCGAGATCTACGTCAACGTCATCGACGCCAACGGCACCTGGCTGATCTATCCGCCCAATCCCCGGAACGAGGGCAAGTCCGTCCTCAACGTCAAGGACAGCAACGGCAAGCTGCTGGTCCAGGAAATCATCCAGGTGGCCCGGGACAAGGGCGAGGGCTGGGTGGAATACCACTGGCTCAATCCGGCCAGCAACCGCATCGAACCCAAGATCACCTATGTGAAGAACGTCCCCGACAAGGGCGTCATCACCTATATCGGGCTCTATAAGTAGGCGGAACGGCCCCGAAACGCCTCAGACGTTCTCCCCCACGAAAACCCGCGCCTTGCGCAGGAAGACCGAAACCTCCAGGCCCCGGCGCAGGCCCAGCTTGTCCTTGATGTCGCGCGAAACCTCGGCTTCCAGAATGGTGCCGTCGGGCAGTTCCAGCTCGGCACGCACCACCGGGCCCAGCACCATCACCTGACGGATTCGAGCCTGGGGAGCGTCGGGAGAGAGTTCCAGCACTTCCACGTCATGGGGACGCACGAAGGCGGTGCCGGGGCCATCCGCCCGGCTTTCGCCCACATGCAGGCCGCCCAACTGGGCATGCCCACCCGCCACCCGGCAGGGCAACGCGTTGACATTGCCCAGGAAGCGATAGACGAAGGGCGTGGCGGGGCTGTCATAGATTTCCGAAGGCGTGCCGATCTGCTCGATGCGGCCCTTGTTCATGACCACCACCTCGTCGGCCACTTCCAGGGCTTCTTCCTGATCGTGAGTGACGAAAACCCCGGTCAGGCCCATCTCGTCGTGCAGATGACGCAGCCAGCGGCGCAGATCCTTGCGCACCTGGGCATCCAGTGCACCGAAGGGCTCGTCCAGCAGCAGCAGGCGCGGCTCCACCGCCAGGGCGCGGGCCAGGGCGACGCGTTGGCGCTGGCCGCCCGAAAGCTGGCTGGGATAGCGCCCGGCCAAGCCTTCCAACTGCACCAGTTCCAGCAAGGTGTGGACCTTCTCGGTGATGGCGGCCTTGGACGGGCGGTCGGCACCCTTCCGCACCCGCAGGCCGAAGGCGATGTTGTCGGCCACGCTCATATGACGGAACAGGGCGTAGTGCTGGAAGACGAAGCCCACCCTGCGGTCCCGCGTTCCCAGCCCCGTGGCGTCCACGCCGCCCAATCGGACACGACCGTCATCGGGCTGTTCCAGACCGGCCAGAATGCGCAAAAGCGTTGTCTTGCCCGAGCCCGACGGCCCCAGCAGCGCCACCAGCTTGCCCTGAGCCACCCTGAGCGACACCTGATCCAGCGCGGCGAAATTGCCGAAGCGCTTGGAAATATTTTCAACCTCGATCATGTCCGACCCTTCAATGGCCAATGGCGGCAAGTTCGTCCCGGTGCCACCACTCGAGTACTGCTTTGAGCACCAGCGTGACAAGGGCCAGAACGGCAAGGAGAGAGGCGACCGCGAAAGCGCCGACGAAATCGTATTCATTGTACAAGATCTCCACGTGCAGCGGCATGGTGTTGGTCAGCCCGCGGATATGGCCGGAAACCACCGAGACGGCACCGAACTCTCCCATGGCCCGCGCGTTGCACAGCAAGACGCCGTACAGCAATCCCCAGCGGACATTGGGAAGCGTCACCCGCCAGAAGGTGGCAAGCCCCGAAGCACCCAGGGTAAGCGCCGCCTCTTCCTCTTCGCGTCCTTGCTCTTCCATCAGGGGAATCAGCTCACGCGCCACGAAGGGAAAGGTCACGAAGACTGTGGCCAGAACGATGCCCGGCACCGCGAAGATAACCTTGAAATCGTGATCCAGAAGCCAGGGCCCCAGCAGGCCTTGCAGCCCGAACAGCAGCACATAGATCAGACCCGAAATCACCGGCGACACCGAAAACGGCAGCTCGATGAGCGAAATCAGCAGACTCTTGCCGCCGAAATCGAATTTGGCGATGGCCCAGCTGGCCGCCAGCCCGAAGGCGATATTGAGCGGCACGGAGATGGCGGCCACCAGCAAGGTCAGGCGGATGGACGACCAAGTATCGTCGGTGGAAAGCGCGCGCAGATAGGCGCCCCAGCCCTTGGCGAAGGCCTCGGCCAGCACGGCGGCCAGGGGGGCCGCCAGGAACAGGGCCAGAAACGCCAGGGCCAGCAGGGTCAGACACCACCGCACCCATGCGGGCTCTCGGGTCGCGTTCATGCTCATGGCCTCAGCCCCCCATGCGCCCACGGCGCCATTTCTGCAACAGATTGACCGCCAGCAGTAAAGAGAAGGATATCCCCAGCATCAGGGTGGCGATGGCGGTGGCGCCCACGTAATCGTACTGTTCCAGCCTGGTGACGATCAGCAAAGGCGCAATCTCGGATATGCCGGGCAGATTGCCCGCGATAAAGATCACCGAGCCGTACTCGCCCACCGCGCGCGCCAAGGCCAGGGAAAAACCGGTCAGCAGGGAGGGCAGAATGGAGGGAAGGATCACCTTCACGAAGGTCTGCAACCGGTCTGCGCCCAGGGAAGCGGCCGCCTCCTCCAGTTCCATGTCCACATCGTGAAGCACCGGTTCCACCGTGCGCACCACGAAGGGCAACCCGATGAACACCATGGCCACCACCACGCCCAAGGGCGTGAAGGCCACCTTCACCCCCAAGGGCTCGAGCAGACTGCCCAGCCAGCCATTGGGCGCATAAAGGGCGGTCAGCGCGATGCCAGCCACGGCGGTCGGCAGGGCGAAAGGCAGATCGACAACGGCATCGACGAAACGGCGCCCCGGAAAGGGATAGCGCACCAGAACCCAGGCCACCAGCAGCCCGAACACCGCATTGATCAGCGCGGCAACCAGGGCGGCACCGAAAGACAGGCTCAGCGCCGATAGCACCCTGGAATCACTTAAGATCACACCCCACTGAGCCCAGGTCGTCCCTGCCGCCTTGATCACCAGCGCCGCCAGCGGCAACAGCACGATCAGCGACAGATAGGCCAAGGTGAGACCCAGCGTCGGGCCGAAGCCTGGAATGACGCTGGGTGCTCTGCGCGGCAGGGAAAACTTCAGGACAAGGGTGGCCACGCGCCCTGCTCCTACTTCTTCGCGGTGATGCGGTCGAACACGCCGCCATCGGCGAAGTGGGTGGTCTGGGCCTTGGTCCAGCCGCCGAACACGTCGTCGATGGTGAACAGCTTGACGGGGGCGAAGGTACCCTGGGTCTTCTTCACCACGTCCGGGTCGCGAGGGCGGTAGAAGTTGCGCGCGATGATCTCCTGGGCCTCACTGGTGTAGAGGTATTCGAGATAGGCCTGGGCCACGGCGCGGGTGCCGCGCTTGTCCACCACCTTGTCGACCACGGCCACCGGCGGCTCGGCCAGGATGGACAGCGACGGCGTGACGATCTCGAAGCCCGATCCGAACTCCTTTAAGGCCAGATGGGCCTCGTTCTCCCAAGCCAGCAGCACATCGCCCAGACCGCGCTGAGCGAAAGTGACGGTGGAGCCGCGCGCACCCGAATCCAGCACCGGCACATTCTTGAACAGGGCGGCCACGAAGGCCTCGGCCTTGGCAGCGTCGCCGTTGTTGCGGTCCAGCGCATAGCCCCAGGCGGCGAGATAGTTCCAGCGCGCCCCGCCCGAAGTCTTGGGATTGGGGGTGATCACCGAAACGCCGGGCTTCACCAGATCGCCCCAATCCTTGATCTGCTTGGGGTTACCCTTTCTGACCAGGAAGACGATGGTCGAGGTGTAAGGCGCTGAATTATAGGCCAGCCGCTTCTGCCAGCCCGTATCCAGCAGCTTGGCCTTATCGGCGATGGCGTCAATGTCATAGGCCAGCGCCAGGGTCACCACATCGGCTTCCAGCCCGTCGATCACCGAACGGGCCTGCTTGCCCGAACCGCCATGGGACTGGTTGATCTTGAGGTCCTCACCGCTCTTGGCCTTCCACTGGCGCACGAAGGATTCGTTCAGCGCCTGGTACAGCTCACGGGTGGGATCGTAGGAGACGTTGAGAAGGGTACGGCTTTCTGCGGCCTGGGCGCCGGGCATCATCGCCGCCAGCCCCAAGGCCAGCACCACCGCGAACAGGGTGGCCAGAGCCAAGCGCCGCGCCTCATCCTCATGAAATCCGATCATCGCACCCTCCAGTTCCACACAGACTTTCGTGTGTTTCTTTCTAAACACCACTAATCTGTAGACTACTGGGGTTGTAGAGTCAAGCGGATGGGATGAGCGTTTGAATGGCAATTGGATAAAGGGGGCATTCCCGCAAAAAGATCGTCATCCCCGCGCAGGCGGGGATGACGAAAAGAATGGAAGGCACCAACCCCTCACACCGATCCCAGGTCCAGCAATGCCTGTTGCTCGAACCCGCGACAGACATCCTGCAGTTGGATCGGGGACAGAAAGATCCCAAAGCCCATAAGGTCGTTGCGGATCTTCAGCATCAGGAATCCTTCGGTCGCCGAGGTGGAAACCCTGGCGAAATCGGCATCGAGAAGCAGGCGATGGTAATTCTGGCTGTCTTCATCCGTCAGATCGCAAACCCACCCGGCCAGCAGGCGGTTGCGCCGCGCCCTGACCCAGAACGCCGCCTCGTCCTTGCTGCGATAGGCCGCCTGGCTGGTCGCGCCCTTGGCATAAAAGGTATCGAGAATCGGCAAACCAGCCCCCCCTATTCCGGCCGTTCCGAGCGCAGCCGCTTGGTGACAGCGCGCTTCCCCTTGCTTTCCAGCCGACGTTCCTGCGACCCCTTGGTGGGCTTGGTGGGGCGGCGCTTGGGCGGTGGAGGCTTGGCGGCCTCGCGGATCATCTCCACCAGCCGCTCCAGCGCCTCGGCCCGGTTGCGCTCCTGGCTGCGGTGGGTCTGGGCGATGATGATGATCACGCCATCCAAGGTCAGACGGCTTCCCGCCAGCTTCTGAAGCCGCACGCTCACATCATCAGGCAGCGACGGTGACCGGCGGGCGTCGAAGCGTAGCTGAACCGCAGTCTCGACTTTATTTACATTCTGGCCGCCTGGACCGGACGAACGGACGAAGCTCTCCTCGATTTCCTTCTCGTCGATGGCGATGCGGTGCGTGATCTGGATCATCCGGCTTTATATCGACGGCGCAGGGAGTTCGTCCACTGGCTGGTGATGTGTCTAGCTATGACGTAGCAAGCGTGTTGACGTTCTGCCCGCCTGGCCCCGAGGAGCGGACGAAGCTCTCCTCGATTTCCTTCTCGTCGATGCTGATGCGGTGCGTGATCTGGATCATGGGATCAGCATCAAACACACGAATCTACTTCAGCAAGACGTTTTTCGACCGCAGGCTGAAAATTCGGGATAAAGCCACGAGGCAGCCACCCGCGCGGATTGATATACGCCGCGCTCTTTAAATGAAGAAATAAATTCACGAAGATCATCTAATGTATTAAAAGATATATCAGAAGTTTTCCTGATATAGTCCCAACCACCAAACGATTCCACCACTCGTTCCTGCGCCCGCTTGTCAGCGTAACCACCGATGATTATACTCGGGCCAGACGGCATCAAGAAATCTCTGACGCGCTTTCCGTCCTCGTATTGCTTGAACTCGCCCACACGCCCTATACCCTCGGCAACCCACTGCGCCAAAGTACCGTCAGCCTTGATCGGGGAAACATAAGCCCCATCACTGGATTTGATCGGCGCCACGACCACAATAGCCTGCGGCGCATCGGCACTCCCCCTGGCCACAGGCGCAACGCACCCCGCCAGAAACAGCGCAATCACTCCTACGGCAGCCCCCCACCGCGCGCCTGCCCGCAGCATATCAACGCGCCCCCGACTTTCGATCACCCACCACACCTGAAGATGAGAGAATGAAGTTAATATCTTCAACAAATGGATTTAACACGGAATTTGTTACATATTTACTCTTCTCATAGAAGCTTGCCGTTAGCCTTGTTTTTCCACCAATGCTATCAAGCCCAACTCTGAATTGACCTCCCCAAACATTCTTCACCATACTGAAATCATAGTGCACAATGACAACAAAATTGCCGCCACCATCATCAATAACATTTAACTCATTTCTATTTCCAGCAACTAATGTTGCCTTATAAACTTCAGACACAGGCTCCTTGAAATATACTTTATATTCTTGGAGCGGAACGGTGCCGCTATTGACATTCTGACCCAACGCCATAACCGGATTGACGGCAGGATCGCATGCCGTTAGCGACAGCATTGCCAATACCATTAAGGTGACGCGCCGCATCACATATTTCCTCGTGTCAGTATCCGCAGCTAACACACGGTGAATACCATGTGTTTGCACCTCTCAATAGATATTTTTGCGATTTCTCCTTGGCCTAGCTATGAGCCCCTGAACGTATTGACGTTCTGCCCGCCCGGCCCCGAGGAGAGGACGAAACTCTCCTCGATTTCCTTCTCGTCGATTTGGATGCGGTGCGTGATCTGGATCATCATGTTTTATATCGACGGGATCGGCCGCTCGCCCACAGGACTGAACCAAGGACCGTATATCCCGGCGAAGGCTTTCCTCGCCTTCGCCGGGATAGGGAAACCATCGGAAATCAAGCGGCTCGGACGCCGTCGAGGAAACGGCCGACCTCGCTGCGCAGATGTTCGGAATTCCGAGCCAGTTCTCCGGCTCCAGCCAGAACCTGTTGTGACGCCGCGCCTGTGGCATTGGCGGCCTCGGTGATGCCGATAATGTTTGAGGACACCTCCTGTGTTCCCTGGGCTGCCTGCTGAACATTGCGGGCAATTTCCTGGGTGGCGGCGCCTTGCTCCTCGACAGCCGAGGCAATGCCGGAAGAAATCTGACGAACCTGCTCGATCACGGAACCGATGCTGCGGATAGCCTCGACGGCGCGGCGCGTCTCCTCCTGCACCGTTCCGATCTGAGCGCTGATTTCCTCGGTGGCCCGTGCCGTCTGCGTAGCCAGGTGCTTCACCTCATTGGCGACCACGGCGAAGCCTTTTCCTGCCTCGCCCGCCCGCGCGGCCTCGATGGTGGCGTTCAATGCCAAAAGATTGGTCTGGGAAGCGATATCGGTGATCAGACTGACCACCTGACCGATCCTATCCGCGGCCTCGGCCAATCCCCGGACCATTTGGTTGGTTCGGTCGGTCTCTTCTGAGGCCATTTGCGAAATCCTGGCCGCCTCGGCGACCTGACGGCTGATCTCGCTGATGGAGGAAGACAATTCCTCGGCCGCACTGGCCACGGTCTGGACATTGGCGGTAGCCTGTTCGGCGGCGGCGGCAACCGTCGTGGCCTGAGCCTGACTCTGCTGCGCCGAGGACGACAAGCCCTGCGATGCTCCCTGCATCTGGCTCGCCTGGGCCGAAACGCCTTTGACGAGCCCCATCACGGCATTCTCGAATTGATCGGCCATTTCCAGCATGCCTCTCCGGCGCTCGTTTTCGGCCCGCGCCTTGGCGTCTTCTTGCTCCTTGCGCAAGGCGGCAACGCGGATGGCGTTATCCTTGAACACCTGGGCGGCATTGGCCATGTCACCGATCTCATCCTTGCGGCCAACGCCAAAGATGGTGATATCCAGATTTCCTTCGGCCAGTTGACGCAAGCAATCGACCCCTTTTCCGATAGGAGCGCTGACGCCGAAATTCCCGATCAAAAAGCCGAAAAGCGCACCAAGCGAGATGCCGATCAGCGCCACCAGCAATGTCATGGTTCTTGCGAAATCCGCGACCTTGTTGGCGTTAGCCACCCCCTCCGTTGACCTAGCGTCGAAATGGTCGCCTATGGCTCTCATGGAAGCTTGAAGCCGGTCGGCAACCGGCCGGCTCGACGTCACGGAACTGATGATGACGCTGCGCGCCTCGTTTGAATCAACGTCGCGGCCGTGCTGGCGGACCTTGGCAAAAGTGTCCTCCAACTCGGCGAGATAAGCCTTGTAATCCTCCTCGGCCTTGCGCAGCAGTTCCTTTTCCTGATCGGAGGCATCGGCCTTCAATTCGGCAATACCTGCTTCGAACTGAGCCTTGTACCCGGCGGATGCATCTTGAACGATTTTCATGGTTTCAACGGAGGGATCCATCCCCAATCGGTATTCAGCACGATTGAGGGTTAGAACCAGCTGATTGACCCGAGACGCCTTGAGGGCAAGGTCACCCAGCATATCCACATCCTTTGTCAGCGCCCCGAGCTTGCCGACATTGCTGTAGCCGATAGAGCCGACGACCCCAGTCATCAGCGCCATGACGGCAACCAGAACCATGATTTTGTACGTTACCCCAATATTGGCGAGCCTCACGGCGTCCTCCTGCGGTTCTATTTGAGACAACAAACTGTTGTTCACCCCAACTAGGAACGCAGCATGACGACCAAAACCACTCAGGCACAACCTTTGTTAGATCCAATAAGGCATGCTCGTTTTGCATGATATGATGAATTTTTGAATACACTTAAGAATATACGTACATTGCCATACAGTGACACTACTTACTTCTTTTAGGTCGGCCAATCCCGTACACTCCGCGTCCGTGCTGTCATCTTCGTACTCTGGTAGCATCGTCCTTCCCGCTCCTCTCCTTTCCCAGAGGATTGCCCGCCGTGCGAGTTGCCTGGCGCATTACCGGCATTTATGCCGCAGTTGGACTAAGCTGGATTTTCCTGTCGTCCTTGGCTGTGTGGATCAGCGTGGGCGAGCCTCCTGGGCTGGCCTCCCTGCTGGAACTGGCCAAGGGCTGCGCCTTTATTCTGGTGACGGCCGTCATGCTGCTGGTGCTGCTCCGCCGTTGGGAGGGCGAGTTGAACCGGCGCGGCAGGGCGCTGGAACAAAGCAACCGCGATCTTTCCGAACTCAACGCCCGTCTGTCGGGCATCATGCGGGACTCTCAGGATCTGATCGCCGCCTGGGACAGGGACAAACGGCTGACTGCCTTCAATCCCCGTTATCAGTCGGTGTGCTGGAGCTTCTTCCAGACGGACGTCAAGATCGGCATGCCCCTCGAAGAGATTTTCGCCAAAGCCCCTGACCGCCTTCGCCTGTTCTCGGAATGCTGGGACCGGACCCTGGCCGGAGAGTCCTTCGTCCAGTTGCAATCTCTGAGCGCGGACGGCGATACGGGCTGGTTTGAGACCAGCTATGGCTCCCTGGCCGGAGCCGATGGCCGCCCCTGCGGCGGCTTTCATATCGTGCGCGACGTCACCGATCGCGTCCGGGCCGAGGAAAACGGCCGTCTGCACGCGGAGAATCTGGCCAAGACCGTGGAAACCCTCACCGAGGCCAATGCCGAGCTGGAACGCTTCGCCTTCGTGGCCTCCCACGATCTGCAAGAACCGCTGCGCACCATCGCCTGCTTCGCCCAACTGGTGGAGCGCGATTACGGAGAGGGGCTTGACGATCGCGGGCGGGAGTACCTGGATTTGGTCACCGGCGGCGCCATCCGCATGAATCAGCTCATCAACGATCTGCTGGCCTATTCGCGCATCAGCCGCAGCGAAGGGCGGATGGCGGAAATTTCCGCCATGTCCGCCTGTGAAAGCGCATTAACCAATCTGCGCGAAGCCATCGATTCCAGCCGGGCGGAGATCACGGTCATCCCCCTGCCTAACGTCACCGCCGATTCGGTCATGCTGATCCAGGTTTTCCAGAATCTGATCGGCAATGCCATCAAATACCGCAAGGAGGGCTGTGCCCCCCACATCCAGGTGGCGGCCGTGCGCCAAGACCGCCAGTGGCTGTTCTCGGTCAGCGACGACGGCATCGGATTTGATCCCAAGGAGCAGGATGTGTTCGAGCTGTTCCGCCGCCTTCACCCCCATTCCAGCTATGCCGGAACCGGTGTGGGACTGACCATCTGCAAGCGGATCATCACCCGCCTGGGCGGTCATATCTGGGTGGAATCGAATCCCGGCGCGGGAAGCGTTTTCCGCTTCACCCTGCCGCTGGCCGATGAGAGCCTGCCAGTTCCCCCGCAATCTTGAGCGCCGCCTCGAAATCCGGCTGAACCACGCAAGGCCCAGCCGCATACATCAGATTCTCCGCCAGACCGAAATCCTCGACCAGCATCCCGTGCTGGCGGCAGAACGAACGCCCATCCTCATCCTGGTCGTGGGGGACCCGATCCTTGTAGGGGCGCATATCCTCGGACCAGGCCACCACCGGCTTGCCCAGCCCCTCGGCATAGCCCATCTCCCAGGTGGTTCCCGGACAGGCCCCGGGCCCGCGAAAGGGCGAAACGCAGGCGATGACCACATCGCATTCCTTGATCCGCGCCATATTGCCAGAGCGGATCAGGGCCGCCAGTTCGGCTGGCGGCAGGGCTGAATGCTCCGCCTCGGGCTCGAACGGCGCCACGCCTTCCATACCGTGCTGGCCGCACATCTCGGCCAGATAGTCGAGCAGGGCCTTCGCCGCCGGATGAAACACCGCCGGACCGGCGAGATAGGCCTTGGGCTTATGGGTCATGGGGGAGAAATTCCGTATGGCAGATAATGGGATCAGGCCAGGACGTTCAGGGCGTCCTTCTCCGTCTTGGCGATGCTGGAAAAGGTCCGGGCGGCCAGGACATATGCTTGCTTCGCCTGATCGAGGTCGATCACCTGGCGGGCAAGATCCACCTCGCCCTCCGGCGGCAGCGGCACATAGGAGGCCCCGGCCGGGCTGACCGACACCACCTGCCCCCTCTCGGCCTGATAGCCGGGCGTGGTGACATTGGCGATATTGTCGGCGGCGGTCTGGGCAACCCGCGACTGGGTGGCAAGGCCACTGAGCAGTGTCGTCGAGGCTATGGAGGAAATCATGGCAATCCGGCCGCCTGGGTTAGCAACCCATCATGCGCCCGAGATGGCGCATTAGGCAAGGTGATCGCCGCCAGACGGGCCAGCATTCGGCCCGCATCGGGCCGCCCAGCGGGATCGGACTCCAGACACTGGGCCAGAAGATCGGCGAAGTCCGACGGGATTCCGTCCACCGCCGCCAGCCGCCGACGGTCTGGAAAATGGCCGGTCAGCATACGGATGCCGATCACGCCGAGCGAGAATATGTCCGAGCGGTCGGTGGCCCGGCTGGCATTGGCGTATTGTTCTGGACTGATATATTCGCGGGTGCCGAACCATTCCGTTCCCGGCGCATCGGGCTCGTCCGGCGGCTTGGCCATGCCGAAATCGGTGATCTTCACCCGCGCGCCGTCGCTGCCCATCAGCAGCAGGTTTCGCGGCTTGAGATCGCGGTGAACCACTCCACGCCGGTGGATCTCCACCAGCCCCGCCAACACCTGCAGCAAAACCTCCCTGGTCCGGGCGGGCGAAGCGGAACAGGCGGGAACACCATCCTCCACCGGGCGCCCGTCAAAGATATCGGCTCCGATTTCATCGCGAAGGGATTGGGGCAGATACTGCATCAGCAGACACGGCCGTCCATCTTCGGCGTGATCGAAGCGAATCACCGGCACGATATTGGGATGATCAAATCCGGCCTGCAACCGGCCTTCCTGGTAGAAGCGGCGCCGCCACTCGGCGATGGGAAAAGGCGCGATGATGCCGTTCTCGTCGGGTTTGGGCGTGAAGGCCTTGATCGCCACGGCCCGGCGCAGCGCCAGATCCTCGGCCAGCCAGATCTCCGAAAAATCCGTCACCGCCACCAATCGGTGGAGCCGATATCCCCGGATCTGCGGCGCGCCCGATGCCCTATCCTCGTCCATTCCCCCTCCCCGCCCCCACGAAAATGGGCCTGCCCGCCTTGGCCAAGGCGGGCAGGCCCGATAACGCGTTCACCCCATCCTTAATACTTGATGGTCTCGATATTGGTGAACTCGATTTGCGTATCACCATGGTTGGAGTGCACCGTGATGGTGCCCGCCTTGTCCTGACCAAGCTCGATGGCGCCTGCGGCGTGATGATCGCCGTCCGACGCCACGGTCCAGCTATGGTTGTCGGCCGTGGTGATGGTAATGCTGGCACCGTCATGCATGTCGGTGGACAGGTCGATAGTGTCGGTCCAGGTTGCCCCGGCACCGCCATTGACGATGTCGTGACCGGCGCCGAAGTCGAACATGAAGGTGTCGCTGCCATCCTGGCCCATCAGGTTATCGCTGCCAGCGCCCGCCACGATGGTGTCGTTGCCGGCACCGCCATGGATGGTGTCGCCGCCATTGCCCGCGACCAGCAGATCGTCGCCGCTGGCCGACCAGATGACGTCGTGGCCCGTGCCACCGGCCACGGTCAGGTTTCCGTAATCGTAGTGGCTGGTGGTCATGTCCAGGATGGCGTTGTCGCCATCGCCCATCTGGATGTGGTCGTAGCCGCTGATATGCTGCTTGCCGTCAGCGCCTTCCAGGGACATGTAGTCGTTGCCAGCCGCCCCGATCAGGGTGTCGCCGCTATGACCGTTATAGAACTCGTCATGGCGGTTATCGCCCGCGATGCTGAAGCGGTCGCCGGTGCCCGCATGGCCGCCATTTCCGACGTCCAAGGCGCTCCAGCTGCTGCTCCAATCCGTGCCGTTGTCGCTGGCATGGACGACATGCCCACCATTGGAGCCGCCGCCGGAGATGGCATCGATGGACCAGGATCCGTTGGCGCCCCAGCTCTCATCGCGGCCGCCGCCATCGCCCCAGCCGACGGCATGACCGCTGCCGGTTCCGCCGCCGCTCTTGCCGCCCTGGGACCCGCCGGTCACATGAACCGATACGCTCTGGGTGGCGGTGCCGCCCTCGCCGTCATTGACCTGGACGGTAAAGGTATCGGTGCCGCTCCAGCTGGTATCGTCGGCATTGTAGAAGAACGAGCCGCTATTGGCGTCCAGAACCAGACTGCCGTGATGGGTCCCGCCCGCCAGCACCGAGTAGCTCAGCGTGTCGCCGTCCACGTCGGTGGCGGTCACCTGGCCGATATTGGTGGTGTTGGCATGGGCGTCGTCGATGTTCAGCGTCGCCGTGGTATGGGCGGCGTCGATCACCGGCGCGTGATTGGGATCGACCACATTCACGGAAACGGTGGCGGTATCGGTGCCGCCGTGGCCATCGCTGACCGTGTAGTCGAAGGTGGCGGTTCCGTTGAAACCGGCTTCGGCGGTGAAAGTCACGTGACCGGCATTATCCATGCTGACCGTACCGTGATGGGCGCCGCCGACCGCGGTAATGCTCAGGGCATCGCCATCGGCATCGGTGTCGTTGGCCAGCAGGTCGGAAGCGTTGATCACAACCTTGTGGTCGGTACCGGTGGCGATGCGGTCATCGACCACGGTCTCGCCAGCATTGCTGCCCACGCCCACCAGGGTGGTGACCGAAACGTCACCGCCATGGGCCTCGGTCGAATGCACCGTGGTGGTGAGGTTCAGACTATTGGCCGACACCGGCGCGTCGGTGACCAGGGTCACCGTCACCGGCGAACCCGAAGACACGTTAAGCGTATAACTGCCGTCCGAATTCGGCGTCAGAGCCTGACCGTTCAGTTCCAGATGGCCGCCCGCCGGGATATTGGCGATGGTCACCGGCGACAGCGTCTCGCTGCCGTCGCGGTCGTTGAGAGTCGCCTGAACGGTGATGGGCGTCTCGTAGCTATGGGTCGTGGTGGTGGTGGTCACCGTGGTGGTGGCCTGGAAGGCCGTGGCGTCGCCGATCACCTGCCCGTCGGAGAACTTGATGTTCTCGAAGTCCTTGACGTAGCCCTTGATGCCGTTGACGTTGGCATCCCACTGCGCCTTGGTTACGCCGGTCAGTTCGATGGAGTCGGTGCCCGACCCGCCGCTCACCGTCGCCCACAGATTTTGGCCGGTGATGGTCAGGTGGTCGTCACCCGAACCCATATCCACATTGGCGCTGATGGCCCCGCCAATCTTGACGGTGTCGTTGCCAGCACCAGCATTGATGGATGCCCAGTCGTTGCCCTTGACCTCCAGATAATCGTCACCAGAGCCCAGATTGGCCGTGGAGCTAAGATCACGGCCGACCAGGACCCGGTCATTGCCTTCGCCCGCATCGATGCTGGCATTGGCGGAACCGCCAATCTGAAGGTCGTCGTCGCCCGATCCCAGGCTGACATTGCTGTTGAGGCTACCGACGATCTTGACGTCGTCGCTGCCCGAACCGGTGCTGATGGAGGCACTGGCATCGCCCCCCACCTGCAGGCGATTATCACCGTTACCCAGATCGATATTGCTGTTCAGCGCACCACCCACCCGGACGGTGTCGTTGCCCGCTCCGCCAACCACCGAGGCGTTGACGTCGGCGCCAACGTCCAGGGCATTGGTCCCTGCGCCCAGGTCGATCTTGGAATTGACGCTGTGGCCAATGGTCACCTGATCGTCACCGGCTCCGGTGCTGATGCTGGCATTGTTGTCATGGCCGACGCTGATCACATCGGCATTGGCCGTGCCGTTATTGGCCGTGTTGAGGTCGTTGGACACGGTGGTGGTCGGCGTGGCGGTGGTCGGGTCGGACATGGAGTCCAGGCCGCCCCAGCTCACCTGATTGCCGGTCACCACGGTGGTGGTGGTCGTGGTGGTATGCACGTCGTCCACGGTGGTTCCCATGGCGACCGACAGGGCCGGTCCCTGAGCCATATTATCGATATGACTGTCGTCTCCGGCCACCGGCGCATGGTCGAAAGCCGCCACTGCGACGCTGACCGAGGTACTGGCCGTGGCCAAAGCCGCGTTGGGATCGGATTCGGTGGAGGTCGCCACGGCCCCCAGGGTGAAGGCGTGGGAATCGGCTGGCACCTGCAGGGTCAGGCCATCGATATGACCACCGGGCAGCGACCAGGTCCCGTTACCGGTATTGGTGCCGACCACAGTGCCGTTCGCATCCATAACGACCGCGCCCTCGGGCAGACCGTTCAGGGTCACCGCCAAGCGCTCCGAACCATCGGTATCTGTCAAGCCGGACGATACGTTCAGAGGATAATTGACCACCCTCTCACCCGGCTCGGCCACGTCGTAGCTGATGGAGTGGATCAGATAGTCGTTGTCGCCGCCGCTGGGCGCCGAGAAGACGATCTGGTCGAAACTGCCACCATTGGCGGCGGTCAGGCTGATGGCCGGATCGACGTTGTCGGTGATGCCGGTGACCGTGCCCTCGCCCACCTTCACGCCGTTCTGATACAGGTCGTAATGGGCGTGTTCCTGGTTGTTGAGCCAGGCGAAGGAGACATTGGCCGAGGAAACGTCATTGTCAAAATTGACGACGATCTTCTCGGAATGGCCGCCGGACTGGCCCAATTCCGTCTGGTCGCCCGAAGCGTTTCCGGTAACGCCGAACCCGGCCGGCCCGCTATGGGTCGAAAGATTCCCCGCGCTGCCGTCCAGATTCAGGGCGGAAACGGTAAAGCCGCTATTGGTGGCATGCATGTTGGAAGTATCGATGGTCACATGCTCGGACACGCCGGGCAGGGTCACCGCCGAACCGCCACCCAACTGCAGGCTGAGCGTCGGGGCATCGGCCACGGCATCGGCATGCACGTTGACCGCCTGGGTCAAGGTGCCGCCATGGCCGTCCGACACCTGAACATTGAAGCTATCGTTGCCCGCCCAATTGGCATTGGGCGTAAAGGTATATTCACCCGTCGCCTGATTGATGCTGACCGTGCCGTGGTCGGTGGCAAGGCTTGCGACCGCGTTGCCATGGCTGTCGACCAGCGAGTAGCTGAGCCTGTCGCCCGTATCCACGTCATGGGCGCTGACCGCGCCGCGAATGGCGTTGTCCTCGGTTCCGTGACCACCCGATACCAGATCGACCACCGGCCCGTCATTGGAACCGGTGATGGTCACCGCCACGGTGCTGGGGGCCGAAGCCGCGCCGTGATTGTCCACGGCCACCACCTTGAAGCTGTCGCCCAGGGTCTGGCCGACACCCAGGCTGGAATCGCCGGTGGGGGTGAAGGTGTAATCGCCGGTGGCGGTATTGATGCTGACCGTGCCGTGGGCCGTGGTCAGGCTATCCACCTGATTGCCGCTGGCGTCCATCAGGTGATAGCGGACCGTATCGCCCGTATCCACATCCGCGCCACTCGCATGGCCGGTGATGGCGGTATGGTCGTTGGCGGTGGTGACGTTGGCCACGCTGACGGTCGGGCCGTCATTGGAACCGGTGATGGTCACCGCCACGGTGCTGGGGGCCGAGGCCGCGCCGTGATTGTCCACGGCCACCACCTTGAAGCTGTCGCCCAGGGTCTGGCCGACACCCAGGCTGGAATCGCCGGTGGGGGTGAAGGTGTAATCGCCGGTGGCGGTATTGATGCTGACCGTGCCGTGGGCCGTGGTCAGGCTATCCACCTGATTGCCGCTGGCGTCCATCAGGTGATAGCGGACCGTATCGCCCGT